>JAHYYL010000031.1 GCA_019424965.1 Collinsella sp.
GGCGTTAGGTCTGAAAATAATAAGAAGCCTTCGCGCTGCGGAATGATTTTGGAAACTAAGTACGGGGACCCGCCCAAACCGTCCTGCTCAATCGCCCTTGTGGTGTTGGGGCTGAAAGGGTGGGACGCGTGGGTTATTTGGTTGTTAGGGTTAGTAGGTCGTTGGGGGTTTTGAGGTTGTAGGTGGCGTTTGGGATATCTTGGTGTGATCCCCATGCTGCTCGGGCAAAACTGACCCCTGCTGAAGTTGCGCATTGTTCGTCGTAGACGGTGTCGCCAACGTAGACGACGTTGCCAGGATTCGCGCCCGCACGTCGGAGATATTCGAGCATGGGTGCGGGTGCGGGTTTATGTTCGGTTGTGTCTTCGACAAGGATGATGTGCTCAAAATACTTATCGAAACCAAGTGGTGCAATTTCTTTTGCGTATTCGTCGCGCGCACGTGAGGAGACGATGCCAAGTTTGCAGCCGCTATCGGCGAGTGTTGCGATGACTTCAAGCAAACCTGGAAACACGCTGATGGTGCTTTTAAAGCTGGCGGCAACTTGGCACCAGCGATCCAACGTTGCCTGCGAGTAGATCCCAAGTTTCTCAAGGGCATCCTTGCCGGGTATGCCGAGGGCAAAGTCAAGCTCGTGTCGGGGAAGCGTTTTGCTGGTCTCTTCTTGGACAATCTGGACAAGCGATGACAGAACGCTTTCTTCTGTATCTGCCAATGTCCCATCAACGTCAAATACGATATGGTCAAAGTGCTTCATATGATTGCTCCTCTCTGTTGTTTGCCTGCAAGTTTGATGCAGTGACAGAAGAAGGGCTAGCGGGATTTCTGTCTGGTGCTATCGAGATTCTGCCTCGCTGCTCGATAGCTCGAAGGAGTGCACCCCATTTGTTCTTTAAATACCTGGCCAAGATGGCTTGCTGTTATAAATCCGCATTGGCGCGCGACTGTCTGTACCGTTCGCGTGGTGTGTGCCAAAAGTTCGCAAGCACGGTTTATGCGGTATGCGCGTAGATATGCCGCCGGGGTCGTTCCTGCACAAGTTTCGATAATGCGGTAACACTCTCTTTCGCTTACGCCGGCTGCAGATGCCATCTGGGGCACATCTATAGCGGCTGCATAGTTTGCGCGGATAAAGTCCAGGATTGCCTTGAACTGTACGTCGCGGCTGGTCATCCAAGAGGCGCCGTCGGAAGAAAAGAGCGGTTCGGTCTTGGCGTTAATCTGAATCCAGAGCTCTGACAAACTATTTCGAAGCGCCATCTCGTTCTGCGGCTGTTGAAGGTCGTGGCTAAAGGAGCTCTTCAGCAAATCGATAAAGGGCATATCGTCGGGATTGGTGGGCGACCATTTGAGCACATCGACGCCTCGACATTGAAGCAATGGGTTGATGTAGCGCTTTTGGAGACGTCCCGCGGGATCGCCGAGCATCGACGGCTGAAAGATATGCAGCATTTGAATGGCTGGCGCCGAATTGGGTGATTGCAGCGTGCTGTGCAAAACGCCGCCGTTGATAAAGCCGGCGGACCCTTCCTCAAAGCGTACGTGCTCATGAGCCGCGTGCGTTCGATAGTCAATCGCTCCCTGCTCCATGTAGAAAAGCTCAACTTCGGAATGCCAGTGCCAGGGGACGGAATTGCCCGGATAGCGAGCGAATTCTGCGCGTTCGGCAATATAGGGCCAGTCTTCGGCGGTCTCGGGAAACGCTTCCTCGCGTCCTCCGCGGTGCAATTCTATGTGATCCATGTTTCGCATGACATCAGTATAAAGCGCGATGGGCTTAGATTGCTCTTGCCTGTTCGGGGAACGCCTTGTCTAGGGATGCTTGGAGCTTTTCGAAGGATGCTCGCAGGTTGAGGCTCTGATCGGCTGAGCGCTTTTGCTGTGAGGTTGGGGAGTCGAGGAGGCCGTTTCTCTGTGTCGGGGGGAAGGAGAAAAGGTTTGCATGTGTTAGGGATGGCTGCTGTGCTGCGTCATTGGAAGAATGCATGCTTATGCGGCCTCCTCGATGTCCACCAAAAGGTTGCGCACGGGGTGTGCTGCTAGGTCCCGTGCGTTGGCTGTATTATGACGCGGCTGCCGCAAAGAAGCGCTAAAGAAAGGCTTAACCTGGTTTGGTGTTACGATGAAACTGCAGGTCAGAGGTATCGAGTAACACTCTTGAAAGGTTTTGAGCTTAAGGGCTTTCTAAGGTTTGTGACGTGGATGTGGCGCGGACGTGCGGAGCGTGTGAATGCTCGCTGTTAGCGCTGCGACTCTGCGGCGCGCACCTGCTCGATGACCCTTTCCATCGTGGCGTCGATGCGGTCTTTTTTGAGCTCGCATTCCCAGATGGTTATGGGCGTCCAGCCCATTTGAGTGAGTGCAGCCACGGCAGCGCGGTCGCGCTCGACGTTGCGACGGAACTTTGCCTCCCAAAACTCAACATTGCGCTTTGGCTGGCTCGGATTGCACTTAGGGCAGCGATGCCAAAAGCAACCATTGACAAAGATGGCGATCTTGCGGCCGGGGAAGGCGATGTCGGGCTTGCCGGGAACCTTCCATTCCAAGCGATAGCCCGTAAGGCCCGCGGCGCGCAGGCGCTGGCGAACGAGCAGCTCGGGCTTGGTGTTGGCGCGCTTGTTGCCCTTCATGGACTTTTTGATGGCGGCGCGACGGCGCACCAGTTCACGCTCGTCGGCGGAAAGGTCCGAGGTATCGATGCCGTCGAGCAGACCTGGCTTGGGGCGTTTTTTGCTACGGCGCTTAGGTGCGCGCTTTGGTTTGGCGGCGGGGTGTTCGGTCGTGGCGGCCTCGGCGTCGTTGGCAGCGCCATTGGCCTCAAGCCGGTCTTCCTTCAACTCAATCAGAGCATCGATAAGCCCTTTGTCGGCGGGCATCCATTCCACCGTGGCAAGCGAGGTGCGCGGAATCCAGCGGATATCGAGCTGGCGGTCGTGCTTCTGGGGCTCATCGGATTCATCGGCGAGCGAGCAGTAGTAGCACTCCATGGAGAGATGGAAATCGGGGTAGTCGTACTCAACGGTGTAGAAGTCACGCAGGTTGGTGACCTTCACCTGCAGCTCTTCCATGAGCTCGCGGCGCACGGCGTCTTCGGGCGTCTCGCCGCGCATGAGCTTGCCGCCTGGGAATTCCCAAAGTCCCTGCATGTCGCCGTAGCCGCGCTGCACGGCAAGCAGCTCGTCGGATCCTTCCTTGCGAATGATCCCAGCGGCAACATGAACAGTTTTCAACAGGAGTCCTCTCTCAACATCAACAAGTGACAGGCTAGCTACCCGTACCTTACACAACGGTAAGGCAAGCGTAAGCCATATCGATGGTAGCCGACTCGTCTTCTTGCGACTATAGATGCCGTAGACTAATCGCAAGAAAGGACTCGGTATGCAAACCACGCACATGGCGACCCCGGTACTGGAGGTCGCGCATCTCGAAAAGGTATATGGAGCGCTGGGCAACGTGACCCGCGCGCTCAACGACGTCAGCTTTACCGTCAACCGCGGCGAATTCGTTGGCATCATGGGCGCCTCGGGCTCGGGCAAGTCGACGTTGCTCAACTGCGTCTCGACCATCGATAGCGCCACAAGTGGCACGATCCGCATCAACGGCCAGGACGTGACGCGCATGAAGCAGGCCAAGCTTTCGCAGTTTCGCCGCGAGGAGCTCGGCTTTATCTTCCAGGATTCCAACCTGCTCGATACGCTCACGGCACGCGAGAACATAGCCCTGCCGCTCACCATCGCCCGTGTGAATTCGGCCGAAATCTCGACCCGCGTGCAGGACGTGGCCGCGCGTCTGTCCATCAGTCAGGTGCTCGACAAGTATCCCTACCAGATGTCCGGCGGTCAGCAGCAGCGCGTTGCCGCGGCTCGCGCGCTCGTCACCGACCCCACTATGATTATGGCCGACGAGCCCACCGGCGCCCTCGATTCCAAGAGCGCCCGTTTGCTGCTCGAGAGCCTGGAGGCTCTTAACCGCCGTCTACGCGCCACCGTGCTCATGGTCACGCACGACAGCTTTGCCGCCAGCTACACGAGCCGTGTGCTGTTTATTCGCGACGGCAAGATCTTCACCGAGCTGCGCCGCGGCGACACCGATCGCCGAGAGTTCTTCGACCGCATTATGGAGGTCGTTGCCATGATGGGCGGTGAGGGCTCCGATGCTCTGTAAACTCGCTTGGGGTAACGTCCGCCGCGCCGGCCGCGACTACCTCGTCTACCTTTTGACGCTCACCCTGGGTGTCACGGTCTTCTATGCCTTCAATACCGTCTCGATGCAGGTCGACATTGCCGGAATCGATGAAGAGGGCTTGGCGCAGGTTATGGGCAGCATGCTCGGCGACCTGACGTACTTTTTGGCCGGTGTCATGGCCTTTTTGATGGTGTATGCCAATAACTTCATCATGAAACGCCGCAAGAAGGAGTTTGGCCTGTATCAGGTGCTCGGCATGGGGCGCGGACGCGTCGCCACGATCATGGCGCTCGAGACGGTGATTGTCTCGGTCGTGGCCTTTGTCGCCGGCATTGTGCTGGGTGTGGGACTCTCCCAGCTCATGACGTTCTTTACGGCCTCGCTTTTTAAGACACAGATCGCCAATTTCCACTTCTTTTTCTCGGTGCATGCGTTCAATCTGACCCTTGCCTGCATGCTCGTAATGTTTGTGCTTACGCTACTGCTGAACCTTCGCGCCGTGCGTCGTACCAAACTCATCGAGCTTATGGGTGCCGAGCGTCGCAACGAGAGCATCAAGACGCGCAACCCCTGGATTGCGATTGCCATCTTTGCCGTGGGCGTGGTGCTTGTGGGTGTGGCCTATTACCGTCTGCTACGTGATGGGTTCCCGCTAACCGCGACGGACGGCAAGCTGCAAGAGGCCATGAACCAGTTTGGCATTACGACCGCTATGGTTACCGTGGGCACCTTTGCCCTGTTCTGGGGACTCTCGGGCATGCTCATCAAGCTGCTGCAGAGCCTGCGCGGCGTGTATTGGCGCGGCCTCAACATGTTTACCGTGCGCCAGCTTGCGGCCAAGGTCAACACGGTGTGCTTTTCGATGGGCGTCATCGCGATGCTCCTGTTTTTGGCCATCACCTCGGTGACGTGCGGTATGTCGATTGCCAATGTGATGAACGAAAACCTGGAGCGCTATAACCCTGTTGACGTGTCACAGACGTATGTCTATTACACGCCCGATACGCTCGACTACTACAAAGAGTACGTCAATCCGTCTGATGAAGCCGATCGCATGGTGCCGGCCGATACAACGGTCGATTTGTACCCCGCATGGCACGGCAGGGACAGTTCGGCGGACAACAACGACGAGACCGGCAAGAAGGTCGATATCGCCGATGTTGCCGGTGAGCATGTGCAGATCGATTCGTATCTGAGTTACCCGTTTGGCAGCTCGAATCCTTCGGTGACCCCAAGTGAGATGTGCAAGATCATGGGCGAAAAGCTTCCCAAGGCGTTCGGGGGTAGCAATGCCGATACGATGGGTCTGTTTGTGACGCCGGCGAGCCAGTACAACAAACTGCGTCAGATGATGGGTGAGGAGCCGGTGCACATCGGTCACGACCAGTATCTGCTCACGTGTGATATGGGCGGCGAGCTGGTCGACCTGTACACCAAGTATATGACTGGTGGCCATGCCCTTACCTTGGGCGGGCATACGCTCAAGCCCGCAACCGATAAGTCGGACGAAGATACGGCGGCCATCGCCAACTCGGCGATGGGCAGTAATCCGGGTACCGTCGTCGTTGCCGACGAGCTGTTGTCCCAACTTAATCTGCAGCCGTATTCCAGTAGCCTGCTCGTTAACTACAAACAGGGGATGGATACGACCGAGGCAGACGAGAGCATTAAATACACTCTGCTCGACGATCTGCTCGTTGACGGCAAGAAGCCGGGGTCGTGGGGAACCTTCATCACACGCTCCGAGATGTACACGCAAGCAGCGCAAATGAACGGTCTTATTAGCTACCTAGCCATCTACATCGGCTTTGTATTGGTCGTTGCATGCGCGGCGATTCTGTCGATCCAGCAACTCTCCAACGTGGCCGATGGCAGCCGCAGCTATCGTGTGCTGGCACAGATCGGCTGTGACGACCGCCAGATCCGGCATTCGGTGATGGCGCAGCAAGCGGTGTTCTTCCTGTTCCCGCTGGCAGTGGGCTTGGCGCACTCCTTTGTGGCGCTTAAGGTGATCATCGAGCTGGTGAGCGTATTCGGCGATATGAGCATCGCCGGCACCGTGGGCCTCACCTGCGCGATTTTCCTGGCGGCCTATGGTGGCTACTTCCTGGTGACCTACCTCATGAGCGCTGGCATGGTGCAAGCTGCCATCGCCACCCGCTACAGCGAGTAACAAGCGGGCAAAACCGTCGCAAAATCAGAACGAATAACCGCCGCGAAGGGAGTTCAGCTCCCTTCGCGGCGGTATTTTGCGTATCTAGAGCATCTCAGATGCAAGTGAGTAGGCTTTTTTGGATCTGCCGAGCACATCGCGGCAAGTGCTCAATAAAATCGCAGGTCAGGGCTGTGGCGTTTTGAGGTGTGCTCGGCATCCCGCCAAAAGCCTACTCACTTGGTTTTACTGCTAGAAAACCGCCGCGAGGGAAGGCAGCTCCCTTACGGCGGTTTTAACGTTTGCCCAGATAAAACCTGCCAAAATAAACCTGCCTTTTTTGGCAGGTGGTTTCAGCTGAACGGCGGGCCGTGCGGCTTGGGTGTGCGGGCTCACAATCTGGGGAAACCGAACAGATTGGGGGCTTGTATGATCGATTCGAAGGGAAACGTGCGACCCGAGGGCATGTTTAACAGAGTGCGCCTGGCCCCCGAAGCCCGGAGCGCATACGATACGCAAGGGGTAGTCGTTGGGGACGTCCCCAATGACCACTCCGGCAACGCCGATGTTTTGGCGCAGACAGCGAAAGCCCGCCAGAGCGAGCAAGGTGCCTTGAAACGAGGCGGCATTGACCTTCTGGTCATGCCGCCGAAGTTGAAAGGCAGATTGCCGCTCTGGCGGGCTTGCAGCGTCGACCGGTTACGCGGTTTGGCAAAACCGCGTAACTAAACCCGCTCCGCGATCTCGTGGATGAGGTAGTCGGTCTTTTCCCAGCCCAGGCACGGATCGGTGATCGACTTGCCAAAGACGCCGCCGTCGACCGGCTGGTTGCCGTCCTCAAGGTAGGACTCGATCATAAAGCCCTTGACCAGCCTGGAGATGGCTTCGTTGCGGCGGCAGCTGTCGAGCACCTCCTTGCAAATGCGATACTGCTCCAGCGGACGCTTGCCCGAGTTGTCATGGTTGCAGTCGATGACCGCCGCTGGGTTGGCATAACCGGCGTGCTCGGTGTAGCGCTCGGCAAGACGCTCCAGATGCTCGTAGTGGTAGTTAGGGTAGGTGCGGCCGTCGAGGCCAATGTAGCCGCGCATGACGGCGTGCGCGAGCGGATTGCCGTCGCACTCGACCTCCCAGTTGCGGAAGATAAAACTCTGGTGCGCCTGGGCGGCGTAGATGGAGTTGAGCATGACGGTGGTGGAGCCGGCAGTGGGGTTTTTCATGCCCACAGGCACCGAAATGCCGCTCGACACCAGACGATGCTCCTGGTTCTCGACCGAGCGCGCGCCCACGGCGACGTAGCTCAGCAGGTCGACGAGGTACTGGTAGTTGGACGGGTAGAGCATCTCGTCGGCGGTAAAGAAGCCAGTCTCCTCGATGACGCGCAGGTGCATGTGGCGGATGGCCTTAACGCCTTCAAGCAGGTCATCGGGCGCCTCGGGGTCGGGGTTGTGCAGCAGCCCCTTGTAGCCGGTGCCCTTGGTGCGCGGCTTGTTGGTGTAGACACGCGGAATGATGATGAGCTTGTCCTTGACCTCTTCGGCGACCTTGGCCAGTCGGTTCATGTACTCAAGCACCGAGTCCTCGCGGTCGGCAGAGCACGGGCCGATGATGAGCACCTTGCGTGCGTCCTCGCCGGTAAAGACCTTGGCGACCTCGGCGTCGAATGCCTGCTTTTTGGCGGTAAGCTCGGCGGGAAGCGGCATTTCCTCGCGGATCTCCATGGGGATCGGCAGCCTGCGCTTGAATTCCATGGCCATATGGGGCCTCCTTTATCAATTAACGGCAACAATTGGCGAATTCTCGAATGCTCGGCATTATCCGCTGTCGCACGCTAAAGTGCAAGTGAAACCTGCCGAAAAGGGACAGGTTTATTTTGGTCGGTTTTATCTGGGGAAATGTCGGCGCTCGCCGGAAGGGGAGGGCCAACGTACGGCACGCTGGAGCAAGTTGGATCTTCTGCGGCATACCCTGTGGACAAAAAATGCCAAATATGAGTACTGTTGCTAGCGTAGTATCATATCGATCTTACAAGATAATAGACACAACAGTAAATATGTTCATTAACGTTGGCACACAGAAGCATGCTACCGGGCATTTTGATCAATTTGAAGGCATATCTAGGCCGCAATGAGGTCGTTTGGGGCAGTTTTGGCTGTTACTAAAAAGGTGACAGTACTCATATTTGCCATTTTTTGCCCACAGGGGCTGGAAAGGACCGTCAATTCGGCTCCAGGGGATGCGGTCCAAGGGCCGCAGAACGAAAAATGGGGGCGCTGGTTGTCCTGCGCCCCCATTCTTTGGGTATTGCGGTTGTTTGCCGCCGGTTTTACGCCGCCTCGTCGAACTGCGAGTTGTACAGGTCGGCGTAGAAGCCGCCCTGGGCGAGCAGCTCGTCGTGTGTGCCCTTCTCGACGATGTCGCCGTCGCGAATCACCAAGATTACGTCGGCGTTGCGGATCGTGGACAGGCGATGCGCGATGACAAAGCTCGTGCGGCCCTGCATCAGCGCATCCATGGCGCGTTGGATGAGCTCCTCGGTTCGGGTGTCCACGTTAGAGGTCGCCTCGTCCAGAATCAGCGCCGGGCGGTCGGCCAAAATGGCGCGGGCAATAGTCACGAGCTGGCGTTGGCCCTGCGACAGGTTAGTGCCTTCCTCGTTGATCATAAAGTCGTAGCCGCCGGCGAGCGTATGGATAAAGTGGTCGCAGCGCGAGGCGCGTGCAGCGGCCTCGACTTCGGCATCGCTCGCATCGGGGCGTCCGTAGCGGATGTTCTCGCGGATGGTGCCGTTAAACAGCCAGGTATCCTGCAGCACCATGGCAAACTCGCCTCGCAGCGCCGCGCGGTCCCAGTCGCGCACGTCGACACCCTCAACGCGCAGCGAACCGCCGTCCACATCGTAGAAGCGCTGCAGCAGCTTAATGAGCGTGGTCTTGCCGGCGCCGGTGGGACCGACGATGGCGATGGTCTGGCCGGGCTGCGCCTCGCAGCTAAAGTCGTGGATGATGGTCTTGTCCGGCGTGTAGCCAAACTTGACATGGTCAAACTCCACGTGGCCGGGGCGCTTCTCGGGGATCTGCGCGTCGGCCTTCTGCTCCTCCTCGGGCGCGGCCAAGAACTCAAAGACACGCTCGGTGGCGGCGGCCATCGACTGCATCGTGTTGCTCACGTTGCCCAGCTGCTGCACGGGTTGCGTAAAGTTGCGAACGTACTGGATAAAGCTCTGAATATCGCCAGGCGTGGCATTGCCGGTCAGCGCGAGCTGCGCGCCCACCACGACGACGCCCACGTAGCCCATGTTGCCCACCAAGCTCATAAGCGGCATCATCAGGCCCGACAGGAACTGCGAGCGCCAGCCACTAATAAAGAGGCGGTCGTTTTGACGGTCGAACTCCTCGATCGAGGCCTCGGCGCGGTCGAACACCTGAATGACGTTCTGGCCGGCAAAGTCCTCCTCGATAATGCCGTTGACGGCGCCCAGAACCTGCTGTTGCTCGCGGAAGTACGGCTGCGAGAAGTGAATCATCACGACCAGGATTATCGCGGCGGCCGGCAGCGTGAGCACGGTGACGCCGGTGAGCGGCAGGCTGATCGACAGCATCATGACGAGGACGCCGATAATCTGCGTCACCGACGTGATGAGCTGCGTCACGCTCTGGTTGAGCGACTGGCCCAGCGTATCGACGTCGTTAGTGATGCGGCTGAGCACGTCGCCCTTGCTGTGTCCGTTAAAGTAGCTCATCGGCACGACGGCAATCTTGGCGGCGATTTCCTTGCGCATGCGGTAGCAGATCTTTTGCGTGACGCCGGTCATGAGCCAGCCCTGGACCAGGCTGCAGACAGAGCTCGCCAGGTACAGGCAGAGCAAAAAGCCGAGCGTCTTGGCGATCCAGTTAAAGTCGACATCGCCGGTACCGTTGACTTTGGCAACCAGGCCCTCAAACAGCTTGGTCGTAACCTGGCCGAGCACCTTGGGCCCCACAATGTTAAAGATGACCGAGCACACGGCAAAGGCGACGGCGGTAAACACGGCAATCTTGTGCTGGCCGATATAGCCGAGCAGCTGCCTCATGGTGCCCTTAAAGTCCTTGGCCTTTTCGCCACGGCGCATGCCACCCATGCGGCCCATGGGTCCACGCTGACGGGTGGGCTTGGGAATCTGAGTCTTGGTCTCGTCTGCCATTAGCGCTCGCCTCCTTCCATAACGGCTGCAATCTCTTCTTGGGTGAGCCCCAGCTCCTCGGCGGAAAGCTGCGACTGTGCGATCTCCAGGTACGCCGGGCAGCTGTGCAGCAGCTCCTCGTGCGTACCGGTGCCCACCACGTGACCGTCGTCGAGCACGATGATCTGGTCGGCGTGCATGATAGTCGCGATACGCTGCGCCACGACCACGAGCGCGGCGTCGGTGACGTTTTTGGCCAACTCCTCGCGCAGACGCGCGTCGGTCTTGTAGTCGAGCGCGCTAAACGAGTCATCGAACACTACGACCTCAGGTTTTTTGGCCAACGCGCGGGCGATGGCCAGACGCTGGCGCTGACCGCCCGAGACGTTGGAGCCGCCCTGGCTGATGGGGGAGTCGTAGCCGCCCTCGCGCTCGGCGATAAAGTCCTCGGCCTGGGCGATGCGTGCCGCCCGGTGCATGTCCTCGTCGCTTACCATGTCGCCGGCAAACTTGAGGTTGCTCTCGACGGTGCCCGAGAACAGGCGCCCCTGCTGCGGGATGTAACCAATACGGTGGCGCAGCTCGGAAAGGGTCATGTCGCGCACGTCGATACCGTCGAGCGAAATGCTGCCGCCCGTGACATCGTACAGGCGCGGAATCAGCTGCACGAGCGTGGATTTGCCCGAGCCCGTGGAGCCAATGATGCCGAGCATCTGACCGGCGTGCGTGGTGAAGTTCACGCCGCTGATGACGTCGGCGCGGGCATCGGGATACTGGAAGCTCACGTCGCGGAAGGTGAGCTCACCGCGCGGCGCGCTGGCCGCGGGCAGTTTGGGCGAGGCGGGGTCGTTGATGCTGGTGGGGCAAGTGATGACCTCTTCCACGCGCTCGGCTGCGACCTCGGCACGGGGCAGGATAACCGAAACCATGGTGAGGATCATAAACGCCATGACGATCTGCATGGTGTAGGAGATAAACGCCATCATGTTGCCGACCTGCATCACGCCGTCGGACACGCCCTGCGCGCCAAACCAGACGATGAGCACGGTGATGCAGTTCATGACCAGCATCATGAGCGGCATCATAAAGCTCATGGCTCGGTTGGTGTAGAGCTGCGTGGTCATCAGGTCGAGCGAAGCCTTGTCAAAACGCTCGAGCTCATGCTCCTCGCGGTTGAACGAGCGGATAGGCATAAGGCCGTCGAGCAGCTCGCGGGCGGTAAGGTTCACGCGGTCCACGTAACTTTGCATCTTTTTGAACTTGGGCATGGTGAGGCCCATGAGCACGCCGACGACGGCCGAGACCGCGATGATGGCAACGGCGATGGTCCACTCCAGGCCGGTATGGTTGGCCAGGACGCGCATGACGGCGACGATGCCCATGACGGGGGCCATCAGACACATGCGGATAAACAGGGTTGCGGCCATCTGGATCTGCTGAATGTCATTGGTGCAGCGGGTGATGAGCGAGGCCTGGCTAAACTTGCCCACCTCGGCCGGCGAGAAGTGCATAACCTTGTTGAAGGTCTCGCGGCGCAGGTCGCGGGCGATGGAGCAGGCAGTGCGCGAAGCAACGGCACCGGTCAGGATGGTGGCGACCAGCGACACCAGACACAGCCCAAACATCGTGGTCGCCATGCGGCCCAGGTAGGCGTTCTGCACGTCGGCGGGGTCGATGCCCTGTGCCTTGTACTCGTCCTGCACATAGCTCACGGCGCGTTGGGTCACGATGGAGCCCGACATGGAGCCCATTTTGTCCGCCATATCGTTGGCGCCCTCGACGAGCTTGCCCTGGTCGATTAGGCCGCCTTCAACGCCTAGACGCAGACCCTTCATGGTGATCTTACCGCCGTCGGCGTCGATCTGCTTTTGCATATTCTGCGCCGCTGCGGCCTTCTGCTGCATCTCGGCGAGCTGCTCGGGCGTCATCGCTGCCATTTGCTCGGGCGTGGGCATGGCCTGAGCGGCGTCGCTGTCTTTCTCGCTGGACGTGCCGGTCATGTCTCCCATGGAGTCGGCGTCGATGCCCTGGTTGAGCGAAAGGACGACGGTCTCGGGCAGGCTCATAATGTCGGTAATTTTGCCTCCATCGGCACGCTCTTCCTCGGTGCCCTTGTACGTTCGAATGCCGTTTTTGTCAGCCTTGCCAAACGCAGCCTCTACCGTCTTGGCGTCTTTGGCGCTCATAAAGAGTTCGAGGTCGTCGAGCGATTCGGCGCGAATGGTGTCGGGCACGGGCGAGGCGATGCCGCCTTGCTGCACGCCCACGTCGACGATATCGCTCATGTAGGTAGGCAGTGCCAGATCGGCGTTGCAGCTGATTACGATAAGTACGATAGCTGCGAACAGTGCCAGGACATGCTTTTTAAAGAGCTTGAGAATCCTCACTCGGCATCTCTCCTTTCTTGATTGCGGTCGATAATTTCGTTGGCACGTCTAAGAAGGCGCACCATCTCTTGGGTATCTGTTTCGCCGAGCTGCTCGAGGAAAGCCGCGGTGCGCTCCTCGAATTCCCGGCGTTTGATTTCGAGATCCTGGAATCCCTTGTCGGTCACTATGACGTGTACGCGACGACGGTCGGTCTTTGAGTGCTCGCGCTCAATCCAACCCTTGGCCTCGAGGGCGCGCAAGATATTGGCGATGCGGGCGCTCGAGACCCAGGCACGATCGGCGAGTTCGCTCGGCGTGAGCGAACCGCCAGCGAGCATGAGGGCGCGCATGACGGCCATCTCGCCGCTGAGAGCTTTGTCCACAAAGCGCGAAACGCGCTGGTGAATGCCGCCAAACTCAGTAAGGAGCTGACGTCCAAGCTCATGGAAATCGGTATCTTCCACCGAAAACCCCTAACACTAGAAACTATTTTCGGTGAAAGATGATACCCTTGCACGCGCACCCTATACGGTAGATTTTGGGTCATGCCTAGAAAACAACCTTTAGGCGACCTCCGTACACCGTCGGTATCAGCAAAGTAAGGGGTAGATCGTAAGGCATGTCCCAAAGCCTACTCAGAGGCACTTTACTCTGCTAAAGCTGGCATAACAGCTAGAGCGAACGTCGTACAAAGGCAAGGAAAAATACCAAACAAATCGGTGAACGGTAGTTGTTCACGCTCGCATTTCCTGCGGGTTTGTAAAAAACGCCCTTATGATATAAAAAAAGAAACATATAACAGCCCAGATGGAGAGGGTCGCTATGTTATCCTTCTCAAACGGGTGAAATCTTGGGTTTTGGGTTGCAGTTCCAAGGTGGACAAACGTTTTTCCCTGCACCAACATGTGGTGAAGAACGGAAGAAGCCGGTAGTGCAAGCCGAAAATTCAAGAATTCAATAAGCAGCGGTGTGAGAGAGCGCCGCATTACACGTAACTAGGAGCGTGGTTACACAATGCAGGAGGCATGGGAAGGCTTCAAGGAAGGCATTTGGACGGGAGAGGTTGACGTCCGAGACTTCATCCAGAAGAACTACACCCCTTACGAGGGCGACGAGTCGTTCCTCGTAGGTCCGACCGAGCGTACCAAGGAGCTGTGGGGCGAGGTTCTCGACCTGCTGCTTAAGGAGCGCGAGCAGGGCGGTGTCCTCGATATGGACACCAAGACCGTCACGGGTATCGTGAGCCACCCCGCTGGCTACATCGATAACGCCCACCGCGAGAAGGAGACCATCGTCGGCCTCCAGACCGACAAGCCGCTCAAGCGCGCTCTGCACGTCAACGGCGGTATCCGCATCGCTTGCCAGGCCGCCAGCCAGCACGGCTACAAGGTCGACGAGAACGTTGTCGAGCGCTACACCTTCGAGCGCAAGACCCACAACGCCGGCGTCTTCGATGTTTACACCCCCGAGATGCGTGCTTGCCGCTCGGCTCACATCATCACCGGTCTGCCCGATGGCTATGGCCGCGGCCGCATCATCGGCGACTACCGTCGTGTCGCCCTGTACGGTGTCGACTACCTGATTAAGGACAAGGAGGCCCAGAAGGCTTCCACCCCGACGGTCATGACCGCCGACAACATCCGCGACCGTGAGGAGCTGCAGGAGCAGATCCGCGCCCTCGGCGAGCTCAAGATGATGGCCGAGACCTATGGTTTCGACATTTCCAACCCTGCTACCAACACGCAGGAGGCCATCCAGTGGATGTACTTCGCCTACCTCGCTTCCGTCAAGGAGCAGAACGGCGCCGCTATGTCCATCGGCCGTACCTCCACGTTCATCGACATCTACGCTGAGCGCGACCTTGCCAACGGTACCTTCACCGAGGAGCAGATCCAGGAGTTCGTGGATCACTTCATCATGAAGCTCCGCATGGTCAAGTTTGCCCGTACCCCCGAGTACCAGGCCCTGTTTACCGGCGATCCGCAGTGGGTCACCGAGTCCATCGGCGGCATGGGTGTTGACGGCCGTACGCTCGTTACCAAGATGAGCTACCGCTACCTGCACACGCTCGAGAACATGGGCACCAGCCCCGAGCCCAACATGACCGTTCTGTGGTCGACCCGTCTGCCCGAGAACTTCAAGAAGTTCTGCGCCAAGACTTCTGTCGCCAGCTCCTCGATTCAGTACGAGAACGACGACCTCATGCGCGTCTACCACGGCGACGACTACGGCATTGCCTGCTGCGTGTCCTCCATGCGCATCGGCAAGGAGATGCAGTTCTTCGGCGCCCGCGCCAACCTGGCCAAGTGCCTGCTGTACGCACTCAACGGCGGTGTTGACGAGGTCTCCAAGAAGCAGGTCGGCCCCAAGTATCGCGCCGTCGAGGGCGATACGCTCGATTACGACGACGTTGTGGCCAAGTACAACGACATGATGAAGTGGCTCGCTGGCGTGTACGTCAACTCGCTGAACATCATCCACTACATGCACGACAAGTATTGCTACGAGCGCATCCAGATGGCTCTGCACGACAAGCACGTGCACCGCTGGTTCGCTACGGGCATTGCTGGCCTTTCCGTCGTGGCTGACTCCCTGTCCGCCATCAAGTACGCCAAGGTCCACCCCGTCCGCGACGAGAACGGCATCATTGTCGACTTCGAGACCGAGGGCGAGTTCCCCAAGTACGGTAACGACGACGACCGCGTCGACCAGATCGCTCACGACGTTGTGCACCAGTTCATGGAGTACATCCGCATGAACGACACCTACCGCAACTCCGTGCCCACGACCTCGGTTCTGACCATTACCTCCAACGTCGTGTACGGTAAGAAGACCGGCTCCACGCCCGACGGCCGCAAGGCTGGCCAGCCGTTCGCCCCGGGTGCTAACCCCATGCACAAGCGCGATAGCCACGGCGCCATCGCTTCGCTGTCTTCGGTTTCCAAGCTCCCGTTCCGCGATGCTCAGGACGGTATCTCCAACACCTTCTCCATCATCCCGAGTGCGCTCGGCAAGGAGGATCAGGTGTTCTTTGGCGATATCGACCTTGATCAGCTGGGCGAGTAACTATTGTTAGTGCTATACTAACAATAACGATTACTGATTAGTGCGCCGGTTTCGGCCGGCGCCTATTAATCGAAGGAGACACATTATGAAGGTTTCTGAAGTTTCTGAGACTCAGGCCGATAACCTGGTCCACATGCTCGACGCTTACGCCGAGAAGGGTGGCCACCACCTGAACATCAACGTCTTCAACCGTGAGACGCTGCTCGACGCTCAGGCTCACCCCGAGAAGTACCCGCAGCTGACCATCCGCGTTTCCGGCTATGCCGTGAACTTCCACACGCTCACCAAGGAGCAGCAGGACGAGGTCATTGCGCGTACCTTCCACGACAAGTTCTAAAGGGACTCAACTCCCGCAGGATCGCCGGGGCTGTTTGGGCTACCTCCCAAAACGTCCTCGGACATGAAAGAGACCGCCGTGCGCTTCGCGCGGCGGTCTCTTTCGTCCTGCGGAATGTTTTGGGAGGTAGCCCAAACAGCCCCGGCTGGGGTCCTGTGTAGTCACCCTCTAGGCGGAACTCTCCTAATTATTTGGATGAGTCGTTTACTTACTTGTACTGTTACCGTCTTCCCGCTGTTGTTGGGGTATGCTTTGTTCGTATGTAAACGTATGACATGTTGATGGGGGAGGGTGCTATGGCTCGCGAGAGTGCTCGTTCTAAAGATACGGCTAAGCCTGGCATCAAGGAAGTTGCAGCGGTGGCGGGGGTTTCGCCTACTACGGTATCTCGCGTGCTTAATAATCGCGGCTACATTAGCCAGGAAACCCGCGATAAAGTCCATGCGGCGATGGAGCGCATCAATTACACGCCCAACGATATCGCCCGTGCCATGCTCAACGGTCGCCTGAACCTTATCGGCATGATTGTTCCCTTTGTGAGCAGCCCGTTCCATGCTCAGGTTGTGCAGGCGGTCGAGCGCACGTTAGCGGAAAACGGTTTTAAGATGTTGCTGTGCAACAGCGCCAATCGACCCGATCTTGAGCGTTCCTATATTGACATGCTCCGCCGCAATATGGTCGACGGCGTCATCGTCAACTCCCTCAATATCGGTGCCGAGGCATATGCCGAGATGGGCTTGAGCCTGGTTGGCATCGACTGCGATCTTGGCGAGGGCTCTGTCCAGATTGCAAGTGACAGCTATGGCATCGGCGAGCTCGCCACGCGCCGTCTGATTGATGACGGCTGCAGGCGTATCCTGTGCCTGCGCAGCAATAGCCGCATGCGCATGCCTGCCAATAAGCGTACCGATGCCTACCTCGATGTTGTTGAGCAGGCCGGTTTGTCCGCGCTTGTCCGTGAGGTTGAGTTCGTTAAGCCCGACGACGAAAAGGGCGCGGTCGTTGCGAAGATCCTCGATGAGAACCCCGATATTGACGGCATCTTTGCGGGAGACGATACGATGGCGGCCATCTGTCTCAACGTGATGAAGCAGCGCGGCTTGAGCGCTCCAGACGATATTAAGGTCGTGGGCGCGGATGGTGCCCGCCGAACTATGACGTTTATGCCTGACTTAACAACCGTACGTCAAGATATCGATCGCATCGGAGAGCTCGCGGCGCAATCCATCATCGCTCTTATTAACGGCGATAATCCCGAATCGAATATCGAGCTCCCCGTTGAACTCATTGAGGGCAAAACCGCGTAGTTCATCCCGTGCCAAAAGAATTCCTCAAACGCCTCTGATGACCGTTCACCGGCATATGTCAACCGTTTGCCGACGACTGGAACTGCGAAAAGACGTATTGGTGTGAAAACGTTTGACATATGAAAACGATTGACATATCTTGCCATTGTACCGAGTTAGTATGTCGTGGAAAGGAAGTCTCGGATGCACAAGGTGTATTACCAGCCTGAGGGAATTTGGGTAGGCGACATCATGCCGTACGGCGAGGACGGCACGTTCTATCTCTATCATCAGCGTGACACGCGTAACCCCGAACCTTTCGGAGAGCCGTTTGGCTGGGCACTCGCTACGACCAAGGATTTCGTCAACTACAAGGACTTTGGCGAGAGCCTTGAGCGTGGCGGCGACGAGGAAGTCGACCAGTACATTTATGCCGGAACGGTGTTTAAGGTGGGCGACAAGTACCATGCGCTCTACACTGGTTGCAATCGCGATAAGGTCCGCGCACGTTTGATGAAGCAGGTTCTTCTTCACGCAACGAGCGACGACGCCGTCAAGTGGGAGAAGAACATCGCCGAGACGCTGCTTCCGCCCCAGGAGGGTTACGATGACCGCAACTGGCGCGATCCCTTTGTGCTTTGGGATGAGGAGAACGAAGAGTACATGCTCATCCTCGGCACGCGTGTGGGCGAGGACAAGCGTCTGATGACCGGCCGCCTGGTCAAGTTCACCTCCAAGGATCTGACCAACTGGGAGTTCCAGGGCGACTGGTGGAACCCGGGCCTGTACACCATGTTTGAGATGCCTGATCTCTTTAAGATGGGCGACTGGTGGTACCTCGTCTTTTCCGAGTACAGCGACGGCAACAAGACCCGTTACCGCATGTCCAAGTCCATCAACGGTCCTTGGATTACCCCCGCTGACGACTCCTTCGACGGCCGCGCGTACTACGCTGCTCGCACCGCATTCGATGGCGAGCGTCGCGTTCTCTTTGGTTGGGTTCCTACGCGTGACGAGGGCGGCGACCCCAGCTCTTACCTATGGGGTGGCACCTTTATGCCCCTCGAGATCGTTCAGCGTGCCGACGGAACGCTCGGCACCAAGCTCCCCGACAGCATGCTTGGCGCCTTTGGCGAGGCTAAGGCAGTCGAGACCTTTGAGCTTTCCTGCGAGTCGGGCAAGGTCGAGCAGGTGCTCGCCGCGGATGCCGGCTCCACCTACTTGCTCGATGCCGACATTGAGCTCGGCGGTAACGCTGCCGGCTTCTCGGTCAAGTTCGCCGAGGACGCCGAGACTGGTCTTGCCTATGAGTTCCGCGCCAACCTGCGCGAGGGCAAGCTCGAGTTCACGCCGGCTCCCCAGTACCCGTGGTTCCAGGTCAACAACATGGGCCTCGAGCGTCCGTTGTTCTTTAAGGGCGAGGGCACTCACCATGTGCGTCTGGTCGTCGACGACGACATCGCGACCATCTTTGTCGATGATGTTGCGCTCAACGCTCGCTTCTGCAACAAGCAGGGCCAGGGTGTGGCGCTTACCGTCACCGACGGTGCGCTCAAGTGCGCAAACGCAACGATCGCGTCTCTGTAGCGGCAACGAACCGTTTTATGATTTAGAAAAGGAATGGAGAAGAACATGGACTACAAGGCAGTGTCCCAGCAAGTCGTCGACAACGTCGGCGGACTGGAGAACATCGAGGGCGCCACGCATTGCGTGACCCGTCTGCGTCTGGTGCTCAAGGATACGAGCAAATACAACAAGGCCGAGCTCGAGAACATCGATGGCGTCAAGGGCGTGCTGTACAACAGCGGCCAGCTCATGATCATCTTCGGTACCGGTACCGTCAACAAGGTTTACGATGAGTTTATGGCTCTGACGGGCGTTAAGGAGATCAGTGCTTCCGAGGTCAAGGGCGCCGAGGCGGACAAGAAGGGCAAGTTCTTCTCGGTCCTCAAGGTATTCTCGGACATCTTTATCCCCATCATTCCCGCCTTCGTCGGCGCTGCAATCATCATCGGCCTTAAGTCGCTGATCGTTGCCAACGGCCTCTTTGGCATGGAAGGCAGCCTCGCCGATCACAGCGAGTTCCTCAAGAACCTCGCAAGCTTCTTTGCCATTATCGCCACCACGTTCGACTACCTGCCTGTCCTGGTTATGTACAGCGCGGTCAAGCGTTTTGGCGGTAACCCGATCCTGGGCATCCTCGTCGGTATCGTCATGGTTCACCCGAGCCTTATGAACCGCAACACGTTCGTTATGGACCCGACGGGTGCTGAGTACTGGAACTTCGGTCCGCTATCCATTCCCATGGTTGCTTTCCAGGGCGGCGTGTTCCCCGCAATCCTGACTGCCTGGTTTATGGCCAAGGTCGAGAAGATTGCCCAGAAGTACATCCCCGAGGTCGTTTCGTTCGTCTTTGTCCCGACCGTTACCCTGATTCTTGCTAACGTTGCCCTGTTCACCGTGTTCGGCCCGCTCGGCAACCTGATCGGTGACGTCCTCGCCGGCGTAATCGATATCCTGTACAACAGGATGGGCGTCTTTGGTGCCTTTGTCTTCGCCGCGTTCCTGCAGCCGCTCGTCGTTACCGGTACGCATCAGTTCATCCAGGGTATCGAGGCCAACCTCGTTGCCACGACCGGCTTCAACTACATCCAGGCCATCTGGTCGGTTTCCATCATCGCCCAGGGCGGCGGCGCCATCGGCATGTACCTCATTCACAAGAAGCATTCCAAAGAGCGCAACATTTGCATGTCGTCCTTTATCCCGACGCTGGTCGGTATCTCCGAGCCCGCAATCTTTGCTGCAAACATGCGCTACTCGGTTATTCCGTTCATCTGCGCATGCATCGGTGCAGGCTGCGGCGGTGCCTTCGTGAAGCTCTTTGAGGTGCGCGCCATCGGTCAGGGTCTGACCGGCGTGCTTGGCCTGCTCATCGTCACGCCCGAGACGCTCGTGTGGTATGTGGCTGGCAATCTCATCGCCTTTATCGTGCCGATCGTCTTGATCTTTGCCTACAACAAGGCAAAGGGCGTGCCGACCACTGATGAAGAGGGCGCTGGTGCTGGCTTTGATGTCAGCTTCTAGTTGAGCCGTTCAGCGTAATCTGAGGATAAGTCCATTTGGGGAAGGACGCTCGACTCGTGTGAGTCGAGCGTCCTTCCCCATAGACGAGAAAGTCAACGGCGATGTTTAATCAAAAAAATAAGGTGACACGCGCGGACTATGAGCAGTGGCGTGCCGGACAGGATGAGACGGCGGGTCGCATCGCGTCCGACCCCGATAGGCTCCTGTTCCATGTGGAGCCTGAGCTTGGCTGGCTCAACGACCCCAACGGTTTGGTGCAGATCGGTGATACGTATCACATCTATCACCAATACGATCCATTCGATGCTGCGCATGGCGGTCCAGTGCTTTGGAATCATCTGACAACAAAGGATTTTGTGACGTACGAGAATCGCGGCCCTGTGCTGTTCCCCGATTCCGATTTGGATTCGAGCGGAGCGTATTCTGGTTCTGCCTTTGTACACGACGGCAAGATTCACTACTTCTATACCGGCAACGTCAAGCATTTTGACCGCGATGATTACGACTACGTGTTGACGGGCCGTGAGCAAAACCAGATTCATGTGGTTGCCGAGAACCCCGACGAATTGGGCGAGAAGCGCATAGCTGTTGGGCCGGTCGATTACCCCGACGATATCGGTACGCACGTGCGTGATCCCAAAATCCTTGAACACGATGGTATCTACTACATGGTTCTGGGCGCTCGTACGAAAGACGACCGCGGCTGCGTGCTTGTCTATACCTCGAGCAATCTAGAGGACTGGAGCTATGCGACGCGCATTGAGTTGGGCGAGAAGTTTGGCTTTATGTGGGAGTGCCCCGATCTGTTTGAGCTCGATGGTGAGCTTATTCTCGTTTGCTGTCCGCAGGGTGTGTCCGCCGATGGATGGCGTTACCGCAATCCGCACCAGTGCGTGTGGTTTCCCATCGAGGCCGATTGGGAGGCGCCGAGTTTTAAGATCGCCGGGCAGGGCATGCCCCCGATGGTCGATGCCGGCTTTGATTTCTACGCACCGCAGTCTTTTGAGGATGCTGCGGGTCGGCGTTTGATGATCGGGTGGTCGGGTTGCCCCGATGCGACGGCAAAAAGCCCGACGGTGGCACGCGGGTGGCAGTGCGCGTTGACGGTGCCGAGAAAACTGAGCATGCGCGATGGTAAGCTCTGTCAGCAGCCGGTGCACGAGATTGAGAGGATGCGCGGCGACTGCGTTTGCGCGACAGGCGGTGAAACCGTTGAGGAGCCGGGCCGCCTGTTTGATCTTGTGGTTTCCTGTGAGGGCGCCCAGGTGATCGAGCTCGAAATCCGCAAGGGTGTCTTTGTGCGCTATGCAGACGGGATGCTTACCCTCGACATGGGTGACGAAGGCTATGGGCGCGACCAGAGGTCGATCGAGCTCAGCGAGCTTCGCGACCTGCGCGTGCTTTCGGACACTACGATGGTCGAGATTTTTGCAAATGGCGGCGAGGCGGCACTTACGAGCCGTACCTATTCGCCGGCGGTTCCGGCGATGGAGCTGCACGCCGAGGGTGCGGCATCGATGAATTTCTACCGCCTCGTGCATTAACCGTGCGTGGAGCACGATTGGATTTGCTGGACGGAATGTGTCGCAGTTGTCGCGGCCAACTACCGCTTACCGCATATAGCGACCGTTTGCGGAATAAGTAACCCTCCTTAATAAACCGTGTGGAATCCTAGATAAGCACGGAGTTTTCCAGGGAGACGCTGTCCTTTGTTGTGTGCAAGGGGCGGCGTCTCTTTGGCGCTTGGACGCCGTTGTGCAACAGTGCGGCGGCGCGTGCCATGTATTGAAAAGCCAATGTCGAGATGGGTCGTGATAATAATGGGCAAGTACGTAATCGTGGTTGAGTCTGGGTCGGATGTGACGCCGGAGCTCTGCGAGCGCTACGGCATCGTGCGCGTGCCCATGCATGTCACGATTGGTGACGAGACCGTCGAGGACGGCTCGATCGATCCGCTCGAGATTTATTCGCGCTGCAACGAGTTTGGCGTGATGCCCAAGACCAGCGGCTGCGCGCCTGCGGATTTTGCTCACGTGTACGACCGCATTCACGCTGAGCAGCCCGATGCGACTATTCTGCATCTCGCGTATTCCGAGGCCACGACCTGCTCGCATCAATCATCGAAGATCGCCGCCAAGGGTCGCGACTACGTGTTCTCTATGGACACGCGCTTTGTCTCGGTAGGCCAGTCGCTCGTTGTCGTCGAGACCGCCAAATACATCGAGGCTCACCCCGATGCCACCGTCGACGAGATCTTTGCATTTACGAATTCCGTCATGGACCGCGTGCTGCTGGGCTTTGTTCCTACCGATCTTGCCTTTCTTAAGGCGGGCGGTCGCTTGTCCAACGTCGCATTCCTTGGCGCCCATCTGCTCAAGATTAAGCCCTGCATTGAGGTGACGGGCGGCAAGTTCGTGGCGACCAAGAAGTTCCGCGGCTCTATGCTCAAGTGCGCCCGCGCCTTTATTGACCACATGGTTGCGAAGGGCGAGATTGACTACTCGCACATTGGCCTGGCGTATTCGGTGGGCCTTTCCCAGGAGCTGCGCGATGACATGGAGGTCTATGCGCATGATCTGGGCTTTAAGGATGTTACCTGGACTCAGGTCGGCGGCGTCATCTCGAGCCATTGCGGCCCGACCGCCTTAGGTGCGGTGCTCACGCTTAAGGCGTAAAGGCCGCAGGCGAGCGTTCTTCAGCCTGACATCTCGACGTAGCCCCCAGCCATGGTGATGGGGGATAGATTAAAACGTGCCGTTCTAGTCCGAGACGTTTAAACGCAAACGCATGGGCTAGAATGACTCTGGCATTTTAATTGGTTGCATCCAAGGAGAGGCAAGGTAGCGCGAATGGCAGAAATGACGCTTGAGGGTGTGGACGCTCGTCCCGAGGACTCTGCGTTTGCCCTTGGCCGCGTGCATTCGATCGAGACGATGGGAACGGTCGACGGACCCGGCATCCGCTTTGTGGTGTTTGTTCAGGGCTGTCCCATGCGCTGCGCGTATTGCCACAATCCCGATACCTGGTCGGTCAACGGCGGCACCATGGTGACCGTCGAACACCTGATGGATGAGTTCCAGAGTAACCACGAGTTCTATCGCAGCGGTGGCATTACGGTGTCCGGCGGCGAGCCGCTCCTGCAGCCCGAGTTTTTGGCCGATCTGTTTCGTGCTATGCATAACAACCCCGATGGCCGTGTACATACCTGCCTAGATAGCTGTGGCTATGCATTTGACCCCAACCACCCCGAGAAGTTCGATGCCGTGCTCAACGAGACCGACATGGTACTGCTCGATATTAAGCATGCCGACCCGGTCGAGCATAAAAAGCTGACCGGTTGCGATCCCGCACGCATCTTGGCGTTCGGCGATGAACTTGCACGTCGCAAGATCAAGGTCGTTATCCGCCACGTGGTGGTGCCGGGCATTACCGACACGGTGGAGGAGTGCGAGAAGCTCGGTCGCCTCATCGCTCCATGGCACAACGTGGTGGGCCTGGAAATGCTGCCGTATCACACGATGGGTGTCGTCAAGTACGAGCAACTGGGCATTCCCTATAAGCTTGAGGGCGTACCTCAGATGGATACCGCGCGCATGCCCGAGCTGCGCAATGCCGTTATGGCCGGTATGAAAAAGCGCCGTGCGGAGCTCAGGTCGGCCATCGGCTAACAAGCCATTTTTGCCCCTTTATGATACCCGAGCTGTACTGGCCTAACGGCTTGGTGCTGACACGGTTGAGCCAAAATGCTGGTACCATACCGTGGATAAGCAATTTGCACGGATTTGGGGGATGGCATGGCAACCATCGCGATCATAGGCGCACTCGAAAAAGAGGTTGCGCAGATTAAGGAAGAGCTGAGTGGCACGCATGAGTCGCAGGAGGCGGGCTTGACCGTTGTGAACGGTGGGCTTTCGGGTCTGACAGTAGTCGCCACGACGGCAGGCATGGGGACCGTGAACGCCGCTGCCGCAACGCAGCATCTCATCAGCAAATACGCCCCGCAGGCCGTTGTGTTTTCGGGCATTGCGGGCGGCCTAAACCCTAAACTCCATATTAACGACGTGGTTATAGGCAAGTGCCTGCGCTATCTGGATACCGATACGGCACTCATCGCCGAGTCCGCGCCGGGGCTCGAGGAGTTTGTCTCGACACCGGCGTTGGCTGATGTTGCCGCCGCCGTGCTTGCCGAGCATGGATTTGTGGATGCCTCGGCGGATGAGACTTCTGCGGAGAAGGACCCCAAGCAGTTCCTGTGTGGCACTATCGCCACGGGTGATCGCTTTGTTACGGGTGACGCCATGCGTAACGCTGCGATTGAGGCCACGCATGCCGATTGCGTCGAGATGGAGGGCGCGGCAATTGCGCACATCGCGGCCAAGAATGGTGTCGATTGCCTGGTACTGCGCGCTATCAGCGATAATTGTGACGAGGCATATGACGCGTTTTGCGAGCGCGAGTTCGATCTGGACGAGTACGCTCGCACCGCGAGCGGCATCACGCTTGACATCGTTCGTCGTATCGCCGCCGCGCAATAGCACGCCCGTTTTGTAAGAACCTACGACCAAGGAGTGTCCATGGCCGATTCAATTAACTACCAGCTTGCCAAGTTCGTCGCCAGCTACGGCAAGGTTTCGCAGATTCCCGAGTCAACCTGTCCCGAGGTGAGCTTCGTCGGCCGCTCCAACGTGGGCAAGTCCTCCATCATGAACAAACTCTTTGGCCGCAAGAACCTGGTCAAGGTTTCGAGCACGCCGGGCAAGACGAGCAACATCAACTTTTTTGAGGCCGACGACGTGCATTTTGTGGACCTGCCGGGCTACGGTTTCGCCCGTCGTTCCAAGGCCGAGCGCGACCGCTGGGCTGAGCTTATCGGCGACTTCTTCGACTCAGAGCGCAGCTTTAACCTGGTTGTGTCGCTGGTGGACATTCGCCACGACCCCAGTAAACTCGACCATGACATGATCGACTACCTGCAGGGCAACGAGTTCAACTTTATCGTCTGCCTCACCAAAGCCGACAAGCTCAGCCGCACCCAACAGGCCCGCCAGGCAGCAGCCATCAAAAAGCAGCTCAACGTCCCGGCTGAGAACGTAATCATCACAAGCTCCCAGACCGGCGTGGGCATCGACGAACTCAAGCGCCGCATCGCCGAGGCCTGCCTTTAGTCAGGCCGCGGCCCCTCAAAAGCTCTTATCAATATCACCTCAGTGATAGTTATTGGTAAACTATCACTGAAGTGATATTTTTGGAGGTCGATATGGAGCTTTGGCACGGGTCGGACGTTGTTGTTGATCATCCATCGTTGGATAAATGCAGACAATTCAATGACTATGGGCGCGGGTTTTATTGCACACCGCATGAGGAAATGGCAATGGAGTGGGCATGTCGAACCGAGTCTGATGGCATTGCCAATCGATATGAGCTTGATTTAGATGGCCTTTCGGTCTTGGATTTAGAGTCTGGGGAGTTTTCAATCCTCAATTGGCTTGCGATTTTGGCCGACAACCGGGAGTTTAATGTCTCGACGCCGCTGGCACGCGAAGGACTTCGGTATTTGCTGGACAACTGCCTGATTGATATTTCTCCTTATGACGTCATTCGAGGCTATCGCGCTGACGATTCCTACTTTTCGTTTGCAAGACAGTTCGTTAACGGCATGATTTCGCTCAGGCAACTGCAGCGCATTATGTTTTTGGGGGATTTGGGCATTCAATATGCGCTTATGAGTGAGCGCGCGTTCTCGGCGATCAGGTTCCGCGATTGGAAGCAGGCCTCAGGAGCCGAGTTTTATCCCAAACGATTTGAGCGAGAACAGAACGCTCGACGAAAGTACCTGGATACGGTAAACGGATTTGACTCTGATGGTGTCGACATTAGGGATTTGATGGCAGGGAGGGTTGATTTAAATGATCCAAGAGTTAACGGATTGTGGGCCGAGTAGGACATACCCCGTCTATTACCTTGAGGACGCAATGAACAACCTCGGGGATTGCTTCGACTATGCCGTTAACGATTACGGAGCAGAAGGATCGGAAGTTGCTGAACTCTTTTGCCTGAGCGGGGTTGCTCGAGAGTTTGAGCGCGGCAATGCATGGGTAGTGTCGGGAAAATCGGGTGTTGAGCTGTTCGCGCTTATCGCCGAAAGGTCGGGCTATCAAAACGGGCCTATACCGGACTGCACCTATCGATTTGAGAAGACGCCGGAATATTGGGCGGGCTGGATGCTGGCATACCTGCAGTGGCGCCTAGGAGAGTCTTTCGAAGATCTGCTGCATGTCGTTCCGTTTGACGCGCTGCGCAACCTGTACTACCCCTGGCATGAAGCCTCAGAGGAACGTGTGGCGAGTCTTGTTTGCGATATGGCGAAGAAAACACCTCGTCAAACCAAGCTAGCACTAGCAAGAAAGAGGCTTAAGAAAACCCAACAAGACTTGGCATACGAATCGGGCGTATCACTCCGCTCAATCCAAATGTACGAACAGCGCCAACGAAACATCAACGAAGCCTCGGTAACAACCGTAAGAGCTATAGCAAAAGCCCTCCACTGCAATATCGAAGACCTCCTAGAACCAGTCTTCGAATACAAAGAAACCAGCGCAGCGTAAACCAAGCACGCAGCCGATGCCCGCCTCTAGGAAGTGCTCCAGCCTAGCAAGAGCCCCTATCAATAAAAAGCCAAACTATCGGCCCAGCGCCCCTTCAAAGCGTGGGTCCCTGTAGACATCCTCAGCAAGGTAGGCGCAGGGACGGTCGGGATGTTCCCTCAAAATCATTCCGCAGCGCGAAGGCCCCTTGTCCGTCGCTCCGTAGGAGCAGGACAAGGGGCCTTCATGCGCGAGGACGATTTTGAGGGAACATCCCGACCGTCCCGGACAGGTATATGAGGAGGATGTCTACAGGTACTCGATTTGAGCGCCCTCGGTGTCGCACGTGAGGATATGCGTATCACACTTAGGGAACTGCTCGCGCAGCTTGACCTGCAGGAACTTTGCCACGATGGTGTCGTCAGTCACGGCCATGAGGGTCGAGCCCGAACCGCTGATCCAGATGGTCTTGGCGCCGCCGTTAAGGCAGGTGTCGCGCACGGCGTTGTAGTCGGGAATCAGACGGCGACGATAGGGTTCCTGGATGCGGTCGTCATTGGCGGCGGCAATCAGGTCGAGGTCACCAGTCTCCAAGCCGCGCGTCATACCGGCGATGCGGCCCATCTGCCACACGGCGGTGGAGAGCGGAATCTCCTGCGGCACGACCTTGCGCGCCTCGCTCGTGTGTACCTCGTAGGGCGGAATCACGGTAATAAAACGCAGGCGATCGCTCACCTCGTAGCGCAGGCACTGGGGGAGCGAATCGGTCGGCGTAAAGGAGCAGACGGCGCCGCCCAGGATGGCGGGGGCGACGTTATCGGGATGGCCCTCGACTTCGGTGGCAATGCGAACCAGCTCGGCGCGGTCGACGGTGTGGCCTGTCAGTGCGGCGGCGGCCATAATGCCGGCGACGACGCAGGTGGAGCTGGAGCCCAGGCCGCGGGCGACGGGAACGTCAGTCTGAATGTCGATGGCAACGGGAAAAGCCGTCTCGCCCCATGCGGCCAGTGCATCGACAAAGCTGACGTAGACCAGGTTGTCCTCGTTTTGGAACTCTTCGGGGCAGCCCGTGATGGTGAGCTTATCGGCGCGCTCGAAGGTGAAGTGCGAGTAGAGGCTGACGGCCATGCCGAGGGTGTCGTAGCCGATGCCTAGGTTGGCGCTCGTTGCTGGGACGGTGATTTTGATCATGTGAGTCCTCCTGGCGTGCCTGGCTGTTTAGTTCGCTGCTCGGGCAGTCCTGCGCAAGACGGAAAGCACATTAAGTGCTTTCCTTTGCGTGCGGAACTC
>JAHYYL010000003.1:0-77172 GCA_019424965.1 Collinsella sp.
AAGACGGAAAGCACATTAAGTGCTTTCCTTTGCGTGCGGAACTCGCGACGAACTAAACAGCCAGGCACGCTGTGCGCGTTCGTCATCATCCCGGGGATTATCTGATAAAAGAAGGTGCGCCGGCTTTCGCCGGCGCTTAATAAGGAATCTAGTTGGTGCTCATTCGTTTTGCTGCAGACTCGACGTAGCTTGCCATCTCATCGACGTCGCAGACGTCTTCGAAGCGGACGGGCTTGGACTCGAGTTCGGCGAGCTGGGCTGGGGCGACCGTGTTGGTTGCCTGCTCGAGCACGCGCATGGCCTCAAAGTCGTCCTCGGGAACGTCGAGGCCCAGGGCATCGCAGCAGGCGCGCGGGAACTTGTAGGGGCTGGCGGTCGAAAGCAGCACGCGGGCCTTGGCGCCCTCGGTGGGGGCGACCTGCTCAAAGACGTGATAGCCGCAAGCGGTGTGCGGGTCGATCACGTAGCCGTTGGCATCCCAGCAGCTCTTGATGGCGGCGCGAACCTCGTCCTCGCTGGCCCAACCGCAGCCAAATACGCTCTGGATCTTGGCCAGCAGCTCGGCAGGCACCTCGTAGCGACCGGTCTGGGCAAGCTGCTCCATAAGGCCGGCAACGAGCTCGCAGTCGCCGTCGGACAGGAAGTAGAGCATGCGCTCCAGATTAGAGCTAATAAGGATGTCCATCGACGGCGAAATGGTCGTGAAGAACGGACGGTTGCGGTCGTAGACGCCGGTGGTCAGGAAGTCAGCGAGCACGTTGTTCTTGTCGCTGGCCACGACGAGTTTGGCGACGGGCAGACCCATGCGCTTGGCGTAGTAGCCGGCCAGGATATCGCCAAAGTTGCCGGTCGGTACGCAGAACTCCACGGCATCGCCGGCCTCGATGGCGCCGGCGCGCAGCAGCTGCGCATAGGCGGCAAAGTAGTAGACGACCTGCGGCACCAGGCGGCCGACGTTGATGGAGTTGGCGCTCGAAAGCACGGTGCCGGCGGCCTCCAGGCGCTCGGCCAGCTCCTTATCGGCAAAGATGCGCTTGACGGCACTCTGGGCGTCGTCGAAGTTGCCGCGGATGCCGCAGACGGCGACGTTGCCGCCCTCCTGCGTGGACATCTGCAGATTCTGCACGCGGCTGACCTTGCCCTCGGGATAAAAGACGGTGATGCCCGTGCCCGGGGCGTCGGCAAAGCCGGCGAGTGCTGCCTTGCCTGTGTCGCCCGACGTGGCGGTGACGATCATGATGCGCTCGGCGCCGCCGTCCTTGGCGGAAGTGCGGGCCATCAAGCGGGGGAGCATCTGCAGGGCGACGTCCTTGAAGGCGCTCGTGGGACCGCCAAAGAGCTCCATCACATAGGTCTGAGGGGCGTCAGCGCCCGGCGCAGCGTCGAGTTTGACGAGCGGCGTAACCTCTTCACTCGCGAACGTGCCGCGGTATGCCTCGTCGACACACGCCGAAATTTCTTCGGCCGTGTAATCATTCAGTAACATTCCCAACACATCTTGAGCGATTTCAAAGTACGATTTATCTGCAAGCGAGCTGATATCGACCTGCTGGGTGCCGAGCTCGTCCGAGACAAACAAACCCCCGTCGGGAGCGATGCCGGTACGGATTGCCACCTTACTTGAGCACGATAAAGTGCGTCCTCGTGTACTATGATAAGTTCCCATATAACACTGCTCCTCGGATGCCTTGGTCCCAATCGGTGAAACCATGGTATCAGAGCGCGCAAAATAGGTTCGCAGAGGCTTTTTAGAAAGGTAACCTCCAGCCCATGATTAAGATTGCCAAGTTTGGCGGCTCGTCGGTCGCCGACGCCGAACACTTCAAAAAGATCAAGGCCATCGTCGACGCCGACCCTGCCCGCCGTTTTGTGGTGGTTTCCGCCTGCGGCCGCCGCTTTAAGGGCGACACCAAGGTGACCGACCTGCTCTATCTGGTCAATGCGCACGTTAAGTACCACGTGTCGTGTGAGGAGCTGCTCGAGGACATCGGCCAGCGCTATTTTGATATCGCTGATGAGTTGGAGCTCACCTATCCCATCCGTGAGGAGTTCGCGGCCTTTGCCGAGCGCGCCCGCTCGGGCGGCTACTCCACCGAGGAGCTTGTGAGCCGTGGCGAGTACTTTACCGCTCGCCTGATGGCTGAGTACCTGGGCCTACCGTTCCTGGACGCCGCGACGGTTGTGGCGTTCCATCACGACGGTACGCTCAGCATGAATCGCACCTCCGAGCTGGTGCAGGAGTATGGCCAGCAGGGCGGCTTCGTTATGCCTGGCTTCTACGGCGCGACGCGCGAGGGCCAGATCAAGCTGCTCGATCGAGGCGGTGGCGATATCTCGGGCTCGATCTTGGCCAAGTGCCTGGGCGCCGACCTGTACGAGAACTGGACCGACGTCTCGGGCTTCTATTCTGCCGATCCGCGTATTGTTCCCGAGGCTCAGCCCATTGCGCGCGTTACCTACGAGGAGCTGCGCGAGCTTTCGTACATGGGCGCAAGCGTCCTGCACGAGGAGGCCGTGTTCCCCGTGCGCGAGGCGGGTATTCCGCTGGTCATCAAGAACACCAATGCGCCGCAGGACCCCGGTACCATCATTAGCGAGACGGCTGATGAGGGCGAGGCGGAGCCCATCATTACCGGCGTGACCGGCAAGCGCGGCTTTGTCGCCATCAACGTTGCCCGCGACCGCACCAAGCCCCGCGTTGGCTTTATGCGCCGTGCGCTTTCGGTGTTCGAACGCTATGACGTTTCCGTCGAGCACATGCCCACCGGTGTCGACCGTTTTGGCGCCGTGGTGCAGGAGCAGGACGTGCACGATTCGCTGTACTCGCTCGTTGGTGACATTCAGCAGGAGGTCGAGCCGCTCGAGATCGAGGTTGTCGAGGGTCTGGCGCTCATCGCGACCGTCGGCCGTAACCTGCGCGGTCGTGCAGGCATCTCGGGCCACCTGTTTGGCATGCTTGGCCAGGCCGGCGTGAGCGTGCGCATGATTTCGCAGAGCTGCGACGAGATCAATATCATTATCGGTGTCGAGGAGAAGGACTTCGACCTTGCGATTCGGACCATTTACCGTGCCTTCTCCGATGAGAACGGCATTGTGAAGGTCTCCGATCTGGAGGCTCCCGCGCCGGCCGATCTCACCCTGGCCGCGCTCAAAAAGTAGCGACTGCTCGGTAGATTTTTGGGTCATGTCTCAAAAATCTACGGCGGGGCGTTTCGTTTCGGTTTCGTTTCGACGGGGCGGGTTTCATGCCCGCCCTGTTCTTGTATAAACTGGCAACAATAATCGGCCTGCTCGGCGTGCGGGCAAAAGCCACAACCTTTAAAGGGGGAAGCATGAAACAGTACACGGTTGCTATTTTGGGCGCGACGGGAGCCGTGGGCACCCAGATGCTCGAGTGCCTCAACGAGCAGGAGTTCCCGGTCGGCAAGCTCAAGCTGTTGGCAAGCGCACGCTCCGCGGGCAAGACCGTCGAGTTCCGCGGCGAGCAAATCGTGATCGAAGAGGCTTGCCCCGAGGCCTTTGAGGGCTGTGACATTGTGCTTGGCGCTGCCGGCGACGATATCGCCAAGGAATTGCTGCCCGAGGCCGTAAAGCGCGGCGCCGTCGTGGTCGACAACAGCCATGCCTTCCGCATGGATCCCGAGGTGCCGCTGGTCGTGCCCGAGATCAATGCCGACGACATCAAGTGGCATCACGGCCTTATCGCCAACCCCAACTGCGCGACCATCATCGGCCTGGTTCCCACGTGGCCGCTGCATCAGCTCGCCGGCGTGAAGCGCATGATCGTCTCGACGTACCAGGCGGCTTCGGGCGCTGGCGCTCCCGGTATGGCCGAGCTCGAAGCGCAGCTTGCTGCCCTGGGCCGTGGCGAGGAGATTCCCGAGCCGCGCGCATTTGCCGCCCAGCTGGCGAGCAACCTGATTCCGCAGATTGGCGGCGTCAAGGAGGAGGGCTTTACCTCTGAGGAGATGAAGCTACAAAACGAGGGCCGTAAGATCATGCACCTGCCCGAGCTGCGCGTGAACTGCACCTGCGTGCGCGTGCCTGTGCTGCGCTCGCACTCCGAGAGCATTACGCTCGAGTTCGAGCGTGACATTACGGTTGACGAGGCCCGTGTTGCGCTGGCTGCCGCTCCGGGCGTGAAGCTGGTTGACGACATGAGCGCCGAGGATGCGCACGATCGCTTCCCCATGCCGATGGATACGTCCGACCAGGACCTGATTTGGGTCGGCCGCGTGCGTCGCGACATCTCGAACCCCGAGGCCGCGCGCGGCATCACCTTCTGGTGCTGCGGCGACCAAATCCGTAAGGGCGCGGCAACCAACGCCGTCCAGATCGCTAAGCTGCTCTGCGAGTAGTTTGACCTGTCCGGCGGGGGCCGGGCTTGGTTTTCAGAACGTCCTCGACCATGTGTGGCGCCTTGTCCTGCTCCTTCGGAGCCGCGGACAAGGCGCCACACTGGTCTGCGGAATGTTCTGAAAACCAAGCCCGGCCCCCGCCTGCGGTGACGCTGTTGCGAGCGCTCTGCGATGGGGACGTTGTTGGTTGGGGCCGCTGGGCTGATGTGGGGGCGCGTGGTTGTTGCGGGCTCTGGTCCCGGCGGCGGCCTCGGCGCTTCGCGCCTGCCGCCTGGGTCTACTGCGGGGCCGTGGCGGCAGCGGCGGCGCTTCGCGCCTGCTGCCTGGGGTGACTTTGGGCTTGGTGCGAATTGAGGTCTAATACTTTTCCTGTGAAGTGAACGACCTTATTTGGACCCCCGAAGCATTGGCATATTTTGACCGCTATTTCCTGCGGTTTTGCAGCGCGAATCCTGCGGTTTTTTGGTCTAAAGGTGTGGATGCTCCGGGGCTTCGTTTTTACTCGTTCACTTCTCGGGAAAGTATTAGAGCTCAGCTGGCGGGGGTACCGCCCTGGCGTCGAAGCCCCGCGTCTTCTTCGCTTGATTGGGAAAAACAGCCTCGCTGAAGTAATTGCGAGCCCGCCCGGACGTATCTGCGGGGGTTGTCTGCACAGTTCGCGGTATTATGTTTGCTGAGTTTTGAAAGGAGCCGCTGGTGGTCACGACGACATTTGCCTCGCCTTTGGGCGAAATCCTGCTTGCCGCTGATGGCCGCGGTTTGACGGGGCTTTGGTTTGAGGGGCAGGAGCACTTTGGCTCTACGCTGCTCAAAGAGGATGCGGAGTATGTCGTAGGTACCGATGCGGTTTCTGGTACCGGTGGGATGTCTTCGGTGAGTCCGGCAAATGGTGTGGCCTCTTCGGTGCTTGAGCGTTCATGGGCTTGGCTGAATGCTTATTTTGCGGGGCAGGAGCCTCGGTTTACGCCGCCGTTGCATTTGATTGGCACGGCGTTTCAGCGCGAGGTTTGGTTTGAGCTGCTTTCTATCCCGCGTGGCGAGGTCGCTACGTATGGCGAGATCGCCCAGCGTGTTGCGGCTCGACATCATGTGCCGGGAAACGAGGCACCCGTTGTATCTCCTCGCGCGGTGGGGGCTGCGGTTGCGCGTAACCCCATTTCGATTATCGTGCCATGCCATCGCGTAGTTGCCGCCGATGGTTCGCTCAACGGATATGCCGGCGGGCTCGATCGCAAGGAGTGGCTGCTTCGGCTTGAGGGCGCCTATCTATAAGCTGCAGGCGGCCGCAACGCCCATGCGGCAAGCGCGCTCGCTGTACGGGCGTTGTTTGCAGGGCGAGATGTGAAGCCGCCCGTTCCTTAAGTCCGACTAAGCTATAACCTTGCTTTTTTAAATATGCTCATCGACCTGCTAAGGCAGCACTAAGGCGAGTGCGGGTGCGCTATTATCGGCGCTCACGGAGCGCTTGGTGTTCTTGGCACGCATGGACGAGGGCTCGGCGGGCTTTACCATGGCGTCGATCGATCTTTCGGAGGCGGTGAACAAGGTGGCGGCGCCGTTTAAGTCGGTGGCGGTCTCAGGCGGTAAACGCCTGTCGACGTCGATTGCGACCGGCGTGCGGACCCATGCCGATGCCGCGGCGGTGGCGCAGGTGGTTGAGTTGCTACTGGACAACGCCACGCGCTATGCGAGCGAGGGCAGCGTGATTGAGCTGAGCCTGTGCGCCGTTTCGCACGGCAAAGGCAAGGGCGCCGCCGAGCTTGTCGTATCGAACGCCGTGGACGAGCTGCCCGAGGGCGACCTGGACCGATTGTTCGATCGCTTCTATCGTGCGGATGCGTCGCGCAGCTCCAAGACGGGTGGCTCGGGCGTGGGCCTGTCCGTGGTGCGTGCCATCGCCGAGGCCCATGGAGGCGCCGCCACCGTATCCGGTCACGGCAACCAGATCACCTTCACCGTTTGCCTTTAAAACCTGCCAAAAAGGAACAGGTTTATTTTGGCAGGTTTTATCTGGGGAAACGTCCGCAGGAGAGGGCATGGGCGGTGTGAACATATGCATCTCTACCTGCTAAAATATAGGCATCGTTATTCGGCTCCTGAGTGGAAAGGAGACGGTCATGCAGTACGAGATCGGCGGAGGGGCTTTCCCGGTTGTTACGTGCAACCTTAGCGATGGCGAATCCATGATCACCGAAAGCGGCGCCATGGCTTGGATGACCCCCAACATGGAAATGTCTACCTCGGGCGGTGGCATCGGCAAGATGTTCTCCAATGCTTTTTCGGGTGAGGCATTGTTCCAAAACATTTGGACCGCGCGTGGCGATGGCATGATCGCGTTTGGCTCCTGCTTCCCCGGCCGCATCGTGCCAATCGAGATCGGTCCGGGCAAGAGCTGGATTTTGCAGAAGCGTTCGTTCCTTGCCGCGGAAAGTGGCGTCGAGTTGAGCATTCACTTTAACAAGAAGGCAAAGGCCGGCGTCTTTGGCGGCGAGGGCTTTATCATGCAGAAGCTCACGGGCTCGGGTGTTGCTTTTGCCGAGATCGACGGCGACCTGGTTGAGTACGAGCTCGCTGCTGGCCAGCAGATGATTGTGGATACCGGCAACGTGGCCGGCTTTGAGGAGACCGTGAGCATCGACGCTCAAATGGTCAAGGGCGTCAAAAACATCATGTTTGGTGGCGAGGGCGTGTTCAACACCGTGCTCACCGGTCCCGGTCGCATCTGGTTGCAGACGATGCCCATTTCCAATCTTGCGGCAGCAGTGGCCTCGATGACCAACAACAATAACTAGTCCGCATAGGATAGCGCGCGGCGGGCTTACCCTGTCGCGCGCTTTTTTGCTGGCAAACGCCTCGCTTATAGAGTGTGGCTGCGCTGCTACAGCGAGCGTCGTCATCTCGTCACCCTGATAGCTTGCGGCAAGCGTGGCAATGAGGAGTGAGAATTTGAGTGCTCAGTCCCAAGGCATAATGGCGGCCATGCCAACAAGCAAAAACGAGTTGCCGGTGTCACGGAAAGGCAGGCGTCGGTCGATTCCACGTGAGACGGCTGTGCCGATCTGCACGGCCGCCCCTGCGCGTCCCGCGCTGCCCCCAAAGAGGTACGTTTCCCCATATAAAACCTGCCAAAATAAACCTGTCCCTTTTTGGTAGGTGGGAAATGGGTAATACTAAAGAGTTATCCGACCAGATGGGAATTAATCGATGGCCTATATCGAATTCAAAGACGTCATCAAGGCATACGGCGAGGGCGATGCCCGCATCCACGCGCTCGACGGCGCGAGCTTTACGGTCGAGCGCGGCGAGCTCGCCATCATTTTGGGTGCTTCGGGTGCCGGCAAGACCACGGCCCTCAACATTCTGGGCGGCATGGACACGGCAACTTCTGGCACCGTGACGGTGGACGGGCGTGACGTGAGCTCTGCCAACGAGGCTCAGCTTGTGGAATACCGTCGCGCCGATGTTGGCTTTGTCTTTCAGTTCTACAATCTGGTCCCTAACCTGACGGCGCTTGAGAACGTCGAACTCGCGGCGCAGATCTGCCCCGATTCGCTCGATGCCGAGCAAACGCTTCGCCAGGTTGGCCTGGGCGACCGCCTCGCTAACTTTCCGGCGCAGCTTTCGGGCGGCGAGCAGCAGCGCGTATCCATCGCCCGCGCGCTGGCTAAGAACCCCAAGCTGCTTTTGTGCGACGAGCCTACGGGTGCACTCGACTACAAAACCGGCAAGCAGATCTTGCAGCTGCTACAGGACACTTGCCGCAAGCAAGGCATTACGGTCATCATCATCACCCACAACTCTGCGCTGGCGCCCATGGCCGATCGCCTGATCCGCTTTAAGAGCGGCCGCGTGGAGAGCGAGACGATCCAGCAAAATCCTGTGCCTATCGAGACGATCGAGTGGTAGCGCCCATGAATCAGGACCGCCAAAACAGTCAACGCCGCGACGCGCAGAACACGGAGCGCGAGCAGGATTTTACGACCTACCGTACCGCCCAAAGCTCAAACGATATGGTGCCGACGGTTTTTCGCCGTGGCATCTACCGCACGATTCGCGGCAGCCTCAAACGCTTCTTGTCTATCGTTGTGATCACCGCGCTTGGCGTGAGCGTGATGTGCGGCCTTAAGGCGGGCTGCGAGGACCTGTGTGATTCGGTCGACGCCTATTTTGACCAGCAGAATGTCTATGACATCAACGTGCAGTCGACCTATGGTCTGACCGATGACGATATTGCCGCGATCCAAGAGGTCGATGGCGTCGAGACGGCCGAGGGCATCTATACCGAGACCGCCTATACCGCCGTGGGTACGACGCGCGAGCGTGTCGTCGTACAGAGCCTCTCCAAAGAGAATATTGACCAACCGGTGCTAGTGCGCGGCGAGCTGCCCGAGACTTCGGGCGAAGTGGCAGTGACCTCACGTTTTTTGAAGGCTTCGGGCAAGAAAATCGGCGATACGGTGAGCTTTGCCGCCAACGATGCGAGCTCGTCGAACCAAAGCGCCAAGGACCAGTTTGCCGATGGGGACTACACCATCACGGCCGAGGTTCTCGATCCTACCGACGTGAGCTCCGACTCGACAGTCAACGCCTTTCGCGCTGCTTCGACTGCGGACTACAAGTTCTACGTGAGCGAGGATGCCGCGACATCTTCTTCCTACTCCGCTGTCCACGTGGTCGTCGAGGGAGCCAAGAGCCTCAACTCCTATTCGGATGCCTACTCGGCAAAGATCAATGAGGTCAAGGGCAATATCGAGAAGATCCGCGAGGAGCGTGAGAAGGCGCGCGCCCAGGAGCTGACGGTCGACACACCGGCGAGCTTGGACGCAGCTGAGCGTCAGGCGAATATGGTCTTTGGGATCGAGCAGGACAACATCAATCGCATGGCCGAGGGCAGCGACGAGCGTGCGCAGGCGCAAGCCGACCTGGACCAGCGCCGTGCCGCCGCCGACCAGCAGTTTGCCGATGCCCGCGCCGAGCTCTCTGACCTGGGCGAATGCACCTGGTACATCCAGGACCGCGATAACATCGCAAGCTACTCGAGCGTGGAGAGCGATAGCTCGTCAATTGAGGCCATTGCCACGGTGTTCCCGTTCATCTTCTTTATCGTCGCCGTGCTCATCAGCCTCACCACCGCCACGCGCATGGTCGAGGAGGAGCGCACGCTCATTGGCCTGTACAAGGCGCTCGGCTATTCGCGCGGGCGTATCCTGTCCAAATATGTGGACTACTCGCTGTGGGCGTGTCTGATCGGTGGCGTGCTCGGCAATATCATCGGATTTGTGGGTCTGCCGCTGTTCTTGTTTACGGTGTTCGACGACATGTACTCGCTGCCCCAGATGTTGCTTTCGTACGACATCGTGTCATCACTCGTGTCGGTAGCGCTGTTTGCCGTGGGCGTGGTGGGCGCCACGATTATCGCCTGCCGCCACGAGATGGCTGAGACCCCAGCCTCGCTCATGCGCCCCAAGGCCCCGCGCGCCGGCTCGCGCATTCTGCTCGAGCGCATTGGCTTTATCTGGCACCGCATGGGCTTTTTGAACAAGGTCGCTGCACGCAACCTGTTCCGCTACAAAAAGCGCGCCTTTATGACCATCTTTGGCATTGCGGGCTGCACGGCGCTTGTGATTTGCGGTATGGGCATCCGTGATACGTCGGTCGCGCTGTCGCCCAAGCAGTACGGGCACATCACACGCTACGATTTGCTGGCGGTCGCCAATCCCGATGATTTTTCGCAGACGTGCGCGGCGTTGGATGAGCGCAGTGCAGCCAAGGATTCCGACGTGACCGTGACTTCGACGCTGCCGATTATGACCGACAACGTTACCTTTACATTCGGCGGAAAGAGCGAGACCGTGCAGCTGATCGTGGTGCCCGATGACCGCACGAACGACCTGGATGACTACGTGCGCCTAGAGGACGAGTCCAAAGAACCGCTCGCCCTGCGTGACGGGGATGTGTATTTGAGCAAGAGCTCTCAGCTGGTGCTGGGGATCAAGCCGGGCGATACGGCACACGTCCAGGATTCGTCGCTCAATGTTGCCAAGGTCAAAGTCAGCGACATCTCGCTCAACTATCTGGGGAACACGCTTTACATGACGCAGGGCACCTATGAGCGCGCGTTCGGTCGAAGTGCACGCCTTAACGGCGTCTTTGTGCTGCTTAAGGGTTCGTCGGCCGACCAGATTGCGTTTAGTAAGAATCTTAAGAGTGACGGTTGGCTTACGATTTCGAGTACGGCCGAGCATTGGGAAAACTATGAGGCGAACTTTACGATTATCAATTCGGTCGTGGTGCTCGTGACCTTTATGGCGGCGTGCCTGTCGTTTGTGGTGGTGTTTACGCTGTCCAACACGAATATCTCCGAGCGCGAGCGCGAGCTGGCGACCATTAAGGTGCTGGGCTTCCGCCGTGGCGAGGTGCACCACTACGTCAACAAGGAGACGTTGATCCTCACGGCGATTGGTGCCGCGCTGGGCGTACCGCTGGGTGGTGCGCTGGCCGAGAGCTTTACGTACATCTTGCAGATGCCGTCATTGTACTTTGACGTCGAAGTCGAGCCGCTGAGCTACGTGCTTGCCGTGGTGCTTTCCTTCGGCTTTACGATCATCGTCAACCTCGCTACCAATCGCACCCTCAATAAGATCGACATGGTCGGCGCCCTCAAGAGCGCCGAGTAACCTGCCTGGGATTCAAGCTGTAGCGAGCTGTAATGTACCACAACCGCATTTTTGCATAAACCGCCCCGCCGATTGCATATTTCGGCGGGGCGGTTGCTTTTTGCCCGCGGGTACCCCAGGGGGCGGCGTGCAAATTCCGGAGAATTCAGCATCCCGGAGTCCGCGGGTGTGGGAGCGGGCGCACAAAAGCGCATTGAAAGCCTGACTTTGAGCTCCGGCGCCTCGAGGACCGCTCATTTTTTTGCAGAATGCGGCCCGCGGCGCCTGTCTCTCGCCCAAAATCCAGTATGCAGGCACCCTCGGCTGCTGAATACTCCCAAAAATGCACGCCGCATCCAACCCCAGGCACTTGCAGCAAGAAGACGAATAGCCTCGGCCTCCCCGGTTACCGCAGGAGGCCCCAAGGCTTACCTCCCAAATCTTTCCGCAGGACGGAAGGACCCCGCCGCGCGAAGCGCGCAGCGGGGTCCTGACATGTCCGAGGACGATTTGGGAGGTAAGCCCTGGGGCCTCCGATGGGAGCAGTTCCAGCCGGGGCTATTCGTCGCCGAAGCTGATGCCCAACGCCTTGGCCTCGCGCACCAGATCGCTCTGGGGATCGACGTACTTGAGCTTGCCGGCGACCTCCTCGAGCGGCATGTGGCACATCTTGCCGTCACGCAGGGCAATCATGTAGCCAAACTCGCCGCGTAGGCACCCCAGTGCCGCCTCGACGCCGCACTGGGTCGCAAAGATGCGGTCCTGGGCGTCGGGTTGGCCGCCGCGCTGCGTGTGGCCGGGGATGGCGACGCGGGTCTCGCGACCAGTCTTGGCCTCGATCTCCTTGGCGATGTCGTAGACGATCGACGGACTCGTGCGCTCGGCGAGCTTTTTCTTGTACTCCTTCTTGGGCAGCGCCGCGTCCTCCTTGGAGATAGCGCCCTCGGCGACGGCTACGATGGTAAAGCGGCTGCCGGTCTCCATGCGATGCTCGATGGTCTTGATGACGTTGTCCATGTCGTAGGGGATCTCGGGAATCAAGATGACGTCCGCGCCGCCCGCGACGCCGGCATACAGCGGAATCCAACCGACCTTGTGGCCCATGATCTCGATGACAAACACGCGGCCGTGACTCGAGGCGGTGGTGTGGATGTCGTCGATGCACTTGGTGGCGACGTCGATGGCGCTCGTAAAGCCAAACGTCAACTCGGTGCCCCAGGTGTCGTTATCGATGGTCTTGGGCAGGGCGATAACGTTGAGGCCTTCTTCGCGCAGGCGGTTGGCGGTCTTGGTGGATCCGTTGCCGCCCAGCATAAACAGGCAGTCGAGCTGCAGCTTGTGATAGGTGTGGACCATCGCGGGCACCTTCTCGACACCATCGGCCTCGGGGGTATCCAGACGCTTGAACGGCGTGCGGCTCGTGCCCAGGATGGTGCCGCCGCGGGTGAGGATACCGCTAAAATCGGCGGGCGTCATGACGCGGAACCTGCTGTAGATAAGGCCCTGGTAGCCGTCCTCAAAACCGTAGATCTCGATAGGTTCTTCGCTATTGGTCATAAGCGTTTTGACGATGCCGCGCATGGTGGCGTTGAGCGCTTGGCAGTCGCCGCCACTGGTAAGAAGACCGATCCTAAGCATGATGAATCCTTCCGGGCAAGTTATAACATGCGCATAAGTTTACCCCCGCACACTGTTGATACAGGGGTAAAACGTGTTAGCTCAAGCGTATGGAAATGTAAGCAACGCCAGGGAACGTAAGGTCGACGGGCCTGGCTCCTTACAGTGCGAAGGCATCGACGTTGCCCCAGTGGCGGCGCAGCGTGATGGCGGCAGCGGGCTCGGTATTGTCAAAGACGACCGACCATTGCGTATTGCTGGTGATGTCTTCCGGATTGGGCTCTTGCGCCGCAGCGCGAAGGGCCTTCCAAGCGACTGCCTCGTCTTGGGCGCCGGCATGGGCGTCGAGGACATCGGCGATTGCGACGGCGCGCTCTTTACCATGGCCCAGCTCGCCATTCTTTTGGTTGGGCAGCACTTCGTCGCCATAGCAGGCGTAGAAGTTTGTAACCTGGCGTACAGGAGTCGCTTTGAAAGCGCGGTCCGGATCGCGCGGATCCCACTCTACTACGCGCGCGTCACCGGCGGCGTCGTTGATAAAGAAGTGGTAATCGCGTCCTGCCATGGCGTGCATGTCGTAGGCAGAAAGCAGGTCGACGGCCTCTTGCGTGATGGTGGCACGGTCGAGCACCAGACGGATGGCGAGCGAGGTATTGATGACGGGGCGTTGCGTGTCCTGGTCACAGGGCTTGGAATCCAGGGTGAGTACGGCAATGGACACGCCGCACTCGTTAACACCGTCGAGCTGGGCAAACGGGCTCATGAGTGCGGCGGCACGTCCGGCGACGGAGTCGAGCGGAGTGTTATCGCCCAGGTTGTTAAGGGCGGCAAACCCGATGGAGGCATAACCGCCGCGTGGGTGATTGCGCACCAGCAGCGCCGAGGTGTCGTCCTTAAAGTCGTAATTGCGACCGGTGCGCACGCGGCCTTCGGCATCTACGGCGACAAAAGCGCTGCAGGCAAACTGGGGCGCCTGGACATGTGCCGGCACACCGGGCAGCACCTGTGCCACCACGGCATCGATGTAGGCCTGGTCGTCGCGCACGCCAGTGGCGATGATGCGATCAAGATCGTAGTCGTAGGCGATGTTGATTGCGTACAGGTCATAGCCATCCGCGTAGCCGGTCAAGCGTTTGAGCGACGCGGCGGACTTGATTTGCTTGTGATAAACGATACCGGTGGCAGCGGCAAGGCCGACGGCGACTCCCGCGACACCGCAGGCGATGGCAATGTTACGTGGCTTCATGACGGCTCCTCTCGTCCTGTTAGCGTAATTGTCGCAAAAAGTGCACGGGCATGATGGCTCAACTTGGCGAGCGGCGCGGGATTAAACACGGAATGAAGAGTGCGGCGCTGGCGCGGCGGGGTATGCTGGAAGGGACCATCAACCCAGCGAAAGGGGAGAGCATGACGGATCAGGAAACGCCCGAGCGCGCGCATGTGACGGCCGATGATATCGAGGCCGCCAACGACCTTATCGACTTTATCGAGGCATGCCCCAGCATGTTCCATACGGCGGCGACCATTATGGCCGAGCTCGACGAGGCGGGCTTTACCTACCTGCCCGAGAATGCGGCGTGGGACATCGAGCCGGGCGGGCGTTATTACACGCAGCGCAACACCTCGAGCGTTGTTGCCTTTAAGGTGGGCGAGGACCTGGCCGCGACGTGGGGCGAGGACGGCGTTGCCGGCGACTACCATTTTCAGCTGACGGCGTCGCACGGCGACTCGCCGACGTTTAAGGTCAAGGCCGTGCCTGAGCTTGACGGCGCGGGCGAGACGCTGCGCCTGAACACCGAGGCCTACGGCGGCATGATCGACTACACCTGGTTCGATCGCCCGCTGGCGCTGGCTGGACGCGTGTTGGTACGCGAAGGCGACCGTATTGAGAGCCGCCTGCTTTCCACCGAGCGCGAGGTCGCTATTATCCCGAGCCTTGCCATCCATATGAATCGTGGCGTTAATGAGGGCTTTGCGCCCAACCGCGCCGTCGACCTGTGCCCGCTCATCAGCGCTGGTGACCTTAAGCAGGGCGACTTTGATGCTCTGATCGCCGACGAGCTGGATGTTGAGCCCGAGCAAATTCTGGGCCGCGATCTGTTCCTGGTCAATCGCCAGGATGCGCGCATTTGGGGCTGGGCCGACGAGTTTATTTCGACGCCCAAGCTCGACGACCTGGCCTGCGCCTACACCTCGCTGCAGGCATTTTTGGGTGCCGAGAACGCGCACGACGTTTCGGTCTTCTGCTGCTTTGATAACGAGGAGGTTGGCTCCGAGACCAAGCAGGGCGCCATGTCGACGTTCTTGGCCGATGCACTGCGCCGCATTAACGGCTCGCTGGGCTTTGACGACGAGTCGTACCATCGTGCACTTGCCGCATCGATGCTTGTAAGTTGCGACAATGCACATGCCGTGCACCCCAACCACGCCGAGAAGTGCGATGCTCGCAATCAGGTGGTGCTTAACGGCGGCATCGTCATCAAGGAAGCCGCCAACCAGCACTACTGCACCGATGCCTTTAGCCGCGCGGTGTTCCAGGCCATCTGCGATGACGCCGACGTGCCCACGCAGGCCTTCGCCAACAAGAGCGATATGGCCGGCGGCTCCACGCTCGGTAACCTGTCCAATATGCAGGTGAGCATGCATGCCGTGGACGTGGGCCTGCCGCAGCTTGCCATGCACTCGAGCTACGAGACCGGCGGCGTGCGCGACGTGATGTATGCCATCCGCGCCCTCACCGCCTTCTACGAGCGCAACCTAACCATCAACGGCGCCGAAAGCGTGGAACTCTAAATGCGAGCCGAAGAAATGAAGGCCGAGCGTGGGGCTCAGCTTATTGATCGGGGTTTACAGCTGTTCGTCGCCGCTTGCCATGAGTCAGGGGTCGACGTGTCCAAGGCGCGACCAACGAGTGCTGAAGAACTCAAGCGTAACGCCTATTCGGACCGCTATGACGAGGAGACGGACTGGCTCTAATAAGCGAAGTGTCGAAAACGCTAGATGTATGTTTGATATCACTTTGGCGAGAGTGTCGCAGACAGAACTACCGGTATGGCGCAAGCCAACCTGACCCCATTGCGCCAAACCTACCAAAAAGGGACAGGTTTATTTTGGCAGGTTTTATCTGGGCAAATGCCACAACGCCAACGGCAAGACGGAACTGCTAAGGCTTGCAGATGAAGCCGACGCCAGCGAAACGCCGCAGGTAGAGCGCACGCCAGCGAGAGCCCGCCGTTTGAGCCAAGGTGCCGTGAAATGAAAAGGCGCTGACCTTCTGGTCGCGCCTTTGAAATTGAACGGCAGATTGGCCAAACGGCGGAACCTAAGAGCGCAGCGTCGAGGGGTTCCGGCGTTTGGTAAAACGCCGGAACAAATCAGTGCTCGATCCAACAACGTAAAGTTTCGCCGGCCTGCAGGTGACGCAGATTCTCCGCGGCGATGTCGACCACGTTGTTGAGCGTGGCTGCCAGGTGGAACCAGCCGGAGACGTGCGGCGTGATGAGCATGTTGGGCGCATCCCACAGGGGGCTTGTCGCAGGCAGGGGCTCGGGGTCGGTGACGTCGACCGCAGCGCCGGCAAGATGTCCCGACTCCAGGGCGGCAACCAAGTCGTCGGCGACCACAAGATCGCCGCGGCCGCCGTTGGCAAAGAAGATGCCCGGCTTCATCGCGGCGAAGAACTCGGCGTTCGCCAGGCCGCGGGTCTCGGGTGTGCTGGGCATAAAGGATGCGACGACGTCGGCCTCGGCCAGGCGCTCGGGCAGGGCGTCCATGCCGTCCATGTCCTCAAACACAATGGGGTAGACGAGCGGATGGCGCTTGATGCCGCGGACGTGCGCGCCCATGCTGCGGCAGAGTGTGGCAAAGTGGCCGCCAATGTCGCCCGCGCCCAGCACCAGCACGTTGGCGTTTTTGAGCGAGGTGACCGGACCTAAATCCTCCCAGCGATGTTCGCGCTGCAGGTCCTGGTAGCCGGGCAGGTGCTTCATCATTGACAGCACCATGGCAAACATGTGCTCGCTTACGGCCTGACCGTAGGCGCCGATCGAGCAAGACAGCTTGGCGTCGGCCGGCACGGTGCCGGCGGCAAGGTAGTCGTCATAGCCGGCGGTCTGCAATTGCAACAGCTGGAGATGCCCGCATGCCGTGAGCATGTCAGGGTCGATGTTGCCCAGGATCACGTCGGCATCGGCGACCTGCTCGCACGTGGCGGCGTCGGCGCTCGTGTAGATAAAATCTTCGCCCGGAGCGCTCGACTCGAGAATCGCACGGTGACGATCGTTGACGGGCAGCAAAACCAGGATGTTCACAAGCAGTCCTCTCCGTTCAAGCTGCCAAAAAGGGACAGGTTTATTTTGGCAGGTTTTATCAGGCAAAACGTTCAAACGAAACGCCGGATGCATGGACGGTTGCAAGTCCATGCATCCGGCGTCCGTGCGGCTACCAGCTCAGCAACTCGTAGCCGTCCTCGGTCACCACGAGCTGTACCTCGCACTGGGCCGAATCGCTACCGTCCTTGGTGCGCACACACCAACCGTCACCCTTGCTAATCTTGATGTCAGGCGCTCCGGCGTTGACCATGGGCTCGATGGTAAAGACCATGCCCGGGGCCATGATGGTGTCCGCGTCGGGCGCCTCGGTGGTAAAGCCCACAAACGGGTCCTCGTGGAACTCCTTGCCAATGCCGTGTCCGCCGTACTCGCGCACCACGCTAAAGCCGGCGTCCTCTACCGTCTTTTGCACAGCCTCGGCCATAACAGAGAGCGGCAGCCACGGCTTGACGGCGGCCAGGCCCGCTTCCACGCTGGCGCGGGTCACGTCGACCAGGCGCTGGCGCTCGGCAGAGACCTTGCCGATGCGGAACATGCGGCTCGAATCGCTAAAGTAGCCGTCCAGAATCGTGGAGCAGTCCACGTTGATGATATCGCCCTCGTGCAGCACGTCCGTATCGCAGGGGATGCCGTGACAGACCACATCGTTGATCGAGGTGCATACGCTCTTGGGATAGCCCTCGTAGTTGAGGTCGGCCGGCGTGCCACCGTGCTCGATGGTGTAGTCGTAGATCATCTGGTCGATCTGGTTGGTGGTCATGCCCGCGGCGATGTGCTCGCCCACGTAGTCGAGCACGCCTACGTTGATGGCGGCCGAACGCTTGATACCCTCGATGTCGGCGGGTGTCTTGTAGAGCGTGCGGGGCAGAACCTCCCAGCCCTCTTCCCACAAGCGCTCGAGGCGCTCGTCGAAGGCGCTATGGCATTTCTTGTATTTTTTGCCGCTGCCGCACCAGCAGGCGTCGTTGCGGCCGGGCACGGGTCCGTTGTCAAACATGGCTAACTTCCTTTCATTCGCAGCTAGTATAGCCCACCCACGCGTCCATAAAAGTTGCGGTGATATAGTTCCGATTTAAGCGGTTTAACAGCATAAATAGGAACTATATCACCGCAACTGATGGAGCGGGATGGCGGGCACTAGCTGCTGCGTGGTTTCGCTAGTAGCTCACCTGGCAGGGGATGCCGAGGGCGCGCACGCGCGCGGCAATGGCGTCGAGCACCTCGGGCGCTGCCTTGGCAAGGCCAGCGACCGGTGTCTCGCGCGCCACCGTGTAGATGGTCGCCTCCTGCGGGCGAATGCGCTCAAGCGCCGCGAGCCAGGGGGCAACGTACTCCTCGCCGGTGTTGTCGATGAGCTTGCCCTGATACTTACCGGTCAAAAAGATCGTCTGGATAATAACGTGACCGTCAAAGCTTGCGAACGTCTCAATCTGGTGCTCGACGTCGTAGGGGCCAACAGGCTGGTCGAGCAGCTGGATAAACGCCGGGTCGACGGTATCGAGCTTAAGAATATTGTCGTCGACCATCATGAGCGCGTCGTGCGCCTCGGGACGGTCGGCGCGCGTGCCGTTGGAGAGCACGGCGATCTTGGAGTTTGGGGCAAGCTCGTCGCGCAGCGCGACGGCGCCGGCGATGGCCTGCGGAAACTCCGGTGCGGCGGTGGGCTCGCCGTTGCCTGCGAAGGTGATCACATCGGGGAGCTCGCCCTCGGCTGCCATCTCGCGCAGCTTTGCCTCGAGCGCGTCGAGTACCACGGCAGCGGTGTTGTACGGCTCATGGCAGGGGCGTTCGGCGTTGAGGCCGTTTTCGCAGTAAATGCAGTCGAACGTGCAGATTTTGCCGCTGGCCGGCATCATGTTGACGCCGAGCGAGAGGCCAAGGCGACGGCTGCGAACGGGCCCAAAGATGGGGCTTGCATTCAAAAACGTAGACATAGGCATATGCTCCTCAAGACAATTGTGCCTAAGCATAGCATCGGCTCCAAAGCAAGGTGTGGGCTCTTGCTTTACAAGTTTCGTTTTTTCACGTCGCTCGTTACGCCGTGCCATGAAAAGCCTCGGGTCGGGTACAGTTAATCTGTTAACAAGGCGTAAGGCAATGCGGGTCCATCCAACCGCACTGACGTGCAACTGGATGAGCATTGATGATGGGGGCACAACATGGATTTTACGGTCGAGAATGCGGGCACCACGATTGCCTGTCGCGAATATGCCGGCCCGGATGTGTCGCCTGATACTCCTGCCTTGGTGTGCGTGCACGGCGCCTGCGTCGACGGCGTCTTCTTTGACGCCATCGCCCGCGAGCTCGCCTGTGACTACCGCGTCATTGCCTACGATCGCCGCGGTTGCGGCGAGAGCGGCGACGCTGCAGACGGACGCTACGACCTCGCCGCCCAGGCCGCCGACCTGCAGGCCGTTATTGAGCATATCGGCGCTCCGGCAAACGTGCTCGCGCACAGTGCCGGTACGCTGGTGACCCTGGAGCTTCTCCGTGCAAACCCCGCCATAATCTCGCGTGCGATTCTGCATGAACCCGCCGTGACGGATGATGGTGCCGGCCTGGGCGCGGCCCCAGTTTTGCTCGAGATGATCGCCGCGGGAAAGGTCTCCAGGGCATTACGGGCCTTCCTGGGCGCCATCGGCGATTCGGACCCTGAGGCCCCCAAGTTAACCGAGGCAGAAGCCAGGCATGCCCTGCGCAATGGCCGCAGTTTCATGGCAAACGAATACGGGATTACTATGACCTGCGTTCCCGATTGGGATAGCGTTCGTGCGTCGAAAACGGTGGCCGCCGTGCTCCTGGGCGAGCTCTCGATTGGCACGCCTCGCGAGGCGGGCACAAGGGTGGCGGCTGAGCTTTTGGACTGTCCACTCGTAATGGTTCCCGGCGCGCACAACGGCCTGCGCGATCGCCCGGGAGCGGCTGCCCAGACTGTCCTTGGCATCCTGGGGCTCTAACACCCGCAATAGCCAAAGCAGACTTCACCCGCAAACGTTTCGGCCTTGTTAACAAATATGCTTAAAACCTCACGTCTGCGGCTTCAATCGCGCCGTCTGCCAACTCATAAAAATGTAACAGCATTCACGTGCTTACCTGCATCGGCAAGGTGTTACCCTTGTAGGATTTGGAACCCACCGCTACCATGCGAAGCTATCGAAAGGGCCCCATATGCTCAATAATCACGAGGTCAATCTAACCGACGAGGAGGCTGCCACCGAGGTCGCCCGTGTCGCGAAGACCTACCCCGTGGTACGTTTGCTGTCGGCCGATCAGATTAAGAGCGAGCCTAACTGCCTGCTCGCCGGTGATCGCTGCCCTTGTTTGCGCCAGGCAAGTCTTGAGGCCTTGACAGATTCCGATGAGGTGTCGGAGCAACTGCTCAACGATGGCGTTGAGTACCGCGCCCATCTGCGCCCTCTGAAGGTCGAGGGCGAGCCTCATGTCCTGCTGATGGTGCGTCCGATCGATGGGCAAGAGGCTGCAAAAGAGGACCTTGTCTACACCGACGTGCTGACGAGCGTGCACAATCGCCGATATTACGAGGAAAAGCTCCGTAGTGCCCGCATGAATGCCGGCGTTGCGATGATCGACCTTGATGATTTTAAGGTCTTCAACGATACGTGTGGCCGTCATGCCGGCGACCTTGCGCTCGGTGCCGTGGCGACAGCCATGCGCAGCGGAATCCGTTCGACTGACGAGCTTGTGCGCTATGGCTGCGACAAGTTTGTGGTTGTCATGCCCAATATTCCCTCCGATGACTTCACCCGTCGCCTGCATCAGGTGTCCGATGCCGTTCGTTCCACGATTATTCCGGGCCATGAGTACGTGAGCTTGACGGCATGTGTTGGTGGCGTTCGCATTCATGGCGAGACGGTCGATGAGGGCGTTGGCCGCGCTGTCCAGTTACTGAGCCGCGCTAAGGCAAAAGCCGGTACGGTCGTGACCGATGCCGATTCCATCGAGGCCTTCCAAAGCGAAAAGCCTTTGGTACTTATTGTCGATGACTCCGAGATGAACCGAGTCATTCTCAGCGAGATGCTCAAGGACGAGTATTGCATCCTCGAGGCCGACAACGGTCGTACGGCGCTCGACATGGTCGACCGCTATGGTGATGAGTTGTCGCTCGTGCTGCTGGATATTGTCATGCCGGGCATAAGCGGCTTTGAGGTGCTGGCCGGTCTGTCGCGCCGATCGGTTAGTGACAATCTGCCTGTCATCATGATTTCGAGCGAAGATTCCGATGATATGGTTCTGCGCGCGTACGAGCTGGGCGCCTCGGACTATATCAACCGCCCGTTTGACTCCCGTGTCGTGCGCCGCCGTGTAAGCAACACCATCCGCCTATACGCCAAACAGCGCCGTCTGACGAGCCTGCTGTCCCAGCAGTACAACGAGCGTGTCAAGAACAGTCGCATGCTCATCGACATCATGGCTGGCGTCATGGAGCTTCGCAACGGCGAGAGCGGCAGGCACGTTACGAACATCGAAAAGCTGACCGAGCTGCTGCTTGGCTGTCTGGTCCAGCGTAGCGACACCATTTCCCTTGACAATGAGGAGCGCTCCACGATTGCCCTGGCTTCGGCGCTGCACGATATCGGCAAGATGTCGATTGACGATGCGATTCTCAACAAACCCGGGCGCCTTACGTCCGAGGAGTTCGAGATTATGAAGACGCATACCACGATCGGCGCCGACATGCTGCTTGAGCTGGGTAGCCATCACGCCGGCAATGCGCTTATGGAATATGCGTACCAGATTGCGCGTTGGCATCACGAGCGCTGGGACGGCAAGGGTTATCCCGATGGCCTTAAGGGCGACGAAATTCCCATTGCCGCACAGGTGGTTTCGGTGGCCGACATGTACGATGCTCTGACGAGCGTGCGCGTGTACAAGGACGCCATCCCGCACGAGGAGGCTATCCAGATGATCCTGGACGGTAAGTGCGGCACCTTTAACCCGCTGCTGCTCGATTGTCTGCTTGAGGTGCAAGACCAAATTGCCGAGACGTTGGCACGCCCCGCCGACGTTGTTGCGTTTCCCACGATTTAGTTTGACCAAAGGAGTTTTTAATCCATGATTTCCATGCGTGAGGCGTATGAGAAGATCGGCGCCAATTATGATGACGCGTGCGCTCGGCTGATGGGCGAGGAAATGCTCGCCCGCTTTGCCCTCAAGTTTTTGGATGACGAGAGCATGGACAAGCTGGAGGCCGCCATGGCGGCGGGAGACGCCGAAGGTGCGTTTATGGCAGCGCACACGCTCAAGGGCGTGAGCCAGAACCTGGGATTCGATAATCTGTACGAGCCGGCGGTCGTGGTGACCGAGGCGCTGCGCGGCGCCGATGCCGTTGACGGCGCTCGCGAGGGGATGCATGCGCTGCAGCAGCAATATGCGGCTACGATGTCGGCCCTGCGCGAGACGGCCGAATAAGAGCTTGCGAGCCTTGGGCTGCGCGCCTGTCGCGTATAGGCAAAAGGGCGCCACGTCGGACCATGTGGCCGGCGGGGCGCCCTTATCTGTTATGCGGTTCGCGAACTAGCGGGTCTGCTTTACCTTGGCCGCCGCCTCGACAAACGACTTCCACAGGTTAAAGTCGGTCTCGAGCGTCTGCCAGGTGTACTCGGGATGCCATTGCACACCCAGACAGAACGGCTGGCCTTCGACTTCGATGCACTCGGGAACGCCGTCGGTTGCCTTGGCGACCAAGCGCGTGCTCTTACCCAGACGATCGACGCAGCAGTGATGTGCGGAGTTGGTCTGGATCAGCCTGTGCCCGCCAACCGCGCGCTCCAGCAGCGAGCCCGGCACGACCTCGACAGGATGCACAGGGTCGTTGAGCACGTGGGTATGGCGCCACTGCGTGCGGCCCTCGCGCGCGCCCAGGCTCGGCACGTCCATGCACAGGGTGCCGCCGGTGGCGACGTTGAGCAGTTGCGTGCCGCGGCAGGTGGTAAAGAGCGGCTTTTTGGCACGGAGCACCTCGCTGACCAGCTTAAACTCAAAACTATCGCGGATCTCGCAGCAGAGGGTGGGGTCGTAGGGTCGATCATCGCCCCAACGTTTGGGATTGACATCGGGGCCGCCGGGAATGGCGATGCCGTCGGCGATATCGACGTAATGACGGATGACCTCAATGTCCTCGGTGATGGACATCTGCAGCGGCAGACCGCCGGCGGCAAGAATGGCGTCGACAAATACGCTCGCAATCTCCTCGTTGGGGGAGAGCGTCTCGCTCAAATAGGGCTTCGCTTCTTCCCAGCGTGGTGCTACCAGGATAAGCGGGCGGTCAGCGGGATCGACGTCGACGTGCGGAGTGTAGGACGATGAGGTGCGGGTTCCGATCATGGGTGCGGCTTTCGAATCCGGGTGGACATGGCACAGGGGTGGCGCGGGACAAACGTTACTGATGAATTTGCCCGCGTGGCAATTGGGCTAGTGGCCCTTAATGGAGTTGAGGAAGTCCTGGGCGCGCTTGGTCTTGGGGTGGTCGAAGAACTCGTCGGGTGTGCCGGTTTCCACGATCTGGCCGTCGGCCATAAACACGACGCGGTCGGCCACGCGGCGGGCGAAGTTCATCTCGTGCGTGATGACGATCATCGTCATGCCCTGCTGGGCCAGACGGACCATGACCTCGAGCACCTCGTTGATCATTTCGGGGTCAAGGGCGCTCGTGGGCTCGTCAAAAAGCATGGCCTTGGGTTGCATGGCAAGCGAACGTGCGATGGCTACACGCTGTTGCTGGCCGCCCGAGAGCTGTGCGGGCACCTTATCGGCCTGCTCGGCAACGCCCACGCGGCCCAGCAGGTCCATGGCGCGCTCACGAGCTTCCTCCTTGGAGACGCCCAGCACATCGACCGGTCCCAGCATGACGTTCTGCAGTACGGTCATATGTGCAAACAGGTTGAACTGCTGAAATACCATGCCCAACTCGGCACGCATGCGGGCAAGATCCTTGCCTTCCTGTGGCAGGGGCTCGCCCTCGATGAGGATCTCGCCTGAGTCGATGGTTTCCAGGCGATTGATGGTTCGGCACATGGTCGACTTGCCCGAGCCCGAGGGTCCGATCACAACGACGACCTCGCCGCGGTCGACCGAGAGATTGATGTCGTTGAGAACGTGCAGATCGCCGTAGTGCTTATCGACGTGCCTGAGCTCGATCAGCGGCTGATTGCCGGTGGAAGAGGTGCTCTGTGCCATGGTGCTCGGCTCCTTATGACTCGAAATGGTAAAGCGTTAGCGGATGATGGTCGCGCCGGTCTTGTGCGAAACATAGACAGCGGCCTTGTTGATCGCGACGTTGATGAGGATGTAGATGACCGCGATAACCAGGTAGACCGACACGAGGGCGTCGTAGTTGGTAATGAGCACGCGGGCGTTTTGCATGAGGTCGGGGTAGCTCACCACGTAGGCCACGGTGGTGTCTTTGACTACGACCACGAGCTGCGAAATCAACGACGGAATGATAAACCGGATAGCCTGCGGCAACACGATTTTAAAGGTGATTTTAGCTTTGGAGAGACCGAGTGCCTGAGCGGCCTCGACCTGGCCGCGCGGCACGGCGTTGACGCCGGCACGGAAGATCTCGGCAAGTACGCCAGCTGCAGCGAGCGCGACGGGAAGCGTGAGCATCCAAAACGACGGCAGCGCGATCTTGTACTGGGGCAGCACCAAAAAGAAGAAGTAGATGAACAACAGGCTCGGTACGCCGCGGAAGAAATCGGTGAGCACGCGGCAGACCAGCTGCAGCGGCTTAATGTCGCTGGTACGGCCGAGCATAAGGGCTAAGCCCAGCACCAGCGCGATGGCGCCAGCGGTGAGTGCGACTTTAACGGTGCCCTCAAAGCCGGCAAGCAGGAACTTCCAGGTGGTGAGGTGCGTAAAGAAAAACCAATAGTGAACCGAAAGCTGGCCGGTCACATAAAAGCGCTGCAACACGAGGGCGACGAGCACGGCGACGGCAACAAGCGAGATGGCGGTGCCGATGCGAATCTTGGCGCGCATCTTGGGGCCGGGAGCCTCGTAGAGCGCATCGCGCATGGTGAGCGCGGAGGTGGAGTGCTTGCTCATCGGAGGATCCTCACCTTCTTATCGATGTAGTTGCCAATGTGGCTCACCACAAAGGCCGTGCCCAGGTAGCCGAGCGCCGAGATAAAGAACGCGGCGACGCCGCCGAGCGAGCGCGTGTTGATGTAGCTCACCACGCCGGTGAGCTCCTGCGGTTGCAACGGCACCTGACTGCCGAGCGCGGTGGTGAGCATGACGGCGATAAGGAGGTTGGTCATGGGCAACACGCTCGAGCGCAGCGCCTGCGGAATCACGATCTTGGCGAGGATACGGCTGAAGCTCATGCCGAGCGAACGTGCGGCTTCGACCTGACCGACGCCGACGGTGTTGATGCCGCTCATAAAGTTCTCGGAGCCAAAGGCCGAGCCCAAAAGAACCGTGGCGACGATAACGCAGGTGCGGTAGGGTAGGACGACCTTGAGCGGCGGCAGCGCATAGACGACGATGATGAGCAGTGCGATGCCGGGGATGTTACGGAAGACCTGGACATACAGGTCGCCAAAGACGCGCAGCGGCTTGAGCGGCGACACGCGCATCACGGTGACGGCGACGGCCAGCACCATGGCGATGGCAAACGACTCAAGCGTCATGCCCCAGGTTGCTAGCAGCGCGTCGATATAGTTCTGGCCATAGAGCGACCAGAGCTCGGAGAGACTCATGCGGACCTCCCGCCGATAAGGAAAGGGGCTCCCGTGTGTACGGAAGCCCCGACAACTCAGTGAGGAAACAGTTTACCGCAATAAAGCGCATCATGCGTTTCCGTATGGTTTCGCAGCGGCCGTTACCAGGCTCGCTGCCTAGGCGCCGATCTCGGGCAGCTCGGGAACATTGGTGTCGCCCGTACGGTCGCCGATGCAGATCTGCCACAGCTCGGTCCAGGTGCCGTCGTCCTCGATCTTCTTAAGGAAGTCGTTAACGAAGGCGACGCCGTCGGAATCGAGCGGCAGACCGATGCCATAGGGCTCCTTGCTGCCGAAGGGCTTGCCGGCAATCTTGTACTTGCCGGGCTCGCGGACCAGGGCGCTCTGCTGCATGTTGTTGTCGATGACGTAGGCGTCAACACGACCCTGCTGGAGTGCCTGGCGGGCCTCCTCGTCGGTCTTGAACTCCTGCTGGCTGGCCTTGGGGGCGAACTCCTCCAGGATGGCAGGGCCGTTGGAGCCGGACTGGACGGCGACGTTCTTGTCGGCCAGGTCGTCGACGCTCTTGATGTCGTCGTTATCGGCGAGCACCAGGATGGCCTGCTGGGTGTAGTAGTAGGGGCCGGCGAAGGAGACGAGCTTCTTGCGCTCGTCGGTAATGGTGTAGGTGGCAAAGACAGCGTCGACCTGGCCGTTCTGCAGGACAGACTCGCGCGTGTCCGAGGTCACCTGGGTGATCTCGACCTTGTTCTCGCCCAGAATGTAGTTGGACAGGAGCTGTGCGATACCGGCGTCGAAGCCGCGGGTCTGACCGTCTTTCTCGTTGAGGAGGGAGAAGAGCGTGGAGGTCTGAACGCCACCGATCTTAAAGACGCCGGCGTCCTTAACGGCCGTGGCCCAGGTGCTGGCGGCGATGGCGTCGTCATCGGCCTTGGGGCCGTTGTCGACGAGCTTGTCGAATGCCTTGGCGTCGAGCGTGGCGGAAACTTCGGTATCCTTGGAGCTCTTGGAGGAGCCGGCGGCGGAACCCTTGTCGGCCTCGGCGCTGGTGTCGGAGCAGCCGGCAAGACCAAGGCCGGCGACGGTTGCGAAGGTGGCGGCAACGAAGCCGCGGCGGTCGAGAACGACCTGCTGGGAGAGGTTCTTGCTCATGGTAGAACACCTTTCTCAATAAAATCCCTAGCGGTTGAGTAGAGTTATACCCTATCCGGCTCAAATGGGTCAACACGAAATAACTCAGAAACATACTTGTCTTATGGGTAATTCTACCTACCAAAAAGGGACAGGTTTATTTTGGTAGGCTTTATCTGGGCAAACGTTGATTATTACAGCTAAGAAAGCGTTTTGCGGGCGGCCGGTCTCGTTGTTTTGTCTCAATCTGTAACAGGTAGACGAGGAAATGGGTTCTAGCTGTTACAGATCGAGATTATCTCTTCAGGGGGATTCGAATGTCTCGATCTGTAACATCTGGACGGACAAAAGGTCTCTAGCTGTTACAGATTGAGACAAAGGTCTGGGACTAAGATGTCTTATCTAGATCTGTAACATCTGGACGAGGATTTATCCTCTAGATGTTACAGATTGAGATAATCGCGCCGCGAAAATAAAAACCTTCGCAGGGGTGCTTCCCTTGCGGAGGTTTTTTACTCGTTGAGAAGCCTTGCGGCTTCGGCGGCCATGTTCTCGACCGTCATGCCGTTCTGCGCGAGCAGTTCGTTGGGGTCGTAGCGGTCGGGGAAGCCCTTGGCGATGCCGAAGGTGCGCGTGCGCAACGGCGTGCATGCTAGATAACATGCCACGCGCTCACCCCAGCCGCCGTCCAAGATGCCGTCCTCGAGGGTGATGACAACGCGATGCTCGGCGGCAAGGCTGTCGAGGAACTCGCGGTCGAGCTCGGTTGCAAAGCGCGGGTTGACGAGTGTGGCCTCGATACCGTACTCGGCAGTCAGACGGTTTGCCACGCGCTCGCCCAGCTCAAAGAAATCGCCGAGCGCGAGTACGGCAACGTCGCGACCCTGGCGCATCACGTTGTAGCGAACGACGCTGTAGCCGGTGCCCTCGGCGGGCGCCAGATCGGGGCGGCTTACCAAGCCGATGCCCGGTACGCGGATTGCCACGGGATGCTCGCGGTGGTTGAGCGACCAGCTCAGCATGGACAGGTATTCCTCCATGCAGGCCGGCGCTAGGTAGCGCATGTTGGGAAGTCCGCCCAGCATGGAAATATCAAAGAACGAAAGGTGCGTCTCGGACGTGGTGCCAAAGATCGACGCGCCAAACACCAGGATGGTTGCAGAGGCGTCGTTGAGGCACAGGTCGTGCCACAGCTCGTCGTAGGCGCGCTGCAAAAACGTGCCGTACACACCAAAGACTGGCTTGGCGCCCGAGCGTGCAAGCGCGGTGGCAAAGGTCACGGCGTGCTCCTCGGCAATGCCCACGTCGACAAACTGCTTGCCTGCCGCGGCGCGAAGCTCGGGTGTAAAGCCCATGATGTAGGGCGTGGCGGCCGTGATGCCCACGACCTGCGGATCGCGCTCGATGGCGGCGCTGAGCGCCTCGCCCGTAATATCGGCATAGGTGCGCGGTGCGGGCTCGCTCGGGTGGCCCGGGCAAAGTTTGCGGCCGGTTGCCATATCGAAGGGCCCCACATGATGCCAGTGCTCGGGGTCGCTCTGGGCTGGCTCAAAGCCCTTGCCCTTGGCGGTGGAGACATGCAGCACGATGGGATGATCGATATCGCGCAGCTCCTGCAGCGTATCGACCAGCGCTTGGACATCGTTACCGGCGTCCAGGTAGCGATAGTCGAGCCCCAGCGCGCGGAAAACGTTGCGCTCACAGGTGCCGTTGCTGGCGCGCAGCTCGGCCAGATTGCGATAGAGGCCACCGTGGTTTTCGGCGATGGACTGGTCGTTATCGTTGACGATGATGATCAGGTTGCTGTCGAGCTCGGCGGCATTGTTAAAGCCCTCAAACGCCAGGCCGCCCGAAAGCGAACCGTCGCCAATAACGGTAATGACGTTATACGTGTCACCCGCCAGGTCGCGCGCGTGGGCAAGGCCGCAGCCCAAGCTCACCGAGGTCGAGGTATGCCCCATGGCAAACAGGTCGTGCTCGGACTCGTCGGGATTGGCAAAGCCAGAAGCCTCACCATAACGCTCCGGATCGATATAAGTGTACGCGCGCCCGGTCAGCGCCTTGTGGGCGTAGGTCTGGTGCGAAACGTCAAAGACAATCTTGTCGATAGGGGAGTTAAACACGCGATGAAGCGCAACCGTAAGCTCAACGACGCCCAGGTTGGGGGCAACGTGTCCGCCGACAGCGGCGGAGCTTTCGAGGATGGCGTGGCGAATCTCGCCGCAGAGCAGCGGAAGCTCGGCGCGGTCGAGAGCCTTGACGTCCTCGGGCGTTGTCGTTTGCGTAAGCAGCATCGTTGTGGGTTACTCCATGCGAATCGAGCGCCGGCGCTCCCTCGGCCGACACAATTGCACAAGACAGTCTCGCACATTTTGGCGTTTGATATGTGACGGCGGCGCGGTAATTCGCCAACTGGTGGGGCAAAACGTTTTGTCCGATGCCATACTGATGTGTTCCATGATGTTTTTATCGATTGTGCACAGGCCGTGGCTTGCCGCCGTGAGCCGCTGGAAGGAGGCAGCATGTCCGATGCCGTTCGTGCCGAGAAAATCGCGTGCGAAGTAGACCATGCTGCCCGTCAACTGGCGCAGGCGGGCCGTCTGGACCTGACGCGCGAGTTTATCCAGCATGGCGACGTGACGGTCTATGCACATGTGACCTCGGTGGCACGGGCAAGTCTGTCCTTTGCCGAGCACTTGGGCCGTGCTGGCATTTCGATCGACCGTGCCTCGCTGCTGCGCGGAGCCTTGTTACACGATTACTTTCTCTATGACTGGCACGATCCCGATCCGAGCCATCGCCTGCACGGATTTCGGCATCCGTTTTTTGCCCTGGCGCGTGCCGAGGTAGATTTTGAGCTGACGTCTCGTGAGCGGAATATTATCGTACGCCATATGTTTCCGCTGGTGCCGGTGCCGCCGACGTGTCGTGAGGCATGGATTGTGTGCCTGGCGGATAAATGGTGTGCTCTGCGTGAGACGGTCGCCGGTCGTCTGCGGCGCAAGGACGAGACAGACGATAGCGTGAGTAAAGCATCGAGCGAAAAGAGGAGAGGGTAGACGGTGGGGACCGCGATTGATATGGCGTTTGGCGGTGCGACGCTTGCCGCCTGCCCACTCTCGGCACTGGTGCTCTCGTTTGCCTTTTACGGGTTTTGCGGTTGGGCATGGGAGTCGACAGTATGCGCCATGCTCAATCACGGACGATTTGCCAACAGTGGCTTTTTGCTGGGGCCGTGTTGTCCTATCTATGGTGTGGGCGGCATTGCCTGCTGGCTGCTGTTGCGCGGGATTCCGGATGCCTCGAGCCAGTTTGTCGCTGCAGCGCTCGTATGCAGCGTGATCGAGTACAGCGTAGGCGTGCTGTTGGAAAAAACAACGGGCGCTCGCTTTTGGGATTACTCGCACCTGCCGTTTAACCTGCACGGACGCATCTGTCTGTACTGGGCCTGCGCGTTTGGCTTGGGTGCGTTGTGTATTTGCCGTTTAGTGGAGCCGGCATTGCTGGGGCTGCTTGGCCATCTGCCGGTGCTGATTGTGCGGCTGTCCGCCTTTATCGTCGCGGTCGCGATGATGGTCGACGCGGTGTGCTCGTTGGCGAGTTGGCGGCGTCTGTCTGATCAGCTGGAGCGCGTCCGGGCCGACCTTGCCGACCGCATTAACGAGTCGCTTGCCGATGCGTCCGACTCTATGCTCGAACGTATTCCCGATTCGGCGATCGGCTCGGTGGCACAGACGCATATCCGCAGCCGTGCCGTTAACGCGTGGCTGGCCGAGCTGGGCGACGCCGCGCTCGATGCCCTGCGCGAGAAGGCTTCGATGCCGACGTTTATCGCGGATGGTGCTCGCGGCCTGGCGCTTGCCGCCCGCCGCGTGGCCGATGCCGCGCCGAACATGCCGCGTCCGTCGCTCAGTCGTCGCCTTGCCGGCAAGAGCATGAGCCGTCCGGTGCCAAGCGTGTCACTCAGTCGTCGTGACCTGCGCTTTTTCAATGCCTTCCCGCGTCTGCGCATCAATCGCTACGAAGGTGTCATTCGAGCAACTAATCTCCGCGACCGCGCTCACGAGCTGTTTCGGCGCTAGCCGGGACGGGTGTGCTTGCGGCCCCTTGCTCGCGTATTTCCCATTGGTTTCGCGTCCGTTGCTGCGCCGTTTCCAAGATTGCGGCAGCATTTCCATTCAACAACGCCGCGTTTAACAACGCTGTATCTGGTCTACACCAGTTGCCCCTCGGCCGCATTATGGGCGCCGACAACGTTTATGCGATCAAGGGGGAGCGAATGTACGATACGGGATCGACAACGTTTATGCTCATCTGCACCATGCTCGTGTTTTTAATGACACCGGGTCTGGCGTTTTTCTATGGCGGCCTGTCCAGGCGCAAAAATGTCATCAACACCATGCTTATGTGCTTTGGCGCCATTGGTCTGGTTGGTGTGCTGTGGATTGTTGCCGGCTGGTCGCTGGCCTACGGCGGCGACGGTTCCAGCCCGCTTATTGGAGGCCTTGACCAGCTGCTGTGCCTGCCGGTGCTCAACCAGGTGCTGCAGGCGGCTGAGGGCAATGCCGCGGACGGTGCCGTCTATCCTCAGATTATCAACATCGCCTTTCAGATGGCATTTGCCATGATTACTGCCGCTATCGTCACGGGCAGCCTAGCCGGCCGCGTTAAGTTTGGTGCCATGACGGCTTTCCTGGGCATTTGGCTGCTTGTGGTCTATGTGCCGCTCGCCCACATGGTCTGGGGCGGCGAGGGCTCCTTTATCGGCGACATCATCGGCGCACTCGACTTTGCCGGCGGCGACGTGGTACACATTTCGTCCGGTCTCACGGGCCTGATTCTCTGCTTAATGCTCGGCCGTCGTCGCGGTTTTGGCATGGTGAGCTACCGTCCGCATAACGTGCCGTTTGTGGCGTTGGGCGCCGGGCTGCTTTGGTTTGGCTGGTTTGGCTTTAACGGCGGCAGCGAGTTTAAGGCCGACGCCGTGGCCGCGCTTGCCATCCTCAACACCGTGACGGCCAGCGCGGCGGGCATGGTCTCGTGGCTTGCCGTCGAGCGCGTGCATACCGGCCGCCCCACGCTGGTGGGTGCCAGCACCGGTCTGGTTGCGGGCCTTGTGGTGGTCACGCCTGGTGCGGGTTTTGTCGAGCCGTGGGCGGCGCTGGTCATGGGCCTGATCGTCTCGCCTGTCTGCTACCTGGCCATCAGCCATCTCAAGACCAAGTTTGGCTACGACGATGCACTCGACGCGTTTGGCTGCCACGGCATCGGCGGCATCTTGGGCGGCGTGCTCACGGGGCTGTTCTGCGTGCCGGAGCTCTCATGGACCGGTAAGGGCGGCCTGTTCTACACGGGCGACGTGTCGCTGCTCATCTCGCAGATTTTGGGCATTGTGGTGACGGTTGCTATTGTGCTGGTGCTCGATTTGGTGATCGCCGCAGTGGTCAAGGCGCTGTTCCACGGCAGCCTGCGTGTGGACGAGGCCGACGAGGCGCTGGGCCTGGATGCGAGTCAGCACGGCGAGAGCGCGTATCCCTCGTTCTCCGGACTTGACTAGCGGCACGGCTTTCCCAGGCACCCGACCTTGCCCCTCAAACCGTCGCTTGCGTACCGAAGTACGCGGCGCTCCTCTTTCGGAGCAATCTCGGGCACCTGGAAAACCCGTGCCATGTGAAGGACAATCAATTTCTTTTATTGAAGAGAGGAATTCACTATGAAGAAGATTACGGCGATCGTTCGTGCCGAGAAGCTTGAGGTTCTTAAAGACGCGCTGTTTGCTGCTGATGTTCGTGGTATGACCATCAACCAAGTGCAGGGCTGCGGCGCGCAGCATGGCTGGAAGGAATACGTGCGCGGCAACGAGTTGCTTGTCAACACGATCCCTAAGGTGCAGTTCACGCTCATTTGCGCCGATGAGCATGTCGACGGAATTGTCGAGATTATCTGCAATGCTGCTCGCACCGGTGCCGTTGGAGACGGCAAGATCTGGGTCGAGCCGGTCGAGGAAGTTATCCGCATCCGCACCGGCGAACACGGCCCCGCCGCGGTGTAGAATCGACTGCCTGCCATCCGCAACGTTAAAATACTGCAATGAGGCACAAGACTTGCGTTGCGGATGGACAGATTATGGGGCGTAATAAATATCCCGAGGAGACGGTCGCGAAGATTCTCGACGCGGCGCTGGAGCTATTCTGCGCACAGGGTTATGAGGGGACGAGCATTCAAGATATCGTCGACCGCCTCGATGGCATGACCAAGGGCGCTGTCTATCATCACTTTAAGAGTAAAGAAGAGATTTTCAACGCCGCATTTGATCGGGCAATGGCTCCGATTGTTGAGCGCCGCCGCTCAACGCTTGGTATCGGTAATATGAACGGAGCCCAAAAGCTCAAGCGGCTGTACGCGCCCGAGTCCGTCGTTCCACAAATTGAGCTATGGGCACGCATACATCCTGCGGCGGATCCGGTAAAAAGCTCGCGTCTACTGGCGATGCAGTACCAGGGCTCGTTTGACGAATCGGCCGATGGCTGTCTTTTGCCAGTGATCGAGGAGGGCATCGCCGACGGCTCCATTGCGTGCGAATGCCCTCGCGAAGCGGCGGAGGCCGTATCGTTGTTGGCGAATCTTTGGTTGCTGCCATTGTTCCGTCCGCTTGAATCCAAGGACCGAATGCTCGCTCGCGCTCAATGTTTGGCGCAGATGGCTGCCGCGGTGGGACTTGATTTGGGGGAAGAAGTGCTTCAGACAACGGCGCAGATTTGGGACGTATGGGACCGCGCCGGGTGGTAATATAGATACTGACGGTATGTAATTGATTTGTAAGGGTAGCCACGGCTGCCCTTTTCAAGTCATTAAATACATACTAACGGTATGTATAGGGGATAGGCTTATGGCTGAAATGCGGAGGAGTAGCGTCTCGTTGGCGCAAAAAACAGTGCGATCTATCAGGCTTTTCGGTCTTCTTGTTGCACAGCTGTGCGCGTATTCGATGTTGTCGGCACTGTGCTTTGCGTGCCCGCTTTACTTGTTCGATTGCAGCGGCTCGTCAACGTTATATGGTGCCGTCGCGGCGATAGCGTTCGTGCCGGGCGTACTCGCAACTCCGGCTGGCGGAATCTTGGCGGATAGGGGAAGACATCGCGAGGTCCTCGTGGCCCTCGGCATTGCTCTGATGACTGCATCACTGCTGTCTATCCTCATGAAGCGTTCGTTGCCTCTTGCGGTCGTCGTAGTAGCGATACTTTGTGTTCAATATGGTGTTCAATCGCTGCTGAAGCCAATGCTCCAAATTGATACGGTGCGCATGGCGGGTGAAGAGAAGGTTGAGCGGGCCACTGCATTGGTTTCGCAGGTGACCATGGTGAGCAATATCTTGGGTCCTGTGGTCGGGACGGCAGTCTATGGGTGCTTTGGCATCGATGCTCTTTGCACAATCGCGTCGGTAGCGTTTGCGATTTCAGCCCTGCTGTTTGGGGGTGCACTCAAGCAAAATGCCTCATCTGAAACGATGGGAGACGGCGCGACTCGCACGACATGCCGAAACGATTTTCGGGAGTCGATTCGGTATCTGTTGCAAAATGCATCATTGGTCGCTGTGATTTTGCTTGCGGCCGTTTTGAACCTTGCGTTGATTGGGCTAACGATTGGCGCTCCCATTATTGTTACAAAGCATCTCGGCATGCAATCGTCCTGCGTTGGGATAGTTGAGGTGGCTATGGGCTTGGGTGGTCTTGCCGGCAGTGGCTTGGTCGGCATTTGGCCGCATCGTTTTTCTTTCAATGGCATATGTCGATATGTTGCGATGATCTGTTTTGGAGTCGTACCGATTATTGTTACGCTACTGTTCGGCGCAGATGTATGCGTGTTCACCGTGTTTGCGGTTGGTTCGGCATGGATCATGGTGTGGGCAAGCATTGCGTCGGTTGAAATCACCGCGTTTGTTCAGCGGGCAGCGCCGACTGAGCTCTGCGGAAAAGTGCTTTCGGTCGTTTACATGGTCCTTTCCTGCGCAACACCTATCGGCCAATTGACGTACGGGGTTGCATATGATCGATGGACACCGGCGATTGTATTCGCAGCCATGTTGGCAGTGCTGACGTTGACGACGGCGCTGTTTTATCGTCTGAAAAATCGCTTGCGGCGATTGTCTTGACGCGCTGGGGCACCGTGAATTTGCGGAGGCAGTGGCCCGCCGCGCCGGGACGGCATTGTTTGGGCATGCCTCTCCTTCGTCTACAATATCGGGCAGACGAAGGAGAGGCATGTCCATGATCAAGATGTTCGCGAGTGACTTAGACGGAACGCTGCTGAACGCCCTGCACGAGGCGGATGGGACCATCCGCCGCGCCATTCGCGAGCTGACCGAGGCTGGCCTGCACGTGGTTCCCGCGACCGGACGCTCGACGCTGCCGATCGGCGAGCATGGCTTTACGGGGCTGGCGCTCGATGCCTGCTGCTCTAACGGCTCCATCGTGCGCGACAGCCATGGCGAGGTGCTCAAGACCTGGACCATCGATCCGCAGATCACCGAGGAGCTGCTCAAGGCGTTCCCGGATATCTGTTTTGACTGCTCCACGCCCGACGGCATGTTTTCGAGCGGATCGTTCGAGATGCACCAGGCGGGCTTTAAAAAGGACAGTCCCATCAAGCGCATCGTGATGCGTGGCATGCGTGCGCGTGGCGGCTATCACGAGGAACAGTATTTCGACCAGTCGATTGGCGACATCTTGCGCCACGATGTGTGCAAGATCAACTGCCGCGTGACCTCGCGCGAGCTGGAGCGCGACCTTAAGGCGTATCTTGCCGAGCGTTCCGATCGCGTGGTCAACGCGCCGTTTGACCCCGTTATGTTCGAGATTACGGACGTGACGTGCAACAAGGGCGAGAGTGTTGCCTGGCTGGCGGGCTACTACGGTATTGCCGAGGACGAGGTCGCGGTCTACGGCGACGGTGGCAACGACATCGCCATGCTCAAACGCTTCCGCCACAGCTACGCGACCAAAAACGCTAGCGATGCAGCTAAGGCCGCCGCGAGCGCGACCATCGGCAGCTGCATGGCCCACGCCGTCCCCAAACACATGCTCGCCACCATGAGCAAGCAGAACTCCTGCACCATCATCGAATAAGGGACAAAGGGACAGTCCCTTTGCCACAATCTAAATATTGCCTTTACGTGTTGATGCACACGGTGTGCAATAATACTCGCACTGTGCAATAGCGCACAGGCTGAGTAACAAGGAGGACGCTTGTCCCAGCTCGAGAAATGCGATCGCCGGTCCCTTCGCTCGCAGCGTGCCCTTCGCCAGGCACTTGCCAGCGAGCTTGCCGAAAGCGGCGACCTTTCGCGCATTAATGTCGCGTCGCTCACCGAGCGCGCTGGCCTTACGCGCCGCACGTTCTATTCGCACTACCGCGATATTCCCGACTTTATCAATCAAATCGAGGACGGCTTGCTGGCCGAGATCCGTGAGCGCATTGAGCTCATCACCGCAGCTCAGCTGCCCGACCTCTATCACAACATCGATGAGCTCGAGCCGGCGCCCGGTTCGGTTGAGTTGCTGCGCTACCTTGCGGCCAACCGCGATTTGATCGGATCGCTGCTGGGTCCGGGTGGCGATCAGGCTTTCATTAAAAAGATTATCGATACCGCGCGTGAGGCCGTGGTGCCGCGTGCGCAGACGGGCATTTTGGGCCTGGCGCTGGGTACATTCTTTGACTACTACGTCACCTACGTCGTGAGTGCCGAGGTCGGCCTGATTCAGCGCTGGTTTGAGCGTGGGCTCACTGAATCGCCCGAAGCCATGGCGCGCATTATGACGGTAATCGCCTTTGTGCGTCCCGGCGATCTATATGGCCAACCCATCGATATCAACGTGCCGGAATATGGCATGAAGCTATTGAATCTGCAGCTCGAGGATGCGGTCGACACTGCCGCAACCGTCGAGTCCAACAACTAAGAGGAGAGACAGATGAGTAAACTCGTCGAGGGCATCAAGGACCGCATGATCGCCGCCGCACGCGAGGCCGCGCCCACCGTGGTGGACGCCGCGCAGAAGGCCGCGACCGCGGCTGCCGAGAAAGTTGTCGAGGCTGTCGCCGATGCCAAGAACGCGGCGGGGGAGGCGTCCGTCACTAGCGAGCCCGCCACCGCCACTGAGTCCGTAGCCGCCGCCCACGCCCCCGAAGGCGCGATCTTCAACCCCGGCAACGCCCACGGCAACCTGCACCTGGGCATCGACGTGGGCTCCACCACCGTTAAGCTCGCCGTGCTCAACGACGACAACCAGATTGTCTACGCCAAGTACCAGCGCCACCACACCGACGTCCGCGCTTGCGCCCGCGACCTGTTCGAGGGCGCTGCGACCGTGCTGTCGACAGCCCAGATGACCTGTGCCATCACCGGCTCGGGCGGCCTGCTGCTGTCCCAGTGGCTCGATTTGGAGTTTGTTCAGGAGGTCATCGCCAGCAAGCGTGCCGTCGAGACCCTCATCCCGGCCACCGATGTCGCCATCGAGCTGGGCGGCGAGGACGCCAAGATCATCTACTTTGACAACGGTATCGAGCAGCGCATGAACGGCACCTGCGCCGGCGGCACGGGCGCGTTCATCGACCAGATGGCCACTCTGCTGCACACTGACGCCAGCGGCCTTAACGAACTCGCGGCCAACGCCACCACCATCTATCCCATTGCCAGCCGCTGCGGCGTCTTTGCCAAGACTGACGTGCAGCCGCTGCTCAACGAGGGCGCTCGCCCCGAGGACGTGGCCGCCTCCATCTTCCAGGCTGTCGTGACCCAGACCATCTCGGGTCTGGCGTGCGGCCGTCCCATCCGTGGCAACGTCGCCTTCCTGGGCGGCCCGCTGCAGTACCTCTCCGAGCTGCGCCACCGCTTCTATCTCACGCTCAACCTGGACGAGGAGCACCGTATCGTGCCCCAAAACGCCCACCTGTTTGTGGCGAGCGGCGCCGCCATGGCGCACGAGTCCAATAAGCTCAGCACGTTCCCGCAGCTCATCGAGGCCATCGATGCCCTGGGCGACACACAGGGTGCCGAGGTCGAGCGCCTGGATCCGCTCTTTGCCACCGACGAGGACTTTGCCGAGTTCAAAACCCGCCACGACCAGGAAGTCGTCCCCAAGGGCAAGCTCGAAGGCTACACCGGCCGCGTGTTCATTGGCATCGACGCCGGCTCCACCACCATGAAAGCCGCGCTCGTGGGCGAGGACGGCCAGCTGTTGCACACCTGGTACGGCAACAACAACGGCGACATCCTGGGCACGGCCAAGGTCATCATGGCCGATTTCTACAACCACATCCCCGCCGGCTGCACCATCGGCCACGTGACCACCACGGGCTACGGCGAGGCGCTGCTCATCGAGGCCCTCAAAGCCGATTCCGGCGAGATCGAGACCGTTGCGCACCTGCGCGGCGCCAAAGCATTCCTGCCCGGCGTCGAGTTCATTCTGGACATCGGCGGCCAGGACATGAAGTGCCTGCGCGTCAAGGACGGCGTTATCGAGCACATCATGCTCAACGAGGCCTGTTCGTCGGGCTGCGGTAGCTTTATCGAGAGCTTCGCCGTCTCTATGAACATGGACGTGCGCGCGTTCGCCGATGCCGCCATCCATGCCAAGGCCCCCGTCGACCTGGGCAGCCGCTGCACGGTCTTTATGAACTCGCGTGTCAAGCAGGCGCAAAAGGAAGGCGCCACGGTGGGCGACATCGCGGCCGGCCTGTCCTATTCCGTCATCAAGAATGCCCTGTTCAAGGTCATTAAGCTGCGCGATCCCAAGGAGATCGGCAGCCAGGTAATCGTCCAGGGCGGCACCTTTATGTCCGATGCCACGCTGCGCGCGTTTGAGCAGCTCACCGGCGTTCATGCCGTGCGTCCCGACATCGCCGGCTGCATGGGCGCCTACGGTGCGGCCCTGCTCGCCCGCGATCGCGCCGGCGCCGACGGCACCTCGACCATCCTTTCGGCTGAGGACATCGCGCACCTCACCGTGACGCAAAAGCATGTCCGCTGCGGCCGTTGCTCTAACAACTGCCAGCTCACCGTCAACGACTTTGGCGGCGGCAGGCGCTTTATCACCGGCAACCGCTGCGAGAAGGGTGCCGGCCACAAAAAGCAGAAGACCGAGGCCCCCAACCTCTTCAAAAAGAAAAACGAGCTGCTCTTTAACCGCGAGGTGCTGAGCCCCGACGAGGCCCCGCGCGGCACCGTCGGCATCCCCCGTGCGCTCAACATGTACGAGAATTACCCCTTCTGGCACGCGTTCTTTACGCGCCTGGGCTTTAGCGTGCAGCTGTCCGACCAGTCGAGCAAGAAGACCTACCAGGCGGGCATCGAGTCCATGCCGTCCGAGAGCGTGTGCTATCCGGCCAAGATGAGCCACGGCCACGTGATGAACCTCATCGACCGCGACGTCGACTTTATCTGGATGCCGTGCGTGCGCTGGGAGCGCAAGGAGGATCCGACGGCTGGCAACTGCTATAACTGCCCCATCGTCATGAGCTACCCCACGGCGCTGGCGCTCAACATCGACGAGATCCGCGAGCAGAACATCGAGTTCCTGTACCCGTTTGTGCCCTATCACGATAAGACCGAGCTCAAGCGCCGCTTGTACCAGGTGCTCGCCGTCGACCGCGTGGCCGATGCCGAGGCTGGTCGCGGCCGCGTGCGCGGTCCCAAAATCACGCGTTCCGAGGTCGATGCCGCTGTCAACGCTGCCTACGAGGCCGATGCGCGTTTCCACGAGGACATCCAGACTATGGGCGAGGAGGCTCTTAAGTGGGTCGAGGACCACGGTGGCCATGGCATTGTGCTCGCCGGCCGCCCCTACCATAACGACCCCGAGATCAACCATGCCCTGCCCGAGCTTATCTCGAGCTTTGGCTTTGCGGTCTTTACCGAGGATTCGCTCGCACATCTGGTGAAGCCCGAGCGCCCGATCCGCGTCGTTGACCAGTGGATGTACCACTCGCGCCTCTACGCCGTGGCCCGTTTTGTGACGATGCGCAACGACCTGGACCTGATCCAGCTCAATTCCTTCGGCTGCGGTCTCGATGCCCTGACTACCGATCAGGTGCAGGAGATCCTGGAGGCCAGCGGCAAGATCTACACCGTGCTCAAGATCGACGAGGTGTCCAACCTGGGTGCCGCGCGCATCCGCATCCGCTCGCTCATGGCAGCGCTCAAGGACCAGGAGGCCGAGCGCCTGGCCGAGGCAACCGCTGCGGGTGAGATCTACGAGCAGGGCGATGCCGCACCGGTGACGCCCTCCACGGATGCCCCCGCATTCGCGAGCCGTAAGTACACGTTCGAAGCGCAGCGTGAGAGCGCCTCGACTGCATGGCCCAAGGTGCCCTTTACTGAGCAGATGCGCGACGAGGGCTACACCATCCTGTGCCCACAGATGGCGCCGATCCACTTTGACCTGGTCAAAGAGGTGTTCCGCGGGGCCGGCTACAACCTTGAGCTGCTGCCCTCGACCGATCACGACGCCGTCGAGGCCGGCCTGCGCTACGTGAACAACGACATTTGCTACCCGTCGATCCTGGTGACGGGCCAGATTATGGAGGCCATCGAGAGCGGTCGGTACGACCTGTCCAAGACGGCCGTGGTCATCAGCCAGACCGGCGGCGGCTGCCGAGCCACCAACTACATCGCGCTTATCCGCAAGGCCCTGCGCGAGAGCGGTCATCCCGAGATTCCCGTGATCTCGCTTTCGGCCGTGGCGCTCGGCGAGGATAACCCCGGCTTCAAGATTACGCCGGCGCTGCTTAAGCAGGCTGTGTACGCGGTACTCTTTGGCGACGTTATGATGCAGATGCTCTACCGCTGCCGCCCGTACGAGGCCACGCCCGGTGCTGCCAACGCGCTCTACGAGGAGTACATGGCGCGTGCCCGCAAGCTGGCGCCCAAGTTTAACCGCCACAACTACACCAAGCTTGCGCGTGAGGCCATCCGTGCGTTCGACACCATGCCGCTTGTGGGTGAGGGCACCAAGCCGCGCGTGGGCGTGGTCGGCGAGATCTTGGTCAAGTTCCACCCCACGGCCAACAACCACGTGGTCGATGTCATCGAGCGAGAGGGCTGCGAGGCTGTGGTGCCGGGTCTGCTCGACTTCTTCCTGTACTCCATGAGCAACGCCGAGCTACAGAAGGACGAGCTGGGAAGCTCTGCTACCACGCGCGCTGGCATGCAGGCGCTCATCAAGCTCGTGGACTGGATGCGCACGCCGGTGGAAGAGATGCTCGAAAAGTCCCGCCGCTTTGAGGCGCCCGAGCGCATCGGCACCATGGCCGACAAGGCCCGTACGGTGCTTTCGGTGTGCAACAACATGGGCGAGGGCTGGCTGCTCACGGCCGAGATGCTCGACTTGATTGATCACGGTGCGCCCAACATCATCTGCACGCAGCCCTTCGCGTGCCTGCCCAACCACGTGGTGGGCAAGGCCGTGATCAAGGAGCTGCGCCGTCAGCACCCCGAGAGCAACATCGTCGCGGTGGACTACGACCCCGGTGCGTCTGAGGTCAACCAGCTCAACCGCATTAAGCTCATGATCAGCGTGGCCAAGGAGAACATGCGCGCCGGCAAGGGCTTTAAGCTCGAGAAGGTGGCGCCGCTCGCGATGGATGAGGTCACCGGACAGATGCGTGCCCATGACGGCTGCGTGAGCTGCGGACCGGCCAGCGAGGAGACCGTGGCGTCGGTCGCTGAGCGTCTGGGACGCGGCATTAAGAAGTAGCTGGCCTGCTTTGGGCTGGATATGAGACAAACGGGTGGTAGCCGTACCGGCTACCACCCGTTTTTGCTGGACATATGTTGCGTAAATGGGCTTGTTGACGCCTTCAGCGGACTCGTATTTCGGAAGTGCGGGGAAAACTCCAAACCTCCGAGCACATTGCTCTTTTGAGCTCTCGTGACCTGCAGTTTTGTTGTTAAAAAAGTCGGTCTGGTTGGCGAAACTCAATTTTTCACCGCACTTCCGAAAACGACGGTCCTGCGGCACGAAAAACGGCCTGTAAAGCCTTGAGTTAATGAACAGGTGTAGCCGTTCGCGGCAAAATACCGTCCGTTTATAGAACCCACCCCCAGCGTGCAGTCCCCTTACGGTTGAATAAATACACATCTATGGAATTACGTAAGAGAGGACCGTTTCATGAGCTACAAGACCGTTTGTGTTGCCGGCGGCGGCGTGTTGGGAAGCCAGATTGCCTTTCAGGCTGCCTACTGCGGCTTTGATGTAACGATTTAGCTGCGCAGCGAGGGCAGCATCGGCCGCACCCAGCCCAAGATCGATCATGTGCGCGAGGAGTACATTGCGGCTATCGAGGGCATGGCGGACGGCACGGGCGAGTGGTGTGCCGGTATCGCCGATAGCGACCAGCCCTTCGACAAGGAGGCGGCGCTCGCTGCCGTCGAGCGTGCCTACTCCACGCTCAAGCTGGAGCTCGATCTGGCCAAGGCCGTTGCCGATGCCGATCTGGTCATCGAGTCTATGGCCGAGGACACCCAGGCAAAAATCGACTTCTACAAGAAGCTTGCCCCGGTCCTCCCGCAAAAGACCGTCGTCGTGACCAACTCCTCCACGCTGCTGCCGAGCACCTTTGCCAAGTACACCGGCCGCCCCGAGAAGTACCTGTCGCTGCACTTTGCCAACTCCATCTGGAAAAACAACATGACCGAGGTCATGGCCCAGGACCAGACCGACAAGCGCTACTTCGACGAGCTCGTCGACTTCGCCAACGACATTCGCATGCTGGCGCTTCCCGTCAACAAGGAAAAGAGCGGCTACCTGCTCAACTCCATGCTGGTGCCGTGGCTGCTTTCGGGCCTCGACCTGTACGTCTCGGGCGTGAGCGATCCCAAGAGCATCGACCTCGCATGGACACGTGGCACCGGCGCCCCCAAGGGCCCGTTCCGCGTATTCGACACGGTTGGTATCCAGACGGCCTACAACATCGTTATGCAGTATCAGAAGGTGCCGGGCTTGGTGAACCCGCTGCTCAAAAAGATGATGATGCCCTACAACTTTAAGGCCATGGCGTCCGTCCTCAAACAGATGCTCGACGAAGGCAAGCTGGGCGAAAGCTCGGGCGAGGGTTTCTTTACGTACTAACAATGGCTCCTTGGGGGCGGAGGACACGAATCATTTGTAGCGTCAATACGCCGCATAGTCCGTGTGGCATTTCGACACATGACGCCAAAGCAAATGGGTTGCGGGGATAGAGAAGAAATGGCAATGGATCGGCAAATCGTACTCAAGCAGGATATCCTCGATGCGCTTTCTACCGTTGGCATGCGCCCGGGGCAGACGGTTATGGTCCATTGCTCGCTCAGCGCGCTTGGATATGTGTGCGGCGGCGCGCAGTCGGTAATCGAGGCGCTGCTCCAGACGGTGGGCGAGGCCGGTACCATTATGATGCCGACGCAGTCGTGGAAAAACCTGGACCCGGAGAGCGGCGTCCATTGGCAGGAGCCTCAAGAATGGTGGCAGCTTATCCGTGATAACTGGCCAGCCTATGACAAACGCATCACGCCTACCAATACGATGGGGGCCGTGGCCGAGATGTTCCGCACGTGGCCGGGCACGCTTCGCAGCGACCATCCGGCACGCTCGGTGGCGGCAAACGGCCAGCGAGCGCAGTTCCTGACGGAGAACCACGACGTGAGCTGGATCGAGCGCCATCGCGGCCGCCTCGAATGATCCGCCGGGGACGGAGGAAAACGGATCATCGCATTCCTGCGTCCCCCGCGCGTCTTGCGACTAACAGCTCCGGCTGCCGCGAGCCTAAGCTAGCCTTAAGGGGCGTTTGTTAAGCTGCGAGTCAAATTGGACAGGGCTGGGCAAACGCCATGGTATATGAGGGAAACGGCAGCGATGGAATTCTTCGATGGTGACGACATGGAATCGAGTAGCGAAGGCGGCTGCGACGAAACTGCCCCGTTTGTCAAAGTCGATCCCTTTGGTACCGATGCCCTGAGTTGCTACGTGCGTTTTGCAACATCCCGCGTCGGCATTACTTCACGTCAAACTCCACGCGATCGAGCTCGGGCACGTTGAGGTCGATGAGCTTGCGGGCAACGCGGCGGTCGTGTGCCCCAAGCGCCTCGCTTGTCGTCACGTGAGCGACAACCTCGCGCTCGACCATGCCCTCTTCCTCGCCTTCGGTAGCCGAAGTTTCGACAGCGACGGTGTAATCCTTAAAGCCCGGCAGCACCGCGGCAAGTTCGCGCGTGGTTTCGGTGACGCCGTAGCCGTCCTGCACGCCGGCCTGCGCCGAGCCAATGGACCCCGCGGTCATAATGATGCAGGGGATGGCAAAGATCACCGTGCCCACGATGATGCGGCGGCGCACCTTGTGTGACAGCTCATCGACCGCGGCATTTTCCTCGGCGGTTACAACGCCGTCGCCGTTGAGGTCGCGCTTGAGCGGCACGCGCAAAAGTAGCAGCACGGCTTCTGCCGCCAGCGCGATAAAGACGACGTTGATGCCAAACTCGTAGAGCGCCGAGAGGAATAGCGGCCCGCTTGCGATGGCAATGCCGTAACCCGCCGCACACAGGGGCGGCATGAGCGCGGTCGCCACGGCCACACCGGCGATGAGCGTTGCGGGTTCCTGGTCGCGCGAGTTGCCCAGCCCGCCCGCAAAGCCGCCCGCGAGCGCCACGGCGAGGTCCCAGACGGTTGGCGTCGAGTTGTCGATGATGGCGGCCGTGGTGGTGCCGAGCGGCGAGAGCTTAAAGTACAGCGTGGACGTGACCAGGCAAAGGACCATCTGCAGCGCGAGGCCGGCAATGGCCTCGACGGTAATCTCGCGGTCGAGCGTGGCGATACCGTATGCCATGGCAAGGACCGATCCCATGAGCGGACAGATGAGCATGGCGCCCACAATGGCGATGTCCGAATCGATATCGAGGCCGATACTCGCGATCAGCATGGCGATAATGAGGATGCATAGGTGCGAGCCGGTCAGGCGCGCCCCGTTTACAAAGCGCTTGCGAATTACGTGATAGGGGGCGCGACCCTCGCGAATGTTGAATGCGCGCCTCAGGAAGCGGCCGGCGTTCTCCATGACCTCGCTATAGGCAGGGCGGATGCCGTGGCGCCGGTGATGGCGCTCGCGCAGTCGCTTGAGCTGCTGGTTATCGAGTTTCATGTTCACCTCGCTTCGCCGCGGGCTATGCATCGCGCCCGCTGTCTCTACTCTACACCGCGGCAGGCGGGGTGGTCATCTTGACGTGAAACTTAGACGAGTAGGTAAAGGGGGCGCGTCAAATGAGGTTGAAGCCGAGGGTTTCGGCAGATACAAAAAAAGCGCGGGGCCGGATGGTCTCCGACCCCGCGCTCTGCACGGGTACGTTGTTGTTGGGTTTAGCCCAGCAGACTCAATCCCACGGAGACAAACGCCAGGATAACGCCGACGATGGACTCGCCGCCCAGCAGGCCGCTGGCAACGACCAGGCCCTGCTCCTGGAAGGCGGCATCCTTGGCAGCCTTCTCCTCGTCCGAAAGGCCTGCCTCGGCGTCGCGGTGTGCGGCCCACTTGTCGTAGTCGAGCTTGACGCAGGAGCCCAAGAAGGCCGTGAGCGACATGTAGAACGGCAGGTACACGCCCAGACCGATCATCATGGCCGGAATGCCGAGCCAGTACATGACGATGCCGGCGATAAAGCCGCCCGCAAACCACGGCACGCTCGGGATGCCCGAGACCATGGTGGCGACCACGCTTGCCTGCGCGGCCACAAAGCTCTTGTCGGGGCCGAAGGCGTCCGGACCATAGGCGGTGACGAGCGCGACCATGACGGCGGCAGCGACCAGGGCGCCCACGATGCCGCCAATGGCCTGGCCGACCCACTGTGCACGCGGGTTGGTACCCAGTACGGCTCCGGCCTTAAAGTCGTTCATGACGTCGCCCGCAAGGCCGCACGCCACGGCCACGATGCCGGCGATAAAGAACAGCTTGACTTGTGCGAGCTGCGCGAAGGCTGCCACGATGAGCATGACGATGAGGCCAAAGATCTCCATAGGGTCGATACCCGTCTGGCCGCAGCTCTGCGCACTCATGATGGTGGTGACAAAGGTGAACAGCGTGACGATGACGGCCGGGACGGGACCGAGGTCGAGCGCGATGGCAACGATCACGGCGATGGCGGCGGTGCCCAGGCCGATGATGCCGGCGTCGAGCTTAAGCGAGCCCGAGATGAGCGATTGCTCGTCGGTGTCGGTGGAGCTGTCGGCGGCGAGGCCGCGGACGATACCGGCGACCTGCGGCAGGATGTCCTTAAGGACGACGGCGACGCCAAAGCCCATCATAAGGCCCATACCGAGGGACTTGACGATACCCTGCGCGGTCACAACATCGAACAGGCCGGCAGCGGTGCCGCCGACGATGATGCCAAAATTGCCCAGCAGCGCGCCGGCAAACCAGAACGCGACGGGGGCGAAGCCCACCAAAAAGCCGATGGACAGCAACATGGGCGAGTTGTAGATGGCAAAGGTCACGCCGGGGATGTTGAGCGTGCACAGCATGCTGGGCACCACGCCCAGGGCGTCGCGCAGCACGCTGTAGATGCCTGCGATGGCCATGGAGCCAAAGAGCTGCTTGCCGGTCTTGCCGCCGGCCTCGGTCGCGCGTAGGGTCTGAGCTGCGGCGTTGCCGGTGGGGAACTCCAGCGCGGCGTCCACGATAAAGTGACGGTGGATGAGTGCCGTGGCCAGTAGGCCCAGGATAGTGCCGGCGAGTGCCACGATAAACATGTCGAGCCAACTGATCTGGTCGGCATAGCCCAGCATCCAGGCGCCCGGGATGGTAAACGCCAGACCGCCGGCGACCATGGCGCCTGCGGACATGATGGTGTGGGTGACGTTTGCCTCGTTGAGGCTGGCGTTGCCCATGAGCTTCAGGAAGAACAGCGAGATGACGGCAGCGAAGACGATCGGCCAGGGGAGTGCGCCCATCTTGAGGGCGGTGTAGGCCGAGCTTGCCGTGATGATCACGCAGCCAAGGACGCCGATGACGACGCCGCGCAGCGTGAGTTGCCCGCGCATCGAGGCGCGGTTCGAGGGATTGCTCATATAAAACTCCTTTGCGTATATCCGCTCCCCCGGGAGCGCCGCTACGGATACGGCGCGGGAAGTCGGGTTACCAAGGGCCGCCGCGTGAGCTCGCAAACGACCGCGCATCAGTATAGCGGCAAGGCAGCTCATTTGGGACGGGGCTTTTTTAGCTGACCCAGGCTTGGGCCAAAGGATGATTATTCTGGGACGGGGATTTAAAAATCATCAGGTACGCAATGATTTTTAAATCCCCGTCCCAGAATAATCATCGGGATATACTGCTGGGCAGACGAAAGGAGCGCCGACGATGCTTAATGGGTGCGCATATATATTGACGGTCGACGTGGGCAACACGTTCATTCGCTTTGGCCTGTTTGCCGAGGATTCGGCCGCGGCGCAGGAATGCCCGCTTGCGACGTGCGAAATCACGACGCCGTCGAGCATTACAGCCGACGAAGCGCGCATGAGGCTCGCGCAGGTCATGGGCGCGCTGGCGGCCGATGCGGGCATGCCCGGCGCGCTCGTTCCCGCGGCCGCAGTGCTGAGCTGCGTGGTGCCGGCGCTCGAGCGCCCGTGGAAGGCGGCGCTTTCCCGTACCTGCACGGGACGCGTGCTCACGGTGGGACCGGGCCTCAAGACCGGCATGCCCGTGCACTACGACGACCCGGCCGAGATCGGCCCCGACCGCATCGCCGACGCCGTGGCGGCCCGTGCCGTCTACGGCTCTCCGTGCATCGTGATCGACCTGGGCACTACGACCAATATCGAGGTCATCGACGCGTGCGGTACCTTTGTGGGCGGCGTCATCGCGCCGGGTCTGGCGCTCGGCGCCCGCTCGCTCTCGGCCGCTGCGGCGCGTCTGCCGCAGGTCGAGCCCTCGGCACCGACGCATGTGATCGGCCGCAACACGCGCGAGGCCATGCGCTCGGGCGTGGTCTTGGGCGAGGTGGCCCGCATCGACGGCATGCTCGACATGGTGCTCGCCGAGATGCGCGCGACCAAGGCCGCGGGGGAGGGCGACGTGCCCATCGTCATTACCGGCGACGATGCCGAGGCACTCGCGTCGTTGGTCGGTCACAGTCTGACGGTCGACGACGCGCTGACGTTGCGGGGTCTCGCCGAGCTCTACCGCATCAACCAAAAGCCCCGCCGCGTGTAAAAGTGAGGGCGCTGGTGGGACAAACGCCTCCACCTTTCACCTGCTACAATGGGTCAAACTATTGCGATTACGGAGGTGTCTGCCATGTCGGACGATCTTCATCAAACTTCGTCAGGCAAGCGCCTGGACGTCATTAGCTGGGACGAGTTCTTTATGAGCGTGGCCATCGCCGCGCAGCGCCGCAGCAAGGACCCCAACACGCAGGTGGGTGCGTGCATCGCCAGCACCAACCACCGCATCCTTTCGGTGGGCTACAACGGTACGCCCTCGGCGCTCAACGACGACTTTTTCCCGTGGGGTACGAGCGACGACCCGTTGCAGGACAAGCACAACTACGTGGTCCATGCCGAGGCAAACGCCGTGCTCAACTACCGTGGTTCGCTCAAGGACCTTGAGGGTTCCACGGTCTACGTCACGCTGTTTCCGTGCCACGACTGCGCCAAGATTTTGGCACAGGTGGGCGTGGGCGAGGTTGTCTACCTGGACAACAAGTACGCCGACACCGATGATGGACGCATCAGCCGCCGCATCCTCGACTCCTGTGGCATCAGCTACCGCCAGGTTATCGTCGATGTTCACATCGGCACCGAGGGGCAGGCTCAGCAGTAGCGCGTGGCAACGCCAGCTGGCAACAAAAGGCAGCCAAAAGAGCCCCGTCCCAAATTGACTACTCGTGAAAGTCGCGTCTGCGCGCATGGACGGCTCGTGAGCGGGTACATGGCTGTAGTAACATAGCTTCTGTCCGCGGGCGCGCCCGCGTAATTGTGAGAAAGGAGCCCCTGTGGCTGTTAACGAAGAGCTGCTTAAGAAGGTTCTTGAAGAGATCCGCCCCAACCTGCAGGCCGATGGCGGCGATATGGAGTATGTGGGCGTCGACGACGAGGGTGTTGTCAAGCTGGAGCTGCAGGGCGCCTGCGCCGGCTGCCCCATGAGCTCGCTGACCCTGTCCATGGGTATCGAGCGTATCCTCAAGGAGCATGTGCCCGGCGTTACCCGTGTTGAGCAGGTCAATGCCTCCGGCGAGACCGACGACCTGTACGACGAGTACGCGCCGTTCTAAGATGTGAAAGCTGCGGACGGCATACTCCGCATAGACGTTACGCCCAAATATGCGGCTGCGAGCGCAAGGCCCGCGGCCGCATTTGTATGTAGGGAGTAGGAGGGTCGACATGCTCAACGACTTCTACCATATGCTTGATCCTGTCGCGATCTCGGCGGGCCCCATCACCATCTACTGGTACGGCCTGGCCTACGTGGTCGGCGCTCTGCTCACGGCGGTCGTCATGTACCGCACACAGCGTCGCTGGGGCTTTAACATCACGATTGACGACCTGACGAGTGTCGTGGTCGGCGTGGTCTTTGGCCTCATTATCGGTGCGCGCCTGTTTTACGTCGTCTTTTACGGCGATGGCTACTATTGGACCCACCCGCTCGAGATCTTTGCCACCAACGAGGGCGGCATGAGCTTCCATGGCGGTTTGGTGGGCGGCATTATCGGCGGCATCATCGTGTGCCGCATGTATAAGCTCGACGCATGGACTTTGGCAGACCTTGCCGTCATAGGCGCGCCGCTGGCCTTGTGCCTGGGCCGTTGTGCCAACTTTGTCAACGGTGAGCTGTGGGGCAAGCCGACCGATCTGCCCTGGGGCGTGGTCTTCGGTGGCACCGCGGGCGATATGCCGCGTCATCCCTCCCAGCTCTACGAGGCATTTCTTGAGGGCATCGTGCTCTTTTGCATTCTGCAGGTGCTCAGCCGCAAAAAGCCGCTGCTGCCTCAGGGTACGTTTATGGGCGTGTTCGTGATGGGATACGGCATCGTCCGCTTCCTCGTCGAGTTCGTGCGCGTGCCCGACGCCCAGCTTGGCTATCTGCTGGGCGGCGTCATCACGATGGGGCAGCTGCTGAGTCTTCCGCTCGTGATCGCCGGCCTGGCGCTCATCATCTTCGCGCGACACCGCAACCGTCCCCAGCGCATCTACCTCGACGCCTAACCACCACAAAGGGGACACAGGCACCTTTGTGGTGGTTTTGCTGAGTTTGATAGGTTTCTAGAAAGGCTTTCGGACTGTGAAGGATTCCGACCTCTCCACAACGGCTGCGCGCGACGCTGCCCGCATCGTCTGGTTTAAGCGCTACCCCGCCAAGCAGACGCTCATCGCATTTCTGCTCGCGCTGTTGGCGACCACGGCGTTTTCCATCGATCCCGCCCCGGTGTCGAGCAACGCAGTCTTGGCGATTGACCCCAAAGCCTCGGGCATGCTGTACGTGTGCTACGAGGTGCTCCTCTCGTTTGCCGGCCATACCGACGCGGTCATGCTGCTTGCGCTTGCCTGCCTGCTCACGCTGCCGTTTCGCTACGTGTTCTTTGGCCGTGGCGACACCTGGCGCCCATCGATTATTCTGCCGTCGCTGTTTTTCGCCATCTGCATGGTGTTCGGCCGCAGCTACGACCTTATCGACTCGGCCGAGATTGTTCTTGGCGACAAGGCCCGCATCATCTGCGCCTGGATTGGCGGCGCGGGCTGGATGCTCCTAGCGATCGTGGCCTTCTATCTGGCTTTTGAGTGCCTGGATTGGCTGAGCTCTCGGCGCATTCCGTTTTCCGAAGCGCACTTTGGCCGCGTATGGCGTGTGGCTCACGCCGTGCTCTCGGTCCATCCCTTTGCCGGGCCCTTCCTGGTGCTTATGATCGCCTGGGCGCCCACGCTCATCGCTTCGCTGCCCGGCCTTTTTATGGGAGATACGGGTGCGCAGATTCGCCAGTGGTTCAACTATCCCAATGGCACGAGCGACTACCTGCGCCTGCTCAACCCCAACGTGCTGCTCAACGGGCACCATCCCGTAGTGCACACGGCCATTATCGGCTCGTGCGTTCAACTGGGGCTTTCGCTGTTCAACAGCGCTAACGCGGGCCTCATCATCTATACCTGCGCTCAATTTGTCATCACGGCTGCCTGCATGGCCTATTCCATTTCGTCGCTGCGCAAACTGGGCGTGAGCCTGCCGGTTCGCGGTACGATCCTGCTGTTCTTTGCGTTTATGCCGATGTTCTCTAACTACGCGGCGTTGCTCACCAAAGACGTGCTCTTTGCCGACGCGTTTTTGGTGCTGCTGGTACAGACCGTCAAGCTCGTGGCATGTGGCTTGCCCCGTCGTGATGCCAATGCCGAGCGTGCGGGCGAACAGAGGCCCGTGCTCTTTGCGCGCCACGACTGGCTGTTGCTTGCGCTGGCTGCCATGGGTTCCACGTTTTTGCGCAATGGCGGTCTGGTCTTTCCGTTGGCGGCCTGCGTGATTGCGGCGGCGTTTTGCGCATGGGATGTACATGTCGCCCGTCGTGCGGCTAAGCAGACGGGCACCGCGGTCTCATGCGCCACGCCGCGCTTCCGCTGGGTTGGCGTCCTCGCGGTGCTCGCACTCTGCCTTGCCTCTAATATGTACTTCACCAAGGTCTTTATGCCGGCGCACGACATCACGCCTGGTTCCAAGCGCGAAATCCTCTCGATTCCGTTCCAACAGACGGCTCGTTTCGTCCAAAAGCACGACGGCCTCAACTCGGGCGTCAACCCCACGGTTAAGGAGGACGGCACCATCGTGGAGGCTCCTTGCGACGGTTCGGTGACCGACGAAGAGCGTGCCGTGATCGATCGTGTACTCAAGTACGAGAACCTGGGCCGCCGCTACAACCCCGACAAGTCCGATGCCGTCAAGAACTGCTTCAACGAGTACGCCTCGCAGGAGGACATCAAGGCCTATTTTGAGGTGTGGGCCCAGATGTTCAAAAAGGATCCCGAGTGCTATGTCTCGGCGCTCATCAATAACTACTACGGCTACTTTTATCCGAGCGCCCGCGATGCGTGGGTCTACAGCACGGCGCGCAGTGCCGAGATTATGGCGCGTCCCGACAACCTCAAGTACTTCGACTTCCATCCGGTTGACAGCAACGTGGTGCGCTGGTGCGACCACCTGATCAATCTGTACCGTGTGGCGGTGCAGCGCATCCCGTTTATCTCGCTCACCATGAGCTCGGCCACCTATGTGTGGATCATGATCGCCGTGGTGGTCTACCTGCTGCGTCGTCATTCATGGCGTGCGCTGGCGATCTGGGTGCCGCTGTTGGGCGTGCTCGCCGTGTGCCTGATTGGCCCGTGCAACGGCTCGACTTACATGCGCTACCTGTATCCGGTCATCGCCTGCATGCCCTTCGCCATCGGCGCCACCGTCACCCGCAGCGACTTCCTCTGGTTCTAACTTGGTGCATTGAGGTCAGGTTTCTTTGCACCAAAGGGGCCATCATCACGACGCCTTCATTTTGGGGTTTATCTCGCAGGCCAGTAGGTATATCATAACGACGTTTGTTTATATTGCCCGAGCATCTGCGCTGGGCTTTAGGTCGAAACCGATAGGAGACACGTATGTCCGGACACTCTAAGTGGGCCACAACCAAGCATCGTAAGGGCGCGCAGGACGCCAAGCGTTCCGCCCTCTTCTCCAAGCTCAGCCGCAACATCACCGTTGCTGCCCGTCTCGGCGGTGACCCGCTGCCCGAGAACAACGCCAGCCTCGCCGCTGCCGTTGCCAAGGCCAAGGCTCAGTCCATGCCTAAGGACAAGATCAAGTCCGCTATCGACAAGGCTTTTGGTTCGGGTGCTGACGCCGCCGTCTACGAGAACATCGTGTACGAGGGCTACGGTCCCGCCGGTGTCGCCGTCTACGTCGACTGCCTGACCGACAACCGCAACCGTACCGCCGCTGATGTCCGTTCCGCCTTCTCCCACGCTGGTGGCAACCTGGGCACCTCTGGCTCCGTCGCCTTCCAGTTTGAGCGCAAGGGCCAGATCGTCGTCGCCAAGGAGATCCTGGACGAGAACGCCAAGAAGGAGACCATGATCGCCAACGGTGCTGCCGGTGACGAGGATGAGTTCATGATGGCCATCGCCGAGGCCGGTGGCGAGGACTACGAGGACGCCGGCGAGGAGTGGATCGTCTGGACTACTGCCAACGAGGTCATGGCTGTTTCCAAGGCGCTCGAGGAGCAGGGCGTCCAGGTCAAGGGCTCCGAGACCACCATGGTCCCGACCACCCCGACCGAGGTCTCCGGCGCCGACGCCAAGAAGGTTCAGCGCCTCATCGACCGTCTTGAGGAGCTCGACGACGTCCAGGATGTTTACAGCACCATGGACATGACCGACGAGGTCATCGCTGCTCTCGAGGAGGAGTAGCGCCCGCACGGGTTAAGCCGTGCATATCTGGGCATAATGAAGCGAGCATGCAAGCCTCGTGGAATAGATGAGCCGGATCCGCGTGCGTAGAGCACCGGACCCGGCTCTTTTATAATGATGCGAACCGTTTTGCATTTTGAGAGCCGAGATTTGAAGGGAGCGCCACGTGCGCGTACTCAAACGAGCCCTAGCGATCGTGTATCTTGCCGCCGCCATCGTGGCGCTGGGTACGCTTGTCTGCCAGTTTTGGGGGCCGTATACGTATCGCTTTATGCTGCTGATGCGCGACCCCATGCCGCGCATTGTCGTGACGGCATGCGGCGGAGTTGTGGCGATTGGCGTGCTGGTAAGCTTCTTCCGCCTGATGTTTGCTCGTCGCGAGCCATCCTGTGTGCATCCGGCGGGGGAGCGCAATATCGAGGTCACGCTCGCGGCGCTTTCTTCGTGTGCCAGGGCTGCTGCCGAGCGCGACGACCGCGTGATGGTCGAGCATGTCGAGGCCCGCGTCCAAGGCCCCGACGATTCGCACGTCCGATTTAAGGTCGAGGCTATCGCGCTTGACGATAAGGACGTGGCATCTCTGGCTACCGCGATGCAGCAGCGCATCGAGGAAGCTTGCGACACCATGCTCGGCACGCCGGGTACGACCACGCGCGTCCGTTTTTTGCCGTCCAAGACTACCGTCCAGACCGTGGAGGTTTCCGGTGAGTGATACCAATCAAGATAAGACCGCTCGTACGCCGCGCCTGACGATTGACCAGAGCGCCACGCCGGCGAGCGAACCTGTTGATTCCAAAGCAGAGGCAACCGAGTTACAAGACGCGGCAGCCGCGGATTTTGACGAGGCTATGGGTCTCATTAAGGGCACGGGGGCGGCTATCTGGAGCTATGCCGTTCGCCATCCCAACACCACGCTCGGCGCCGTCGCTGGCTTTATCCTCGCCGTGTTGGTGCTCACGCTCGGCCTGTGGGACACGCTCGTCATTGCATTCTTCGTGCTAATCGGCGCCGTAATTGGCCAAATTCGCGACGGCGAGAACGGGATCGTCAACTTCTTCGGCCGTCTGTTTAGCGGCCGCTAATATGTATTCGACTGTCGCATCCGCGGCAGGCATAAGGAGGAACCATGGCTTTTAATACGAAGGTCGATGTGGCCGATACCGAGCTCGAGGCAGACGAGACCGTCACCGCCGAGGCCGAGGACGTAACGCTCGAGGATGAGGCGCTCGTCGAGGCCGAGTCCGATGTGGATGAGGATGACGAGGAAGCGGACGAGTCCGAGGACTCGCTGACCTATTCCAACGGTGTGATCGAGAAGATCGTTGCCATGGCCACCCGCGAGGTTCCGCACGTTCTTGGCATGAAGGGTAACCTCATGCACTTTGTGCAGGAGCAGTTTGGTGCCGAGAATCTGACCAAGGGCGTGACGGTTGAGGTCACCGATGACAATCGCGTGGTCGTCAACATCTCCGTCATCATCGAGTACGGCGCCTATGCGCCCGCGATTTTCGACGACGTTAAGGCGCGCGTGACCGAGCGTCTGGCCGCGATGACTGGCCTTGAGGTGGCGGGCGTCAACCTGCGCATCGAGGACGTCATCACCCCCGAGGAGTACGAGCACCGCACCAGCCAGCACGAATAACCTTCCAAAAAGAGACAGGTTTGTTTTGGCAGGTTTTATCTGCGAAAACGTTAAACGGCCGACCGCGCAAGCAAAAGCGTGGCCGGCCGTTTTTGTACGCTCCCGATATAGTCATACCGCTCGTCTAACTAAGGGTTGCAATCCCCACGTTCCGCGTTACCCTAATGAGCGCATTGTTTCCAAATTGTTAACGAGGAGTTGCCGTAATGGCCGACGAGCACGAAACAGAAAGCAAGGCATGGGCAATTGAGGCCGCTGCGGCAGAGGCGGCGTCGCGTGCTGCCGAGGAGGTGCATCGTCCTCCCGTAGTGCCGATGGAGCGCGTGGTCGATCGCGATGTTATCGAGCGGGGCGAGCGCGCTGGTCGCAAGCGCAGCCAGGAGCCGGGCTTTCCGCGCTTTTTTGCCGAGCTCAATTTGGGCCTGATCCTCACGGCCTTTGCCATCGTCGCGTTTAAAACCCCTAATCACTTTGCTTTTGGCGGCACCTCGGGCGTGTCGGTCATTCTGTCCACGCTGTTCCCGACCCTGCCCGTCGGCGTCTTTATGTGGATTATCAACGCGGTTCTCGTCGTTTTGGGCTTTATCTTTTTGGAGCGCAAGGCAATCCTGTGGAGCGTCTTCGCCTCGTTTGCGCTGTCCGCCTATGTTTCGTTTTTTGAGCTCTTTATTCCGACTGATGTTTCGATGACGGGCGATATGTGGCTCGACCTGTGCTTTGCCGTGATACTGCCGGCGCTCGGCAGCGCCATCGTCTTTGATATTGGCGCCTCGACGGGCGGCACAGACATCCTCGCCATGATCCTCAAGCGCCGCACCACGCTCGAGATTGGCCGCGCGCTGCTGTTGGTTGATATCGGCATCGTGGCCATCGCGGCCTTTTTGTATGGTCCGCGTGTCGGCCTGTATTGCGTGCTCGGCCTGTTTGCCAAGACGCTCGTGGTCGACAAGGCCATCGAGAGCATTCACCTTCGTAAGGTCTGCACGGTCATTTGTTCCGAGCCCCTTAAGGTCGAGGAGTTTATCGTCAAGCATCTCAACCGTACGGCGACCATCAGTCGCGGCTACGGTGCCTTCTCGGGCAAGTGCGTGACGGTGATCATGAGCGTGCTGAGCCGTCGCGAGGCCGTGCAGCTGCGCCGCTATGCGCGCGAAGTCGATCCGGGTGCCTTTATCACGATTGTCGACAGTTCCGAGATCGTCGGCAAGGGTTTCCGCGGTACGAACTAGCGCGAACGCATTCAACGAACCGCCTGCTGGCGCCGTGTACCTTGCAAATCGGTCATCTTTGAGTATTTGAACTCACATTGGGTGATAATGATGCCAAAGACATCGTTTGCGATCCAGGTGACTCGCTCAAGATACGAAGGGATGATTTCGATGTTCTGCTCGCAGTGTGGCGCCCCCATGGGCGATAACGACAAGTTCTGCGGCGTGTGCGGTGCCCCCAATGCCGGCGCTGCAGCCTCCGCCCCTCAGGGTCAGCCTCAGCCTCAGCAGTTTGTTCCGCAACCGCCCGTGGCGAATGCGCCAAAGGGCTGCACGGCTCAGGCGTTCCAAGATATGACAAAGACTCCGGGCGTGCTGCAGCGTGTATGCCAAATCGCGTTTTTGCCGGCGCTGATTTGCGTTGTGTCGGTGCTCGTGTTGTTTATTCCCGTTATTGGCGGCATTGCGGCTGCCATCGGCTTTTTGGCAGCTTGCATTGCGAGCGTGTGCGGTTCCGGCTTTGGTATTGAGTGGGGACGTGATCTTTCGCTCAAGGTCGATGACGGCATGGACCGTCCACTCATGCGCTCCACGTCGTTTGGTCTCGGAGTCTTTTCGAGCGTCATCTCGGTGGTGCTCGAGGTTATCGCTGCCATTCCCGTTATCGGTGTAGTGCTTTCGCTGGTGGAGGGCGTGGTAATTGGCGCCGCGGGCTCGTATTCTTATTACGGCTCCTATGCACTCGAGGCAGCGCTGTTCGGTTCGCTCGGCCTGCTTGTCCTGGCTCTGATTGCCTCGGCGATTCTGGGTGTCTTCTTTAAGATGTTCGCCGACATCGCCGTGATGCACTTTGCGGTGACCGGTCGCGTCGAGAGCGCGTTTTCGCTCGATAAGGTTTGGGCGGCCTTTAAGCACAACAAGACCAAGCTGTTCTGTGCTTCGTTCCTTCCCGAGTTTTTGACGGGCCTGGTTTCCAACGCCATTACGTGGATCTTGACAGCTGTCTTTGGTGCCATCGCCGGAATTGGCGCGTACGGCTATTACTATCGCCCCACGGGTATCGAGGCGATTGTTACCGCCGGTGGTGTCACGCTCGTATTGTTCCTGGTGCTGATTGCATTCGTCACGGTGTTCCTTACGGTCTTTGGCAAGATGCTCAAGCACCGTGCCGTTGGCTATTGGGCTGCACGTTATGCAAGCGAATGGGCCGATGAGGACAAGGACGACGTCCTGACTTTTGTGCTGCCGTTTGAGAAGAAGTCTGCTCCGGCTGGTTTTAGCGCCGACGCAGCGCCCGTATCCGATTCCGCTGCGGCGCCGGCGCCTGCGCCCGAGCCCGAGCCCGAGCCCGTGCCTGAGCCTGAGCCTGAGCCTGAGCCTGAGCCCGCGCCCGTGCCTGAGCCCGAGCCCGCGCCCATGCCGGAACCGGAGCCCGAGCCTGCACCTGAGCCCGAGCCTGCGCCAAGCTCCGACGAGGACCCGCAGGACGAGTAACCCTGCCACCTGCCATTTGGGGACGGGGTAGAAACGGTAGAAATAGCGCTTGACAAATAAGCGGGGGCGGACGTGCCGAAGCGTCCGCCCCCGCTTTGATATCGCGATGCGGCTATGACTGCGAGATGGTCGTGGATCGACTACTCGTCGTGCTTCTCCTCGCGGCGGGCGGCGGCGCGAGCGTCGTGGATGCCCTTGATTGCGGCGTGTCGGGCGGTGCGGGCATCGTGCATGGCGTCGCGGGCCTCGGCGGCCGTGGCCTTGGCAGAGCGCAGTTTGGCTGCCAGGTCGGGATTGGTCTCGGCGACCGCGGCAATCGTGGGGCCGTCGAGCTCTTCTTGTGTGGGCTCGGCCAAAAAGTCGATGGCATATTGGGCGGCCACCATGGAGCCCTTGGCCAGTACCGACTCGTCAATCTTGTAGAAGCAAGAATGTTGGGCGTACGTGGCGCCAATCTGGGGGTTGCGCGTGCCAACAAAGGCGAGCACGCCCGGTACGCGGCGCAGGTACTCCGAAAAATCCTCACCCGAGAGTGTGCCGCGATAATGGCCTTGGCCGGTGGGGCCCAGGCATTTGATTACTGCCTGGCGGCAGCGCTCGCTCGAGGCGGCATCGTTTTCGACCTTGTAATTGGCGATGGTGTAGTCGGTGAGCTCTGCCTCGGCGCCCAAGGCGGCCGCGGTATGCTCCACGATGCGGCGCATGAGCTCCGGCATTTCCTCGTGGGTCGAATCTCCGTAGGTGCGCACCGTGCCGGCGAGGTAGGCCGTGCCGGCGATAACGTTGCGCGCGGTGCCGCCGTGCAGCTCGCCGACGGTAATGACGGCCGGCTCGTAGGGACTGATCTCGCGCGAAACGATGGTCTGCAGAGCGTTGACGATCTCGGCGGCAACCATAACGGCGTCGTGACCGCGCTGGGGCATGGCGCCGTGGCACGAGGTGCCGCGGACGTCGATGCGGAACCAGTCGGTATTGGCCATGCGCGGTCCGGGCTCACAGCTCACGGTGCCGGCGTCGACCTCACTCCAGATGTGCGCGGCGTAGGCGCCATCGACGCCGTCGAGCACGCCCGTGCCGATCATGAGCTTGGCGCCCTGGCCGTTTTCCTCGCTGGGCTGGAAGACGATGCGGACTTCGCCGTGGATGTCGTCGGTCATATGGCGCAGGATTTGCAGCGTGCCGAGCATCATGGCGATGTGGCAGTCGTGGCCGCAGGCGTGCATGCAGCCCTCGTTGACGCTGGCAAACTCCTCGCCGGTCTGCTCGGTGACGGGCAGGGCGTCGATATCCGCGCGCAGCAGGATGCGGCGGCGCGGCGTGCCGTCCTCGTGGTAGGCATCCGACGCGGTACCGCGAAGCGTTGCCACCAAGCCGGTCTTGAGCGGACGCTCGTAGGGGATATTCATGGCGTCGAGCTGGTTGGCGATGTCGGAGGTCGTGCGCTCCTCGGCAAGGCTCAGCTCCGGATGCTTATGGAAGTGCCGGCGCTGCTTGATGATATAGGGCTCAAACTCGGCGGCGATATCTCGGATGGCCGCGGTGACGTCGTCTGCCGCGCGAGCCTCGGTCGCCGCCATAATCTGCTGTGCCTTGGTCTTCGTCATGATCGATTTGCTCCTTGCTGGGTTGATCGCAAAATCGTACAGGCTCTCTCCAGTATGCCACCTGCCGCTAGGGCTGGCAAAGCTGCCGTTTGCCGCTTGGCATTTTGTAACCGAGACGGGGGAGTACACTCGGGGGTGTTGAATTTCCTGCCAGAGATGGGGATGCCCATGCAACATATCGATCGGATTATCCGCTCCAAGAACGTCTTTACCGCGCAAGACGGCATCGATACTGCTCGTGAGCTGGCGATTGCCATCGCAGGTGACCGTATCGTCGCAGTCGGCAAGCCCGATGACGTGATCGCCGCCGCTCCCGCCGCCACGCCGGTTCTCGACTACGGCGAGCAGTTTGTCTGCCCCGGTTTCCATGACGCTCATCTGCACTTCTTCCATACCTCGGTCGGTTCCTCGCCGTACATGCTCATGGATATGGGCACGTCCGAGGCGGCGCTGGTACAGCACGCGCTCGAGTTTTCCCAGGACCTGCCCGACGACGCTTGGGTTGTGACGCAGGGCTGGCGCGACTACCGTTGGGACCCGCCCGAGCATCCTACCAAGGCGTCGCTCGATGCGGCATTCCCCGATCGTCCCTGCGTTATGTATTCGGGCGACGGCCACACGCTGTGGCTCAACAGCCGCGCACTCGAGGCGCTCGGCGTCACGCGCGACAGCGAGCCGCCGGCGGGCGGCAGCTACGACAAGGACGCAAACGGCGAGCTCACGGGCATTGCTCACGAAGCGGCTGCCATGCAGCTGTTGCCGCGCTGTCTTGAGTGGCTGGGCGAAGATCGCATCGCAAGCGCTTACGCCGATCAAATGAGGCGCATGGCCGAGCAGGGCATCACCTCGATCTGCGATATGTCGCTCATGCCCATGCTGGGCTGTGATTTTATCCGCGACGATGTCTACGACAAGCTGCAGACGACCGGCAAGCTGGGCATTCGTGCCCATCTGTTCCCCACGCTGCTGGATGACCAGTCGCGTCTAGAAGAGCTCCAGGTACGTTACGCGAACAACGCGCTGCTTTCGGCGCCAGGTTTTAAGCAGTTCTTCGATGGCGTGTCGAGCGAACACACGGCATATCTCACCGAGCCCTATACCAATCCGCGCTTCCCGGGCGACCGGGGCCGTCTGACGGTCCCGGCTGAGCGCATGCGCAAACTGGTTCTGGCGGCCGCGGAGCGCGGTCATACCGTACGCATCCACGTTATTGGTGACGGTGCGATTCATGCCGCGCTGGATATCTTCGAGGAAGTGGCCGACCTGTACGGCCTGCCCCAGCACGGCCATAACACGCTCGAGCACCTAGAGAACCTTCTGCCCGAGGACATCGACCGCCTGCGCAAGCTCAACGTGGTCGCCTCGAGCCAGCCCTGCCATATTACGCTCGATCCGGGTGGACCGGAGCGCGATCTGGGCCTGGAGCGCAGCCGCATCATGTGGCCGTTCGCAACCTATAAGCAGCGCGGCATTCGCCAAGCCTTCGGTACCGACAGCCCTATCACGCCCGTTACCAGCATGAACGTGCTCTACACGGCTATCACCCGCCAAGACCCCCGCAGCCACTGGCCCGAGGGCGGCTGGCTCCCCAGCGAGCGCATCGACGCGGCTACAGCTCTGCGCAACTACACCCTGGGCAGCGCCTACGCGGCAGGCGACGAGCGAAACCTCGGCAGCCTGGAACCCGGCAAATACGCCGACCTGGTAGTCCTGGACCAAAACCCGCTCACCATCGACCCCCAAGAGCTCCAGGCTACCAAGGTTCAGGCAACCTATCTGGCAGGCAACTTAATCTACGAGCGCTAATATTCATGCCGTACCGTTAAACGCGGCTCGGGCAGCCTATTTTGGGATGGCGCTCGAGCCGCGTTTGTTTGCCTATGGGGTCCGTTAGGAGCGCCCCCGCTCTGCTTGATTTGGGCGCGGGGCGGAGGCGCCGCTGCCCCGCGCTCAATTTGGACGTCAGTAATGCTGTCTCTTGGTGTTTTGAATACTTCCCATTGCAGATTGCATAAAAAGTTGAGATGTTCTTTCCGGTCCTGATGTACCCCCGCCTGGGCCGTGCAAAAAATGGAGTATTCAGCACCGTGAGCTCTGCCGGTGCCGCTGCAGTCGGGTGGCATTGCGGAGATCGACGTCATTTTGGGGTCCGGTGCGGCGCGAGGCACGCCTTTTTGTCCTGATGGGGTTTGCCCGCCGACCCAAATCGCCGGTCAAAGGCGTTCTTGGGACCAATATGGTGTGTCCGGCGCGTATGCAGACGTCCTGGCCTGCTGAAAACTCCCAAAAATGCACGCTGCTTCCCAGGGGACCCGTGCGAGCGGCGAAAACCATGCCCAAGTCGCTGTCCGCATCGCCATTTTGCTGCACTGACTTTTCTGAATACCGGGCCCGAGATTGGTCAACCCTAGGCTCCCGGAGCTGCGTTGGGGTCGGTTTCGTTGGCGGCCGCCTGCTTATGGGTGGCAAAGACCGAGCCTTCGTGGTCGAAGAGCTTACGATATTGCATGCGGTCCAGGCGATCGCGCGCATTAGCGGTCTTGGCGGGAACGTTCTTGGCCTCGGCTGTATACCAAACGCCGTGCGCATCCTGCGCCCCCACCACGTTTATCGCCGGCATGTGCGCTCGGTTTTGCAAGCGTGCGCGTTGGTAGGCGGTGAGCGGGGCACCGATGGCATTGAGTGCGAGTGCACCGACGTTATTGATGCTTGTGTTGAGTTCCCCACTCGTTTGTGCGTTGCCGGCGACATCGTAGTTCGCCCAGACCACATAGCGTGTCTGCCAGATGCGCTCGGTATGGGTGGCATCGTCCTCATCGGTAAAGTAGAGGTCGTTGTAGCGGTCGGTGAAGAACGGCTGGTGGTCGCCGTACATCACCACGACGACGGGGCGGTCGAGATCACGCAGCTTTTCCAGGAAGGCGGCGAAGGCGGCATCGGACGCTTCCATGAGCGAGCAGTATTCATTGGTCCAGGTGATAACTTTGTCGGACACACCTTCGACGGCAAGGTGCAGTTGCTGGTCGGTGGGCACCAAGCCCGTGTCATAGGCGGAGTGGTTTTGCATCGTCACGTCGTGGATGAAGATCGGCTGGTCGCTCTGCTTTAGTACCTCGAGGCACTTGTCGTAGGTGGCGGCGTCGGTGACCTTGCGGCAGAGCTCGGGTGCGCCGGCGAAGTCCTCGATCGAGAGGAACTCGTCGAATCCCATGTCCGCGAAGACGTTCTCGCGATTCCAGTTGGTGGCGTGGTTGGGGTGCATGGCCACGGTGCGATAGCCGAGTCTCTTGAACTGACGGGCGAGGTTCTCGCTCGGGGCCAGGTTGTAGGTCATGAACGGGTAGACGCCAGCGCCCAGGAATGCCATGGAGTGTCCGGTTAAGAACTCGAACTCGCTGTTACAGGTGCCGGCACCGAAGGCGCTCATGTAGCTCACTCCCTGCAGAAGCGCGTTGTCGATGGCTTTGAAGCGCTCGGGCCCCTTATAGCCGCAGCCCAGTTCGTTAAAGATTGAAAGGTCGGCGAAGGACTCGTTCATGATGCAGATGACTGAGGGCTTGAGCTGGTCAAACTGTTCGACGGCAGCGGCACGGGAGGGGTCGGCGATGCCGTTCGTGCCCGCGTTCCAGCGCGCGGCAAGGCGCTTGATGATCGCCGAGGCCTCACCGCTCTTGTAGTGCTTGGGTTTAGGCGGCACCATTTTTTGCGCGCTCGAAATGAAGGTGGGGAGAAACCCCTGACTGTAATAGCTTTCGAGGAGCTTCCAGGTATGAAGCTTGATGCCCAAGGTGTCGTAATAGCTGATGAAGGCCTGCGCCCCCAGCACGGCTCCGGCAACAAGTGCGGTACGACGGTCGACGGAGAGGGGGAGCTTGGATTTGGTTGCGACTGGATGCTCCCTCGGCGCTGTCGATGTCCCCTCGGTTGCCGGAGACGCCTTTGGGTCCTTCGATTTCAAGGACGCAGACATCGCATGGTCGATGGGCTCGGGGGACGTTTCCGATGCGCGGCGCGGCGGTCGCCCACATGCATCACGCGGAATGAGGACGATAAGCGCGATTCCCAAGGCCGCGGCGGCAAGCCCCATGAAGCAGAAAGTGCTGAGCTCATAGGTGTAGCTGCCGGCGACCGTCGCAGCGGTCGAGAGGGCGAACAGGTCTCCGGGTTGGATGGGCATCGATTTGAACGTGATTACGAAGTACTCGGCGATACCGATGCTGGCGAGCGCAGCGATGCCCACGATTGCGGGGGTCTTACGGCGGTGCGGCAGATAGAACAACAGGCACAAGAAGCAGAAGATGAGCAAAAGCTCCAAAAGTGCCTGTCCGGGCTGCATCTTCCATAGCTCATGGTTGGAGGGCAGCTCGAGGGCGAGCATCGAGCATATCGAAGCGCCGCCGATCGTTGCCAGCGTACGGGGGTAGGGATGGTCGGTCATCCAGCTTTTCAGATCCTTCATGCTCATCTTCATCGTCTCTGTTCCTTACTCCTAGTTCAGCGTCTTCACGAGCTTCTCCAGGTTGTCGTTCATGATGGGCGGGTAATCCTCGCCGGCTTTAAGCTGTTTGTCAGCGAGTCCCTCGACGGGGTCGAGCTGGACGCATTGTCGTCAGAAGCGGCGAGAGCAAAGACCGCACTTACAAGGGACATATATGCCGCCGCCATGGGGCCACGGTGACGAATAGGACGCCGCTTGGGATGGCGACGGTAGATTCGGTTGTCCACATAGATTGCTCCTGAATTGAAAACGGCTGCGTCGGGGTGCCGACGGCCGAAGGCGATGCCGCTGTGGCACGCGGTAGCTATTTGATTCAATTGGGAGCCGTTAATCGTCCAGACGGACCCTGAGGGATAATAGGGTGACCGGGGCATATGAAGATCGCTCGGTGCCGATGACGGCTAGGGCGGAGATCAGCAAGAGGGTGATGAACGATGTCGCGCCCACGGGGACGGTGTCACCGCCACGGGCGATCGACAGATTGCCGGCGAGCTCGGCGCAGATGGTGCAGCCCGCGCCGGTGCAGTCATGATGCAACTCATGGGCGGTTGCGATGGGGGAGAGGATGGTTACCGCGAGAAGGGCGAAGACGAGAGCCAGGGCGAGCAGGCGAGTGCGAACGGGCGGCATGGAGTCGCGTGCATCGCGATTCGGTGCTATATCTCGCCATGCCGAGGTGCTCAGCTCATCAGTCATCTGCCCTCCCTTCCTCTCATCTGGGCATATTTCATCTGGAGGATTGTAGTCTTGAGAAGCTGATTCACAAAGTTGCCGCGCTAAAACTTCATGCTTTCCGGTCCGCCTTGGGGCTGCGCATAAGTTATCCTCCGACATTCAGAAAATCTAAGTGCCAAAAAATAAGATTTTTTGACTCTGTGTTGTATAACCCGCCATTCGTGGGTACCATTCAACGCGTACGCAAACAAAAAGGGTTAATTCGCGCGGCATAACCGCGCGGCCCAAAAAGGAGGAAACAAGCATGTCGTCTTTGAAGCCGCTTGCAGATCGTGTTCTGGTCAAGCCCGACGAGGCCGAGCAGAAGACCGCTTCTGGTCTGTATATCGCCAGCAACGCCCAGGAGAAGCCGCAGCGCGGCACCATCGTTGCCGTTGGCGCCGGCAAGGTCAACGACAAGGGTGAGCGCATCCCCATGGACGTCAAGGTCGGTGACGTTGTCATTTACGGTAAGTTTGGTGGCAACGAGGTCAAGGTCGACGGCGAGAAGTATCTGCTGATGCGCGCCGACGACATCTACGCTGTCGTCGAGGCCTAGTCTCGTCAGAATCTCTGATTCGTCTTTGAACGCGCCCGCCGCATAGGACTCGGAAGCGGCGACGCGAGTCACATTTCTTTTGGAGGATTACCTACCATGGCAAAGAACATTACGTTCAACACCGATGCCCGCGCTAAGCTTGCCAAGGGCGTCAACACTCTGGCCGACGCCGTTACCGTCACCATGGGCCCCAAGGGCCGCTACGTTGCGCTGCAGCGCACGTTCGGTGCTCCGACCATCACCAACGACGGCGTTTCTGTCGCCAAGGAGATCGAGCTCGAGGACAACATCGAGAACATGGGCGCTCAGCTGGTGAAGGAGGTCTCCACCAAGACCAACGACACCGTGGGTGACGGCACCACCACCGCAACCCTGCTCGCTCAAGCCATCGTCAACGACGGTCTGCGCAACGTCGCCGCTGGCGCCAACCCGCTGGCCATCCGTCGCGGCATCGACAAGGCCGTCAACGCCGCCGTCGCCGAGATGAAGAAGCAGGCCAAGCCGGTCGAGACCAAGGAGCAGATTGCTTCCGTCGGTACCATCTCCGCCGGTGACCCCGAGGTCGGCGAGAAGATCGCCGAGGCCATGGAGGTCGTGGGCAAGGACGGCGTCATCACCGTCGAGGATTCCCAGACGTTCGACATCACCATCGACACCGTCGAGGGCATGCAGTTCGACAAGGGCTATGTCTCCGCTTACTTCGTCACGGATAACGACCGCATGGAGGCCGTGATGAAGGATCCGTACATCCTCATCACCGACCAGAAGATCTCCAGCGTCCAGGACATCATGCCTGTTCTCGAGGCTGTCCAGCGCGCTGGCCGTGGCCTGCTCATCATCGCTGAGGACATCGATGGCGAGGCTCTGCCGACCCTCGTCCTCAACAAGATCCGTGGCGCCCTCAACGTCTGCGCCGTCAAGGCCCCGGGCTACGGCGATCGCCGCAAGCGCATCCTGGAGGACATCGCCGTCCTCACCGGTGGCCAGGCTGCTCTGGACGAGCTGGGCGTGAAGGTCGCTGACATCACCGCTGATATGCTCGGTACCGCTAAGTCCGTCACCATCTCCAAGGACAACACCGTCGTCGTCGGCGGCGCTGGCTCCAAGGAGGCTATCGACGCCCGCATCGCTCAGATCAAGGGCGAGATGGAGAACACCACCTCTGACTTCGACCGTGAGAAGCTCCAGGAGCGCCTGGCCAAGCTCTCCGGTGGCGTTGCCGTCATCAAGGTCGGCGCTGCTACCGAGTCCGAGCTCAAGGAGATCAAGCACCGCGTTGAGGATGCCCTGCAGGCTACCCGCGCTGCTGTCGAGGAGGGCATCGTCGCCGGCGGTGGCGTCGCCTTCATGGACGCTGCTCCTGCGCTCGATGCTGTCGAGATCGACGACCCCGAGGAGAAGATTGGCGTCGATATCGTCAAGAAGGCTCTGACCGCTCCGGTCGCCACCATCGCCAAGAACGCTGGCTTTGAGGGCGCTGTCGTGGTCGACAAGGTTGCCGAGCTGCCCGCCGGCCAGGGTCTCAACTCTGCCAACGGCGAGTGGGGCGACATGATCGAGATGGGCGTCCTCGACCCCGTCAAGGTCAGCCGCGTCACCCTGCAGAACGCTGCTTCTGTCGCCAGCCTGATCCTCATCACCGAGGCTACCGTCTCCGATGTGCCCAAGAACACTCAGCTTGAGGACGCTATCGCTGCTGCCACCGCTGGTCAGCAGGGCGGCGGTATGTACTAAGGCCGACAAGGTCTAGAACTCCCACCGGGAATCCGGGGGCGGGACGGGGTTTCTCTCCGGAACGTCCTCGGACATGCAAAGAGGCTCCGCATCGCGCTTCGCGCTGCGGAGCCTCTTTGCGTCCTGCGGAATGTTCCGGAGAGAAACCCCGTCACGCCCCCGGATCCCCTGCGTTTACGGCCTTGAGGTCGGCTCGCGGAGAAGGTCGTGGTTGATAGGAGTACGTGTCCCTTTCGCTGTTTCGCGCTTTGCGCGAAAGGCGCGCTACTTTGGGATGGGTGGGGAACGTGGTTGTTGCGGCAACTGATCCCCGCCACAAATTACCCTCGGCATACTTGCGCGAACGATTGCTCGTGCTACACTTGCAAGTGCTGTTTCAGGGCGGGGTGGAATTCCCCACTGGCGGTAAACCGGGCGGTGCCAAAGGGGTGCCGTGGCGCAGGCGAGGCGTCTGCGACCGAGCCGATGAGTCCGCGACCCGTGTGTGCGTTGGTTCGCATGCCGGCTGAACTGGTGAGATTCCAGTACCAACGGTTAGAGTCCGGATGAAAGAGGCAGGTGATCTTATGTCTGAACAGTCGCAGCATATCCATTTTGAGAACACGAATAGGTGGAGCACCAAACAGCTCGTTACCATGGCGCTGATGTGCGCCTTGGGTGCCCTGTTTATGTATGTGCAGCTGCCCATTCTTCCCTCGGCGCCGTTTTTGACGTATGACCCGTCGCTGGTGCCGGCGATGGTGTGCGGGTTTGCGTATGGTCCCGGCGCCGGTACCGCTGTTGCCGCTATGGCTATCGTTATCCATGCGCTCACCACGGGTGACTGGGTCGGCGCGCTTATGAACTTGGTTGCTACGCTGGGTTATATTCTGCCCGCGGCTATCGTCTACCAGAAGATGCATACCTATAAGGGTGCCGTGATTGGTCTGGTGCTCGGCGTTATTGCCGCTACGGCGTTGTCTATGGTCGCAAACCTTACCATTGGCGTATGGTTCTGGTATGGCTCGGTTGATGTGATCGCCCCGCTCATGATTCCTGCCGTGCTGCCGTTCAACCTCATCAAGACCGTGCTCAACTCGGTATTGACGCTGGCGGTGTACAAGGCGGTCTCTAATCTCATCACGCCCAAAAAGGACCAGGTAAAAGGTCGCGCATGATTGAGTGCCGAGGTGTTTCCTTTAGCTATGACGGTGCCGTACCGGCACTCGACGGCGTCGATCTGAACATTGAGGACGGGGAGTTTTTCTGCATCCTCGGTGGCAATGGGTCGGGCAAGTCGACGTTTGCCAAGCATCTGAATGCACTGTTGCAGCCCGATGCGGGCACGGTACGCATCAACGGCATGGACGCGTCCGATCCCGAGCTGGTCTACGACATCCGCTCGACTGCGGGCATGGTATTCCAGAATCCCGATGACCAGCTGGTGGCAACGCTTGTCGAAGATGACGTTGCGTTTGGCCCCGAAAACCTTGGCGTTCCATCGGCGCAAATTGCGCAGCGCGTACGCGAGGCGCTGAAGGGCGTGGGCCTGGTGGGCTTTGAGCGCCACGAGACCCATGCGCTTTCGGGCGGCCAAAAGCAGCGCGTGGCGCTTGCCGGCGTGCTCGCCATGGAACCGCGCGTGCTCATCTTGGACGAGGCTTCCTCGATGCTCGATCCGCGTGGACGCAAGGGCCTCATGAAGGCTTGCCGCGTGTTGCATGCTCGCGGCATGACCATCGTGATGATTACGCACTTTATGGAAGAGGCCGCCGAGGCCGATCGTGTCGCGGTGTTTCGGGCGGGGCGCGTTGCCATGCTCGGTACGCCCGAGGAAATCTTGACGCGGGCGGACGAACTTGCGCAGCTCAACCTGGATATGCCGGCGTCGTGCTGCTTGGGCATGGCACTTCGTGCGAAGGGCGTGCCCGTTCATGCGCAGGTGCGCGAGGCGGATATGGTCGCCGAGATTGCGCAGGTATATGCCGACCGGAGTGGGGTAGACATCGTGGAGCGGCCCTTTGGGTCCGATCCTCGTATGCTCGACAACGCATCCTCTGCAAACGATGGAACAGCAGCGTCGGAGCCCGTCATAGAGCTATCCCATGTTTCGTACAGTTATTCGCTCAGTCCGCGCGAGCGTCGCCGCTGGCATAAGCGCTCGGCCGTTGCGGGCAAATCGAGCAAACAGGCTCTCTGGGGAAACGACCCCAGCAGCCCGTGGGCGCTGCGCGATGTATCGCTGACGGTGCGTCGCGGCGAGTTCCTGGGCTTAGCAGGCCATACCGGTTCGGGTAAGTCGACGCTGGTCCAGCATCTCAACGGTTTGATTCGCCCCCAGGAGGGTTCCGTTTACGCGTTGGGGCTCGACCTGGCAAACAAGAAAGATGCCGCCGCGGTTAAGGCCAAGGTCGGCGTGGTGTTTCAATATCCCGAGCGTCAGCTGTTTGCCGAAACCGTGACGCAGGACGTGGCGTTTGGCCCGCACAACCTTGGCTTGTCGCAGGCCGAGGTCGCGCGCCGCGTTGAGTCATCGCTCGCGCGCGTGGGCCTCGACTTGGCCACGGTGGGCGACAAGAGTCCCTTTGAGCTTTCGGGTGGCCAACAGCGGCGCGTGGCGTTTGCCGGCGTGCTTGCCATGGAGCCCGAGGTCCTGGTACTCGATGAGCCCATGGCGGGGCTCGATCCGGCGGCGCGCAGTGATTTCCTGGAGCTCATCGATCGACTTCACCATGGGGGCCTGACCGTCGTCATGGTCTCACACAGTATGGATGACCTCGCCAATTGCTGCGATCGTATTGTCGTGATGAACGAGGGCGCGGTGTTTGCTGAGGGCACGCCCGCTCAGGTTTTTGCGCATGCGGATGAGCTTAAATCAATCGGCTTGGGTGTTCCCGCTGCCCAGCGCATGGCGTTGGCGCTCGCGGAAGCGGGCGTGCCGCTGCATCGCGGCGGGCTCTATACGGTTGAGTCGTTGGCCGACGAGTTGGCAGATTTGCCGATCGGTCGCTCAGGCGGTTCTTCTAACGTCTCGGACAAGGCCAAATCCGAAACGGTCGCGCGAGAGGAGGGTTGCTGATGGAGGCGTTTTCGTTTGGCAGCTACTATCCGAGCGATAGCGCGATCCATCGCCTGGATCCGCGCACCAAGCTGCTCCTGGGCTTTGTGTTTTTGATCACGACGCTGACCGTCGGCGGCTTCCGCGGATTGGCCCCTGTCGCAATTTTCGTTGTGCTGATCTATGTCGTGTCCCGGGTGCCGGCTCGTCGCGTTCTGTCGTCGATGGCGCCGCTGCTGGCAATCGTCGTCGTGGTCGCGGTGCTCAACTTGTTTACCGATCAGAGTGGGCGCATCCTGTGGCAGCTCGGCTTTCTGCAGATAAGCGAGGGCTCACTGCGTTCTGCCGCCTTTATGGCGTGTCGCCTGACCCTGATGATGGCCGGCATGAGCGCCATTACGCTCACCACACCGACGCTCGACCTCACCGCGGGCTTTGAGCGTCTGCTCGCACCGCTTGCGCGCGTGGGGCTTCCGGCGCATGAGCTCGGCATGATCATGGGCATCGCGTTGCGCTTTATGCCGCAGTTCGCCACCGAGATGAAGCAGACGGCGGACGCGCAGGCAAGCCGCGGTGCACGCGTAACGGGTGGCCCGCTCGGCGGCGTGCGTATGCTCGGCAGTGTGGCGATTCCACTGTTCACGGGCGTGTTCCGTCATGCCGAGACGCTGTCTGCCGCCATGGATGCACGCTGCTATCACGGCGAGCAGGGCCGCACGCGTCTGCATGCGCTTGCATTTCGCCGCGGGGATGCGCTGGCTGCGGTGGTGACGATGCTGCTGTTTGCGTGTGTCATCGTCGTCAACCTTCAACTTGTTTAGGCGCGATTCGAGCGCAAGAAAGGGGTCCCTATGACCGACAACGACCGCACAGCTCAGCTTGAGCGCGCCTGCTCGTATCTCAGGCGCATTCCGGCGTGGTATCTGGCCACGACCGATGTGGCCGACGGGCATCAGCCTCGCGTGAGGCCGTTTTCGTTTGCCATGGTCGATGAAGGTAAGCTGTGGTTTTGCACGTCGCGCGACAAGGATGTGTGGGCGGAGCTGAGTGCGAATCCCAAGTTTGAGCTCTCGGGCTGGAAGCCGGGGGAATGCTGGATCGTATTGACCGGCGAAGCCGCACTTGAGGACGACGCAGTTGCGAGCGACAAGGTGCGTCAAGCGGGTTTTAAGCACATGGTGGGCATCGGCGAGGAACACGAGAGTGCCAACGACGGCCGCCTTGCTTTCTTTTCGGTCCGCAACATTGCCGCGCGCTTCTGTGATATCGACGGCAGCGAGGAGCGCCTGGAGCTCTAGCGCGTCTCAAATTAACTACCCGTTCCGAATTAGCTAGCGCCAGGAGGACACATGGACGGATTGAATACGGTGTTGGAGTATCTGACGTCGGTGCCGGCATGGTATTTGGCGACGAGCGTTGACGGACAGCCTCATGTGCGTCCGTTTTCGTTTGCGCAGATCCAGGACGGCAAGCTGTGGTTTGTAACAGCGCGCACCAAAGATGTGTGGCAAGAGCTGCTGCAAAACCAGCGCTTTGAGGCCACGAGTTGGTGGCCGGGCCATGGCTGGCTCATCTTGCGCGGGCGTGCCGGCTTGGATGACCGGGCTTTAGGCGAAATGCGCGAAGCTGGGTGGAAGCATCTAGAGCGCCTGGGCGAGCACTATGAGGGGCCTAACGACCCCACGCTCGTCTTCTTTAGCGTCGAGGATCCCGAGGCTTTTATCTGCAATCACGACGAATGGGTGCCGGTCGAGCTCTAGCCAGCTGGCTCATCCTAACAACTTGGTTTCGCATGGGCGGGCCCCGTATTGCCCGGCGCCGTTAGGAGCGCCGGTCAATACGGGGCCCGCTCCATTTGTCAATTCCTTCAAGCGAATGTGTCGGGAATGTTTCAATGCATGAATATGCAAGCCATTTACGTATTCATGCATCTTTTGGTGCTAAAGTTTCAACCCACTTCATAACGACGGCTGCGGGATGCGCATTGGTGCATAACTGCAGACAAGGAGTCTGATATGTCTGTAAAGGTTGGAATCGTCGGTGCGGCTGGATATGCCGGCGCCGAGCTCATTCGCCTCGTCCTCGGTCATCCCGAGTTTGAACTTGTTGCCGTTACGTCCAACGCCGATGCCGGCCAGCCGCTGTCCGCGGTGTATCCGAGCTTTGCTGGTGTGAGCGATCTGGTTTTCACCACGCATGATGCCCCCGAGCTCAAGAACTGCGACGCGGTCTTTTTGGCCGTGCCGCACACGGCTGCCATGGCACAGGTGCCCGCGCTGCTTGCATCGGGCGTCTCCTGCTTTGATCTTTCGGCTGACTACCGTCTGAACGACGCGTCCGTTTTTGAGGCTTGGTATGCCGCCGAGCATGCGAGCCCCGAGCTGCTCAAGACCCGTGCCTTCGGTCTGCCCGAGCTGTTCTGCCAGGACTTGGAGACCGCCGCATCCGACCATGCCGACGGCAAATCCGTGCTGGTCGCCTGCGCCGGTTGCTATCCCACCGCAACGAGCCTTGCCGCCGCGCCCGCCGTGCGCGCGGGCTGGGTGGCCGAGAACGGCCCCGTGATTGTCGATGCCATTAGCGGCGTGACGGGCGCCGGTAAGTCCTGCAACGCCCGCACCCATTTTTGCAGCGCCGACGAGAACTTGGAGGCCTACGGCGTGGGCAGGCATCGCCACACGCCCGAGATTGAGCAAATCCTTGGCCTGACCGATCGCGTCGTCTTTACCCCGCACCTGGCACCGCTCAAGCGCGGTCTGCTCTCCACGGTGACGCTGCCGCTCACGCCGCAGGCTCTCGATACCTTGACCCTTGAGGACGTTGTCGACCATTACAAGCAGTTCTACGCCGGTCGCACCTTTGTGCGCGTGCTCGATGCCGGCCAGCAGCCCAAGACGGCTTCGGTCGTCGGCACCAACGCTGCCCAGATTGGCCTCGCGCTCAACAAGCGCGCGGGCGTGCTGGTGGCGACGGGTGCTATCGACAATTTGTGCAAGGGCGCTGCGGGCCAAGCAGTCCAGTGCGCCAATATCGTCTTTGGCTTTGACGAGCGACGAGGCTTGCCCACAGTGGCGTGCCCGGTGTAGCACATTCGATTGTTAACGATTTGGTAGTCGGGCATCGAATGGGGCGCCACTCTTAAGCTGGTCTCATGATCACGACTGGCATGGCGCACCAACCGATGTCCGTTTTTTGTTTGACATAAGGAGTCATAAAGACGATGAATACCGAGCTGTTTGATATCAAGATTCGCGCCGTCGAGGGTGGCGTTACGGCTGCGGCTGGTTTTAAGGCTGCAGGCATCCACGCTGGGTTCCGCAAGAACTCCGAGCGTCTGGATTACGCGCTCGTCGTGCCCGATAAACCCTGTCCCGGTGCTGGCGTGTTTACCACCAATCGCTTTTGCGCGGCGCCCGTGCAGGTGAGCCGTGCCAACCTGGGCGGTACCGACAAGGGGTACGGTATCATCGCCGGCATTTCGGTCAACTCTGGCAATGCCAACGCCGCCACGGGTGAGACCGGCCTTGCATGCGCGCGCGAGACGTGCAGCATCGCATCGCAGGTCATCGGCTGCGAGCCTCAGCAGATTCTGATTGCCTCCACGGGTGTGATTGGCCAGATTCTGCCGATCGACACGTTTGAGACCGCCATTCCTGCTGCCTACGAGGCGCTCTCCGCCCACGTTGGCGCCGATGCCGCTCGCGCCATCATGACGACCGACACGCACTCCAAGGAGTACGCCGTGTCCTACGTCAGTGAGGCTGCGGGTCATGCGGGCAATGTCTATACGGTAGGCGGAATGTGCAAGGGCTCGGGTATGATCATGCCCAACATGGCCACCATGATCGCAGCTATCACCACCGATGCCCCCGTCGAGCCGGCGGCACTTCATGCCCTGCTGCTCTCGTCCGTTAAGCAGACCTTTAATAAGGTGACGGTCGATTCCGATACCTCGACCAACGACACCTGCATCATGCTTGCTTCTGGCGCTGCTACTGCAGATGCCGAGGCCATCGTCGAGGGCACTGACGCCTTTGACGAACTGACCTTTGCCGTGCACGAGGTGTGCGAGAGCCTGGCGCGCAACATTGCGGCCGATGGCGAGGGTGCGTCAAAGCTCGTGACGGTTAACATTACCGGCGCTGCTAACGACGAGGAAGCCGATATCGCTGCCCGTGCCGTCGCCAACTCGCCGCTCGTCAAGACCTGCATTGCTGGTCACGACTGCAATTGGGGCCGCGTTGCCATGGCGCTCGGCAAGTGCGGCGTGAAGTTTAACCAGGAAGACGTTTCCATCGACATGATGGGTATGCCCGTCTGTCGCGACGGTCTGACTGTTCCCTTTGACGAGGACGAGGCTCTGCGACGTTTTGAGGCGCCCGAGATTGTGATCTCGGCAGACCTGGGCGCGGGCGACGCGGCGACCACCGTGTGGACTTGCGACCTCACGCACGAGTACATCTCCATTAACGGCGACTACCGTTCCTAGATTCCGGGCGCGCACCGTCCCGCGCGCTCCGCTGCAATCGCGGGCAACGAGGTACGGCGCGATAGCTACACGAAAGACGAGGCAGATTATGAAATTCGCACGCGATTGTCGCTCGAGCGAATCCAACGAAGCAACCGCGCAACTGCTGTTCGAAGCGCTGCCGTGGATTAAAAACCTGACCGGCAAGACGGTCGTTATCAAATATGGCGGAGCCGCCATGGTTGACGAGCAGCTGCGCCGCGACGTGATGAGCGACATCGTTTTGCTCAAGATTATCGGCATGCGCCCCGTCATCGTGCATGGCGGCGGCAAGGCTATCAACGAGGCACTGAGCCATTACGATATTCCCGTCGAGTTTAAGAGCGGCCAGCGCGTGACCACGCCGGCGACTATGGATATCGTGCGCGAGGTGCTGGGCGGCAAGGTTAACCAGGAGCTGGTTGCCGCCATCAACCACCACGGCAACCTGGCCGTGGGCGTGTCGGGCAGCGATGCTGGCACGCTCATCGCCGAGCCGCTCGACCCCGAGCTCGGTCGCGTGGGCAAAGTGACGCACGTTAACACCGACTATATCGAGCGCTTACTCGATAGCGAGTACATCCCCGTCATCGCTACCGTCGCGGCGGGGGAGGACGGCGGTTTCTTCAACATCAACGCCGATATCGCCGCCGGTGCCGTTGCGGCGGCGCTCCATGCGCATAAGGTGATCTTTTTGACCGATGTCGACGGCCTGTACAAGGACTTTAGCGACAAGGATTCGCTCATTTCCAACCTGACGCTCGACGAGGTTAACGAGATGCTCTACGGCGGCGAGGTCGATAAGGGCATGATTCCCAAGCTGCGTGCTGCCGTCGATGCGCTTGCCGGAGGCGTATTTCGCGCTCACATCATCAACGGTACCACGCCGCATTCGCTGCTGCTGGAGCTGCTGACCGACGCCGGCGTCGGTACCGTGATCCACTCCACCGAGACGGCTTACGAGTTCGATACGCATCCGCATCCGCTTTCGACGTTTGCTGCGCGTCTGACCGAGAACCTCGACGAGGTCGAGAAGCTTCAGACGGTCTAACTGACCCGCAGCCGCCCCATTCCTGCACCCATAGGCCTGCGCCGTCCGGCGCTCAACGAAAGGCATCCCATGTCACTTGCAGCTCAGCAATCGCTTGAATCCCATTACGTTATGCATACCTTTGGCCGCTCTCCGGTCGAGTTTGTCGAGGGCCACGGCATGAAACTCACCGGCGACGATGGTCGTGAGTACCTCGACTTTCTTGCCGGCATCGGCGTGTGCAGCCTAGGTCATGGCGACCCGGCTGTGCTCTCGGCGCTCGAGGCACAGACCAAAAAGCTCATGCATGTCTCCAATTACTTCTACATCGAGCAGCGCGGACAGGTCGCGGCGCTGCTGTCCAAGCTTGCTAACGACGACGTAGATGGTGCGCGCGTGCTTGCCGGTGCCATTGCCGCCGGCGATGAGACCACGGCAGCTGCTCTTGGTGCCCCGGCTGCGGGCGAGCAGGTGTGGGAGACGTTTTTTGCCAATTCCGGCGCCGAGGCCAACGAGGGCTCGATGAAGCTCGCGCGCCTGTACGCCAAGCGTGCCGGTAACGGCGGCAACACTATCGTGTGCATGCGCGGCGGCTTCCACGGCCGTACGCTCGAGACCATTGCCGCCACCATGCAGGATTGGCTGCAGGATAGTTTCCGCCCGCTGCCGGGTGGCTTTGTGGCCTGTACGCCCAACGATATCAATGAACTGCGTGCGATCTTTAAGCAGCTGGGGAGCGAAATATGTGCCGTGATGCTCGAGCCGATCCAGGGTGAGAGTGGCGTGCACCCCATGACCGAGGAGTTTATGGCGGCAGCGCGCGACCTGGCACACGAAGTGGGCGCCGTGCTTATAGCCGACGAGGTCCAGTGCGGCATCTTCCGCTCCGGCAAGCCGTTTGCATTCCAAACCTATGGCGTGGAACCCGACATCATGAGCCTTGCCAAGGGCATTGCCGATGGCGTGCCCATGGGTGCCGTCGTAGCAAAGAAGGAGATTGCCGACGTGTTTAAGCCGGGCGACCACGGCTCGACCTTTGGCGGTAGCTGCTTGGCTGTCGCGGCGTGCGCCGCGACGCTCTCCGCGCTTGTGTGCGGCGACTACGCAGAACATGCCGCCAAGGTGGGTGCCTATATGGAGGCAAAGCTCGCCAAGTTACCGCACGTAACCGAGGTGCGCGGTCGCGGCTTGATGCTCGGCTGCGACCTGGATGACGCTGCGGGCGATGCGCATGATATTGTTGCCCGCGCGCTGGCCGCCGGCGCCGTGATTAACGCTACTGGTGCCCACACGCTGCGTTTCCTGCCGCCGCTTGTCTGCGAAGAAGCCGACGTGGACAGCCTGATCGAGATTTTGTCGGACGTCTTGGCCTAACACAGCGCAATAACTCAATTTTGACCGGGTTCCGGACTGCGGACGTGCCATATGCGGCACGATTCAGCGGTCTGGAGCCCGTTTTGTTATCGATTTACCATGGCTGGGATAGGCCGTGTGCAAAAAGTGGCAAATATGAGTACGGGCACTAACTTCGTAACATATAAATTAGGCGTTTTTAGATGAGTTGGGCCACATATGTCCAGTTTTGCAGTAACTAAATTGGCTTACTGGACTATCAGTCGTCGTTCTAATGTCGGATTTGCCTTTCATGACTTCGAAAACGCTGCTACCAAAAAGGTAGCAGTACTCATATTTGGCATTTTTTGCACATGGGTATTCGCCAAGGGTCCATTTCGCCGCTCGCTTTCGCTTCGGGCCTACGGCCCTCGCGTGCTGCGCTGGAAAACGCTTCGCGTTTCCTCAGCTCCGCACCCTTGCGGGTTCGAATCCCTCTGCACGGGGCCCAAAAAGGAAAGGCCCTCATCGCTGGGAGCCTTTTCAATCAAGTGGTGGGCGATGAGGG
>JAHYYL010000003.1:77272-106611 GCA_019424965.1 Collinsella sp.
CATCGCTGGGAGCCTTTTCAATCAAGTGGTGGGCGATGAGGGATTCGAACCCCCAGCCTTGTGCGTGTAAAGCACCTGCGCTAACCGTTGCGCCAATCGCCCGTGCGGAGAGAGTATAGCAAAACAATCGCCCCATTCACCTCATATCCATTAAAGGTAACCGGCGCGTGTCGGCGCGGAGCTGATTCAGTTGAGATTGCCTGAACATTCCGTCCCTCTTTACACCCTCGGGTATACTCAAAAGCTACTGATTCGATTTGATACCCAGCAACAGCAGAGGGGATAGTATATGTGCGGTTTTGTCGGTTTTGTCGGTGGGACGGATAACCAATCCGAGGTGCTCACCAAGATGATGGACCGCATCGTCCATCGTGGTCCCGACATGGGCGGCCAGTTTATCGACGGCCGCGTTGCCCTGGGCTTCCGCCGCCTGTCGATCCTCGACCTGACCGAGGCCGGCGCTCAGCCCATGGCCAATGAGGACGGCAGCGTCGTTATCGTCTTCAACGGCGAGATCTACAACTTCCAGGAGCTTCGCTCCGAGCTCGAGGCCAAGGGCTATATGTTCCACTGCGGCGCCGACACCGAGAGCCTCCTGCACGGCTACGAGGAGTGGGGCGAGGCCGTACTCGATCGCCTGCGCGGTATGTACGCCTTCGTCATCTGGGACAAGAAGAAGAACAAACTCTTTGGCGCCCGCGATATCTTTGGCATCAAGCCGCTCTACTACTATCCCATGGCCGATGCGGGCGACGGCGCGCCGGGTGTGCTCTTTGGCTCCGAGATCAAGAGCTTCCTGGACTACCCACACTTCCACAAGGCGGTCAACAAAAAGGCCCTGCGTCCGTACATGACGCTGCAGTACTCGGCAACCGAGGAGACCTTCTTCGAGGGTGTCTACAAGCTGCCGCCGGCGCATTACTTTACCGTAGACATCCCGACCGGCAAGATGAACATTGAGCGCTATTGGGATTGCGATTACTCTGCCGTCGAGAAGCCGTTCGAGGAGTACGTTGACGAGCTGGATGAGGTTGTGCACGAGAGCGTCGAGGCCCATCGCATCGCTGATGTTAAGGTCGCGTCGTTCCTCTCCGGTGGCGTCGACTCCAGCTATATTGCCGCTTGTCTCATGCCCGACAAGACCTTCTCGGTGGGCTTCGATTACAAGAATTTCAACGAGACTAACTACGCCAAGGAGCTATCCGACAAGCTCGGCGTCGAGAATGTTCGCAAGATGATTACCGCCGACGAGTTCTTTGGCGCACTCGAGGACATTCAGTATCACATGGACGAGCCGCAGTCCAACCTGTCTTCCGTGCCGCTGTGGTTCTTGGCCGAGATGGCCCGCAAGGACGTCACCGTCGTGCTTTCGGGCGAAGGCGCCGACGAGCTCTTTGGCGGCTACGCCTACTACGAGGACACGGTTCCGGTCCGCAAGTACAAAAAGATGGTGCCGCTGCCCATCCGTCGCGCGCTCGGTAACCTGGCGCTGCATATGCCGTACTTCAAGGGACATAACTTCCTGGTCAAGGGTGCCGAGATCCCCGAGAAGTCGTTCCTGGGACAGGCTCTGGTATGGCCGGAGCGCGAGGTCGACGGCGTGCTCAAGCCCGAGTACAACACCGGCGACGGCGCCTTTGAGCTCGCTGCACCCATCTACGCACGCGTGAAGGGCCAGCCCGAGCTGGTCAAGAAGCAGTACCTGGACATGAACATGTGGCTCCCGGGCGACATTCTGCTCAAGGCCGACAAGATGTGCATGGCACATTCGCTGGAGCTGCGCGTGCCCTTCCTGGACCGCAAAGTCATGGAGTTCGCCGAGCACATTCCCGACCGCTACCGCATCAACGAGAACGGCAACAAACAGGTACTCCGCCACGCTGCCAACAAGTCGCTGCCCGATGAGTGGGCCACCCGTCCCAAGGTGGGCTTCCCGGTGCCGATTGTCTACTGGCTGCGCGAGCAAAAGTGGTACGACTATGTCAAGGAGTACTTCACCGCGCCGTGGGCAAGCGAGTTCTTCGATACCGACGAGCTCATGCACCTGCTCGATTTGCACTTTGCGGGCAAGGGCGATTTCCAGCGCAAGATCTATACGCCGCTCGTGTTCCTGGTGTGGTACAAGCGCTTCTTTATCGACGAGGACCAGCCCGCTGTTCAGGCTGCCTAGCCTCGGCTTACGAACGCCTGCGCGTAACGGCTCCTCCGGGAGCCGTTTTTGCGTGGGTGCGTTTCAGTTACTATAAAAACCGTCCCTGCCAAATGGCTGAGAAAGGTGAAAGATGCACCATTCGGATTCCGCGACCGTGACCACGGTCGATACGCTTGCCAAGCTTCTCGATGTGTTCGGCGAGCTGCGCGCATCAGAGCAGGTTGACGAGCGTACCGTGACCGGCTGCTCGTTTGATTCGCGCGCGGTCTCGGCAGGTGACGTGTTCTTTTGCAAAGGCGCTGCCTTTAAGCCCGCGTTTTTGAGCATGGCGCTCGATGCGGGCGCCGTCGCATTTGTGTGCGAAGAGTCGCTGGTCGAGTCTCTGGAACCGCTGGCGCAGGAGAGCGGTGCTGCGATGCTGGTTGTTGATAGCGTTCGCACGGCCATGGCCCTGTTGCCGCCGGAGGTCTACGACCGTCCCGACCACGACGTCAAGATCGTGGGCATCACCGGTACCAAGGGAAAGACCACTGCCGCTTTTATGCTCCAGTCGATTATCAAGGCGGCGGGCGAGTCCTGCGGCATCATCGGCTCGGTGAGTACCGACGATGGTATCGAGTGCTACGAGAGCACCAACACCACGCCCGAGGCCCCCGAGGTCTGGCGCCATATCGCCAACTGCCGCACGTCCGGTCGCCAGTCCATGGTCATGGAGGTCTCGAGCCAGGCGCTCAAGTACCAACGCGTCGAGAATCTGCCGTTTGACGTGGCGTGCTTCCTCAACATCGGCCGCGACCACATCTCGCCGATCGAACACCCCACGTTTGAGGATTATTTTGAGAGCAAACTCAGGATCTTTGACCAGGCAAAGACCGCCGTGGTGAATCTGGGCACCGAAGAGGTTGACCGTGTGCTGGAGGCAGCGTCGACGGCCGAGCGCTTGGTGACCGTTGGCGTCGAGCATCCCGAGGCAAGCCTGTGGGCAAGCGATGTCCGCGTGCTCGGCTTTAGCATCGAGTTTAACCTGCATGGCCTGTGTGCTGACGAGTCCGAGGCGGGGGAGAAGGTCCTGCTGGGCATCGCGGGCGACTTTAACGTGGAAAACGCGTTGGTCGCTATCGCCGCTGCGCACGAGATCGGCATCGGTATCGAGGCTATCAAGAAGGGCCTCTCCAAACTGCGTGTGCCGGGCCGTATGGAGGTCGTGGAGTCGAAGGACGGCCGCGTGATCTGCGTCGTTGACTATGCGCACAACCAGCTTTCGTTCCGATCGCTTTTCTCGTCGGTTAAGCGCGCGTTTCCCACTAGTCCAGTCATTGCAGTGTTTGGCGCTGCCGGCGGCAAGGCGCAGGAGCGCCGCGAGCAGCTTCCGCGCGAGGCCGCACCATATTCCGACCTGATGATCTTTACCAACGAGGATCCGGCTCACGAGGACCCGATGAAGGTCTGCCGCGAGCTTGCCGAACATGTTCCCGACGATACGCCGAACAAGATCATTCTCGATCGCGAGGCTGCTGTGCACGCGGCATTCAAGGCGGCGCGCGAGGAGTACGTCAACGCCGATGCTCCCACCATTGTCTTGCTGCTGGCAAAGGGTGACGAGGAGCTCATGCACGTGGGCGACAAGTTCGTGCCCATCGAGAGCGACCTTTCGCTGGCCAATCGCCTCATCGATGTTACCCAGTTTGACTAATGAACTGCGATGAGGGCGGCGTCCTGAGCGCGCTGCCGTTGCAAGCGCGTTTTTCCTCGAGTGAGGCGCGCCGCCTAAGACCAGAAGCCCCTTCTACGTAATGGAGTAACCATGTCCCACAACACCCTGCCGACCGTTGCCGAGCTTTCGGGCGAGATGCGCGAGCGCTTGGCCAAGGTCAAGTACGTCTTTACCGACCTGGATGCTACGATGCTCGCACCCGGCTCGTGCGTGCTGCGCGACAACGACGGCAACCCCTCGACCAAGCTCGTCGAGGCTGTCGTGGCACTTGCTCGCGCCGGCATCCAAGTGGTTCCCACCTCGGGCCGCAACCGCACCATGATCCACGAGGATGCGCGCGTGCTCGGCCTCAACTCCTACATTGGTGAGATGGGTGGCCTGGTCATGTACGATCTCAAGGCCAACGATTGGGAGTATCTGACCGGCGATATGCCCTACGACCCATCTTGCGGTCTCACGCCGCACCAGGTGATCGAGCAGACTGGCGTGTGCGAGAAGATCCTCGCCCGCTGGCCGCACAAGATCGAGTATCACAACGACATGTCGACCGGCTACAAGTACCGCGAGGTTACCGTCGGCATGCGCGGCGACATCCCCGATGACGAGGCGCAGGCCATCCTCGACGAGGCCGGCTGTGGCCTGGTGTGGGCCTGTAACGGTCACCTGACGCATCTGTCCAAGCCGACGACGCTCGAGCTCGATCGCGTCGAGGACGGTCGTGCATTCAACATCAACCCCGCGGGCCTCAACAAAGGCGTCGCCATTGCGCGCTTCTGCGAGCACCTGGGGATCGAGCGCGAGGAGACGCTCGCGCTCGGCGATTCCGAGTCCGACTTCTACATGGCCGATCACGTGGGCACGTTCTGCCTGGTCGAGAATGGCCTGACGAGCGCCGGCGCGCCCGAGTTCCTGGCTGCTTGCGAGAACGCTTTCGTTACGCGCGGCAAAATTGTCGACGGTTGGGCGGCGACGGCAGAGCTGCTGGTCACGGCGCGTTCGTAGCGCGGCGTCGCCGCACTTGGATATGTCTTTTCGAGAGAGAATCTGGTGAGGTAATGTCCGATATCAAGAATCTGGCCGGGGACACGCGCCCTATTGGCGTATTCGACTCGGGTCTTGGTGGTCTGACGGTTGCGCGCGCCATCGCGACGGCGCTGCCGCACGAGTCCGTCTACTACTTCGGCGACACAAAACGCTGCCCCTACGGCACGCGCACCGAGGATGAGGTGCGCTCGTTTGCGTTGCAGGCGGGCCGTTGGCTGTCGAAGCACGACGTCAAGATTATGGTCATCGCCTGCAACACGGCGACCGCTGCGGCCTTGCGTCTGGCCCAGCAGGTGCTCGACGTTCCCGGCATCGGTGTGATCGCACCGGGCGCACGCGCGGCAATCAACAGCACTCGCACGCGCCGGGTGGGCGTGCTCGCCACCAACCTCACCATTCGCTCGGGCGCCTACACGCGCGCCATCCAGGATCTGGATGCCGGCGTCGATGTATACGGTTGTCCTGCCTCGAGCTTTGTCGAGGTTGTCGAACACGAGCTCGCCTCGGGTGCACATCTGCAGGAACAGTGGCTTGAGAACGAGGACATCTTCGATACGCCTGCCGTGCGTGCGCTGGTGGGTGCCACGGTTGAGCCGCTGCGCGACCACGGTATCGATACCGTGGTGCTCGGCTGTACGCATTTTCCGCTGTTGGTGGGACCTATCCGTCATGCGCTGGGGCCTGGGGTGCGCGTCGTGAGTTCCGCCGAGGAGACCACGCGCGAGCTGACCGATATCCTCACGCGCCGCGAGCAGCTGGCGGGCGACGCCGCCGAGCCGCAGCATCGTTTTGCCACGACGGCCGATAACATTGCCGAGTTTGCGGTGGCGGGCAGCTTTATCTTTGGTCAGCCGCTCAAGAGCATTGAGCATATCGATATCGATGAGCTGAAATAGATGCAAGGCCGCCGCCAAAGCCTTCGCCACATTTTTTGCCGAAAGGATCTTTCTATGGAGTACATGCAGGTCAACCGCGCCAACGGCCGCGCCGCCAACGAGTTGCGTCCCGTTAAGCTCACCCGTGGCGTCATGAAGCACGCCCACGGTTCGTGCCTGGCCGAGTTCGGCGACACGCGCGTGCTGTGCGCCGCCACTATCGAGGAGGGCGTGCCGGGCTGGCGAAAGGGAGCTAAGGCCGGCTGGGTGACCGCGGAATACGCCATGCTGCCGACGTCGACCGGCAAGCGCTGCAAGCGCGAACACGCCAACCGCAAGGGCCGCTCCATGGAGATCGAGCGCCTCATTGGCCGCAGCCTGCGTACCGTCGTCAACATGAAGGCGCTCGGCGAGTACACCGTCACCGTCGACTGCGATGTGATTCAGGCCGATGGCGGCACGCGTACAGCGAGCATCACCGGCGCCTGGGTGGCGCTGCACGACGCCCTCGCCATGTGGGTCGAGGCGGGCAAGATCGAGCGCATCCCGCTTACCGGCCAGGTGGCTGCAATCTCCATGGGCGTTGTCGACGGCAATACGCTGCTTGACCTCGATTATTCCGAGGACAGCCATGCCGAAGTCGACATGAACCTCGTTGCCACCGACACCGGTGAGATGATCGAGCTCCAGGGCACTGGCGAGCAGGCGCCCTTTGACCGTAAGCGCCTCAACGCCCTGCTCGACTTGGGCGACAAAGGCATCGCTGAGCTCATCGAGCTTCAGCGCCAAGCCATCGCCTAACCTGCCAAAAAGGGACAGGTTTATTTTGGCAGGTTTTATCTGGGAAAACGTCGAAGTATAAGACTGCCGTTGATTGAGAGGGGAGAGGCGGAGGCCCTCGTCGCCCTCGGCGCGGCATTGCTATAGAGACAAGGAGACCACTCATGGCACTTGAGAAGATCGACATCGACACCCTCGACCCGGCGGCGACCATTGTCGTGGCAACGGGCAACGCCCATAAGCTCACCGAGATCGAGGCCATTTTAGGCAAGGTCATGCCCGAGGTTCGCTTTGTGGCGCTCGGCCAGCTGGGCGATTTTGAGGACCCCGAGGAAAACGGCACGACGTTTTTGGAGAACGCCATCATCAAGGCGCAGGCTGCGGTCGAGGAGACGGGCCTTATGGCCATTGCCGACGATTCTGGCCTGGTCGTTGATGCCCTGGACGGCGAGCCTGGCGTGTATAGCGCGCGCTATGCGGGCGTGCACGGAGACGATGCCGCCAACAACGCCAAGCTTCTCGTGAATCTGGAGGGCGTGGCCGACGAGGATCGCACCGCGCGCTTTAGGAGCGTCGTTGCGCTCATCGACACGGACGGTTTGGTCACCTATGGTGAGGGCGCCTGCGAGGGCACTATCGCACACGAGGGCCGCGGCGATCACGGCTTTGGCTACGACCCGCTGTTCCTGCCGGTCGACACGCCGGGCAAGACCATGGCCGAGCTGACGGCGGAGGAGAAGAACGCCATCAGCCATCGATTCCATGCGCTCGAGCACCTATCCGCCAAACTGACGGGCGAGGAGTAGGCCGTGCGCGCGGTGGTGCAGCGCGTGCTCAACGCCGGCGTGACGGTCGACGGCGAGTGCGTGGGCCGTATTGGACGTGGCTACCTGGTGCTGCTGGGCGTGGGCCACGGCGACACGCGCGCCGAGGCCGATAAGCTGTGGGGCAAGCTCCGGGGCTTGCGCATTAACGAGGACGAGAACGGCAAGACCAACCTGGCACTTGCCGATGTCGACGGCGAGGTGCTCGTGGTGTCGCAGTTCACGCTGTTCGCCGATTGCCGCCACGGTCGCCGTCCGTCGTTTACCGATGCGGGCGCGCCCGATGTTGCCAACGAGCTCTACGAGTACTTCCTGACGCTCGTTCGTCAAGATGTCGAACACGTGGCGCACGGCATCTTTGGCGCCGATATGAAAGTCGACCTCGTCAACGACGGCCCATTCACCATCGTCCTCGATACCGACAATCTGTAAGTAGCCAAATTAGCTACTTGCGCGTGGTCGCAACAGGGTGCTATAGTATTAGAGTTTTGTCTATCTTAGGGGTATTATCCCCTTTTTGAATTGCATCTTCTGGAGGCCCTGTTCATGGAAGAGATGGAAGTCAATCACGTCGACGACATCCACGAGAAGCTGACCAATATGGTGGGCGATCGCGTTAAGGTGAAGGCCAACATGGGCCGCACCCGCGTCGTCGAGCGCATGGGCACCATCAAGAGCGTCCACCCCGCCGTCTTTATCGTCGAGGTTGACGAGCGCCGAGGCCGCAAGTCGCGTCAGTCCTACCAGTATATCGATGTCCTCACCGGTCAGGTCGAGCTGTTCGACCCCGAGAGCGGCGAGCATATCTTTACCCCGCTCGGCAATCAGCTCGAGGAGCACTAACGGTGACCGATCGGTCCCTGACTCTTTCCGCGCCGGCAAAGATTAACCTCTATCTGGGGGTTCATACCGAGCGCGACGCCCGCGGCTATCACAGAGTCGACTCCCTGATGGCAGCCGTCGGTCTTGCCGATACCGTGACGGTCACGCCGGCGCAGGTGCTGACCGTCCAGACGGTTCCGGCATCAGATTTTCCCATGCAAAAGAATACGGCGTATCGGGCTGCGGTTGCTATGGCCGAGCATTATGGTCGCGAGGCAAACATCTGCGTGACGATTGAGAAGCGCATTCCATTGTGCGCCGGCTTGGGCGGTCCCTCGACGGATGCGGCCGCGGTCATTGTCGCCTTGGCGGAGCTCTGGGGAATTGATCGCTCCGACCCCGCGCTCGACGACATTGCGCGGGGCATTGGTGCTGACGTCCCGTTCTTTTTGCACGCGAGCCTTGCGTTCTACGTAGGTGGGGGAGACGTGCTGGCAACTGAGTATCCCGCGCTGCCCGCAACGCCCGTCGTGTTGGTCAAGCCGCGCGAGGCAAGCGTTTCGACAATTGAAGCCTATCGACGTTTTGACGAGGCTCCGGTGCCTACAGACAAGCCCGGCGCGATAGCTTCTGCCTTGCATGCTGGTGATGCCGAGACGGCATATGCGCTCATCCATAACAACCTAGGTGTCATTTCCGCACAGATGGAGCCGCAGATTCAAATGGTTCTCGATTGGCTGCGTAAACAGGACGGCACCGTTGCTGTAGATGTGTGCGGATCGGGTGCCTGCTCATTTGCCATTTGCGACACCGCCGCCACGGCCGAAAGGCTTGCCGACGCTGCCCTGCAAAACGGCTGGTGGTCCTGCGCGACGGAGCTCATTCCCAACACGGTTCGCATCGAAGTGCCAAAGAAGTAAAAATTTCTCTAGCACACGACGGAAATCTTTGTTACTATAGTCGAGCTAACGGGTTGTGGCTCAGTTTGGTAGAGCACTGCGTTCGGGACGCAGGGGTCGCTGGTTCAAATCCAGTCAACCCGACCAGAGCATGAGGAGGGACTGCTTCTTGCGGTCCCTTTTTTTAGCTATTGTTGTGATACCGCGATACCCGCGGTATACTCATTCGAGCTTGTCTCGCTGTATTGTGGAGGTCTACATGTTTGGACTGAGGGCTCCTGAGCTCATCATTATTCTCGTCGTTGTCCTGATTATCTTCGGGCCCAAGAACTTGCCGAAGCTCGGCAAGTCCCTCGGCTCTACCGTCAAGAATATCCGCGAGGGTATGGAGGGCGACGATAAGGCCGAGACCAAGCAGGCCGAGGAGGTCGTGGTCGAGCAGTCCGAGGAGGACAAGGAGATCGCTGAGCTCGAGGCCAAGCTCGCTGCTGCCAAGAAGAAGCAGGCAGAGGACAGCGACGCGGACGCAGAGTAGTCCCATCCCTTTGGGGTGAGCACCTGACCGGCTTGCCCGCAGGCTAGCCGGTCTTTTTCGTTTTGTTGACAGTTGATTGTTTGATCAGAGTTGGGGAGATATCCGTATGGACGCAAGCCAGATCGTACTGACCGCTGAGGGCCGCCAGAAGCTCGTCGAGGAGCTCGCCTGGCGTGAGGGCGATTACGCCAAGGAGATCGTCGAGGACATCAAGGAAGCCCGCGCGTTCGGCGACCTTTCGGAGAACTCCGAGTACGACGCCGCTAAGGACAAGCAGGCCCAGAACGCCGCTCGTATTGCCGAGATCCAGGCCATCCTCGCCAACGCTCAGGTTGCTGCCACCACGGGCGATCTGACCGTCTCCATCGGTTCCACCGTTTCGCTGATTGATCCCAACGGCGAGGTCATGGAAGTCACGCTCGTCGGTACCACCGAGACCAACTCGCTCGAGCACAAGATTTCCAACGAGTCTCCGGTCGGTCACGCCATCATTGGTCACGGCGAGGGTGACTCCGTCGAGGTCGTTACGCCTTCCGGCAAGACTCGCGTCTACACCATCGCCAAGATCGCACGCTAGACCACGGTCCCGCGTAAAGGTATGTTTTCGCTCCCTGGGACCGAATCCTGGGGAGCGTTTTAGTTTGAGGAGCTAACTTATGGCAGAGAACCAGAACGCCGCCGATCAGGCGTCGACGCTCAACGACGAGCGCGCCACCCGCCTGGCCAAGCGCGCCGCCCTGTTCGAGGCGGGCCAGAACCCCTATCCTGAGCACTCTGAGCTTGAGGACTACGTCGCCGATATCGAGACTAAGTACGCCGATCTTGCCGATGGTGAGGACACCGAGGATGTCGTGAAGATCGCCGGCCGTGTGGTCGCCAAGCGCGGTCAGGGCAAGATCATGTTCATCGTCGTGCGCGATGCGACTGCCGAGATTCAACTGTTCTGCCGCATCAACGACATGGACGAGGCTGCCTGGAATACGCTCAAGGCTCTCGACCTGGGCGACATCCTGGGCGTGACCGGCGTGGTTAAGAGCGCGACCCTGCTTGCCAAGGCCGTTCGTCCGCTGCCCGAGAAGTTCCACGGTCTTTCCGACAAGGAGACCCGCTATCGCCAGCGCTATGTTGACCTGATCGCCAACGACGACGTTCGCGAGACGTTCCGTAAGCGTTCGCAGATTCTCTCCACCTTCCGTCGCTTTATGGAGTCCGACGGCTACATGGAGGTCGAGACCCCCATCCTGCAGACCATCCAGGGCGGCGCTACTGCCAAGCCGTTCATCACGCACTTCAACGCGCTCGATCAGGAGTGCTACCTGCGCATTGCTACCGAGCTGCACCTCAAGCGCTGCATCGTCGGCGGTTTTGAGCGCGTGTTCGAGATCGGCCGTATCTTCCGTAACGAGGGCATGGACCTTACCCACAACCCCGAGTTCACCACGATGGAGGCCTATCGTGCCTTCTCCGACCTCGAGGGCATGAAGGCGCTCGCCCAGGGTGTCATTAAGGCGGCTAACAAGGCCATCGGCAACCCCGAGGTCATCGAGTACCAGGGCCAGACCATCGACCTTTCTGGTGAGTGGGCCAGCCGTCCCATGACCGACATCGTTTCCGACGTGCTCGGCAAGCAGGTCACCATCGACACGCCGGTCGAGGAGCTTGCTGCCGCCGCGCGCGAGAAGGGCCTGGAGATTAAGCCCGAGTGGACCGCCGGCAAGATTATCGCCGAGATCTACGATGAGCTGGGCGAGGACACCATTGTCAACCCCACGTTCGTTTGCGATTACCCCATCGAGGTCAGCCCGCTTGCCAAGCGCTTTGAGGACGACCCGCGCCTGGCGCACCGCTCAGATGGCCGAGAAGGCTGGCGGCGACGACGAGGCCATGGAGTACGACGAGGACTACGTGCGCGCCCTCGAGTACGGTATGCCTCCCGCGGGCGGCATCGGCATCGGTATCGACCGCGTGGTCATGCTGCTCACCAACCAGGCTTCCATCCGCGACGTGCTACTGTTCCCGCACATGAAGCCCGAGAAGGGTTTCCAGTCCGGTGCCGCTGCCGCCAAGGCTGCCGAGGCCGGCAACACCGCGAGCCCGTTCGTCAAGCCGCTCAAGCCCACGGTTGATTACTCCAAGATCGCCGTCGAGCCGCTGTTTGAGGAGTTCGTCGACTTTGATACCTTCTCCAAGAGCGATTTCCGCGCTGTGAAGGTCAAGGCGTGCGAGGCCGTGAAGAAGTCCAAGAAGCTGCTGAACTTTACGCTCGACGACGGCACTGGCACCGACCGCACCATCCTCTCCGGCATTCACGGTTATTATGAGCCCGAGGACCTGGTCGGCAAGACTCTGCTCGCCATCACCAACCTGCCTCCGCGCAAGATGATGGGCATTCCCAGCTGCGGCATGCTCATCAGCGCCATCCACGAGGAGGATGGTGAGGAGCGTCTCAACCTGATCCAGCTCGACGTCTCCATCCCCGCCGGCGCAAAGATGTACTAACTAGTTACGCGGTTCGTAGAACCGCGTAACGGCTCGACGCTGCGCGGGCCGCATTTGGACAATCTGACGTTCAACTTCAAGGGCGCGACCAGAAGGTCAGCGCCCTTTCGTTTCACGTCACCTTGTCTCAAATGCGACCCGCTCGCTGACTTATGCTCAACCTGCGGCGCCATTTTGCTTGAAAGCACCTTGCTCGCTCTGGCGGGCTTTCGCTGTCCGTCCTCTACCTGTGGCGTTGCCCTGGTTGGCACTTAGGGACGTTCCTCTTGTGCCGGCACTTGGGGACGGTCCTAGCCGCCTGGGGTCTACCGGTGCATTGGGGGTTTACGCCTTCCATGCATGACAGTCGTCTCTTTTATGTTTCCTTTAGCCGTCGCTGCCTAGGATGGGAGTTAGTCGGCAGGAAGGGAGCGTCTATATGGACGACGCGAGCGAGCGTGCAATCGAAGAGGACATGCTCGATCAGTTCAACTACTTTGATGATGAGGACGAGGAATTGATCGACCGTCGCGAGCCGGCGGCGCTCGATACTTTCGACCTTGTTGATGAAGAGCCCGACGAGGACGAGGTCGGATCAGCGGAGCCCCCACAGTCTTCGCGCCTTGACTCGCTGCTTTCGAGAGCCCCCATGCACCACGGTGTTCGTGCCGGCGCACTCCATATGAAAACTGACTGGCACCAGATCGTGACGGCAGGCGATGAGCTTGCCGTCGATGCGCCGCTCACCGATAAGTCATCCATCATCTGCCGCACCGGTATGCTTATGCTCGCGAGCGGAACGGGTGCCTGGCGTGTACGCGATACCATGAATCGCGTTGCCGCCGTACTCGGTGTCACCGTCCACGTTGACTTAAGTCTTCTGTCGTTTGAGTGCACCTGCATCGAAGATGGCCACTGCTTTAACGAGGTTGTCAGCCTGCCCACAACGGGAGTCAATACCCATCGCATTTGGATGATGGAGAGCTTCCTAAAGGAAATCGAGACGTATGGGCGCCGGTTTACCGTGCACGAATACCACGAGATGCTCAAGACCGTTGAGAGTTCAAAACCCGATTACTCTCCCTGGCAACAGGGCCTTGCGGCAGCTTGTGCTTGCGGCGCCTTCGTCTTTTTGCTCGGCGGCGGCCCTATCGAGATGGCCTGCGCATTCGTAGGCGCTGGTGTTGGCAACTTTGCTCGCTCTCATATTCTCAAGCAGGGTCTTGGCCAGTTTAGCGCGCTGACGATTGGCGTTGCGCTCGCTTGCGTTTCGTATCTGCTGACATTGCTCGGCCTTGGCCAGGTCGTACCGGGGGCAATGTCGCACCAAGAAGGCTATATCGGCGCCATGCTCTTTGTGATTCCCGGCTTTCCCCTCATTACGGCAGGCCTCGACATCGCTAAGCTCGATATGCGAAGCGGCATTGAGCGTCTTTCGTATGCCGTGTCGATTATTGTGATGGCGACCCTTGTGGGCTGGATGGTTGCCGAGTGTGTGGGGCTGGCACCGGATGATTTTGCCCCGCTCGGCCTTTCGCCGCTTGCCCTTACGCTCCTGCGCGTGGTGATGAGCTTTGTTGGCGTATTCGGCTTCTCGGTGATGTTCAACAGCCCGGTAAAGATGGCCGCGGCAGCTGGGCTGATCGGCGCCGTGTCCAATACCTTGCGTCTGACCCTTGTTGATGCGCCGGCGCTGTTTCCCTTCCTGGGCCTGAGCTTAGGTATGCCTCCCGAGGCGGCAGCGTTTATCGGTGCGCTGGTATCGGGCCTGCTCGCGAGCTTAGCCGAAATCAAGCTCACCTACCCACGTATCGCCCTCACGGTGCCATCGATTGTCATTATGGTGCCGGGCTTGTATCTGTATCGCTCGATGTATTACATGTGCACCTTCGACACGGTCAATATGCTCGGCTGGTTTGTGCGTGCAGTGCTCATTGTGGCGTTTCTGCCCGTTGGCCTGGGCGTGGCGAGAACCCTCACCGACTCTCGCTGGCGTCACACCAGCTAATTGGTGCAAATGAAACTGATCCGCAAAACATGAACGTGGATAATCTCCCGTTTTTGGCCTGTTTACGGGCTCAAAACGGGAGATTATCCACGCTCGTGGAATGGGTGTCCGAAAATCCACGCTCGTTGGGCCGATGCAGAGGCACCTGGCGATTCCTTTTTTGTAGACGTTGTCGTATGGCTGCGCGCGGAAAAGGTCCCAGCGGTTAACATATACCCCATATGGGTAAAGAGACCAAAGCGCCGCCACGAGTGGCGCTTTGCGTTTGAAAAACTAGCTCGTCTAAGAGGAACTAGCATGTTAGACCGTTTTACCGATCGCGCGCGCAAGGTCATGTCCATGGCCAAGCAAGAGGCGCTCGATCTTCATTCAAATAAGGTGGGTACCGAGCATCTGCTGCTCGCGCTCGCCAAGGAGGACGAGGGAATTGCCGCCGAGGCGCTGCGCTCGCTCGATATCTCCTACGACGACATCATGGACACACTCAAAGAGGTCCAGACTACCGTTCCCGAGCCCAGCGAGGAGACCGAGGCCGCTAAGCTCGCCTTTACGCCGCTCGTCATCAGCGTGATGGAGCGCTCTTTCCGCGTGGCACGCGAGAACAACCAGACCTATGTGTCGACCGAGCACCTGCTCATCGGTATCGTCGAAGAGGGCAACGGCATGGCCATGGATATCCTCATGCGCCTGGGTGTGTCGTCCGCTTCCATTAAAAAAGCCATCGAGAAGCTTACCGCCAAGGATCAGGACAAGAAGCGTCCACTCGCTGGCGCCGGTGCCGGGCGTCCCGGTGCGGGCCTGCCGTTCTTTAGCGGTTCGGACGCCTCGCAGCAAAAGGGGAGCGGTACCGATACGCTCAAGCAGTTCGCCACCAACCTTACGCAGAAAGCACGCGACGGCGAGCTCGACCCCGTGATCGGTCGCGAAAAGGAAGTCCAGCGCATGATGGAGATCCTTTCGCGCCGCACCAAGAACAACCCGCTTATCTTGGGTGACCCCGGCGTGGGCAAGACGGCCATCGTCGAGGGCCTGGCGCAGCAGATCGCTGCCGGTAACGTGCCCGAGAACCTTATGAACCAGAACATCTGGACGCTTGACCTGCCAGGTCTTGTCGCGGGCGCCAAGTATCGCGGTGAGTTTGAGGAGCGCCTCAAGAACGTGATCCAGGAGGCAACCGAGGCCGACGACGTCATCCTGTTTATCGACGAGATGCACACCATCATCGGTGCCGGTTCTGCCGAGGGTTCCATCGATGCAAGCTCCATGCTCAAGCCCGTGCTCGCGCGCGGCGCCTTCCAGATCATCGGTGCCACCACGGCCGAGGAGTTCCGCAAGTACCTCACCAAGGACCCGGCGTTTGAGCGTCGCTTCCAGACCATCGATGTCGAGGAGCCGAGCGTCGAGGACACGGTCAAAATCCTGACCGCGCTCAAGCCGCGCTACGAGGAGCACCACCACGTGCGTTACACGCAGGGTGCTATCGAGGCCGCCGCGAACCTCTCCAACCGCTACATTCAGGACCGCTTCCTGCCCGATAAGGCCATCGACCTCATCGACGAGGCCGGCGCCCGCGCCCGCATCGCCGCCAACCGCGCGCCCGAGCCGGTACGCGAGGCCGAGCATCGCGTGGAGGAGCTTAAGGCCGCCGCGCAGGAGGCCACCGAGGGCGACGACATGAACAAGGCCGCCGAGATCACCGAGCAGCAGAAGGCCGCCGAGATTGAGCTCGCCGAGGCCAAGGCTGCCTGGACGGCCGAGCTCGACGCCAGCCCGCTCACTATTGACGTGAGCCAGATCGCCGATATCGTGTCCGTGACCTCGGGCGTGCCGGTGTCCTCGCTTACCGAGAGCGAGAGCCGTCGCCTGCTACAGGCCGAAAGCGTGCTCAAGACCCGCATTATCGGCCAGGACGAGGCCGTCGAGGCCGTTGCCAAGGCCGTGCGCCGCAGCCGCTCGCCGCTCAAGGATCCGCGTCGTCCCGGTGGCAGCTTTATCTTCCTGGGTCCCACCGGCACGGGCAAGACCGAGCTCGCCAAGACGCTCGCCGAGTATCTCTTTGGCAGCAAGGACGCGCTCATCAGCTTCGACATGTCGGAGTTTGGCAGCGAGTTCGAGGTCTCCAAGCTTATCGGTAGCCCCCCGGGTTACGTTGGCCATGACGAGGGCGGTCAGCTCACCAAGGCCGTGCGCCGTCATCCGTACTCGGTTGTGCTGTTCGACGAGATCGAGAAGGCGCACCCCGATATCTTCAACATTCTGCTGCAGGTGCTGGAGGAGGGCCGCCTGACCGATAGCCAGGGCAAGACGGTCGACTTCCGCAATACGGTGATCATCATGACGTCCAACGTGGGCGCCCGCGAGATTGCGCAGGATGCGAGCGTTGGCTTTGGCACCACCGGCGAGCAGGGCCTTACCTCGAGCGAGATTAAGGGCCGTGCGATGGGCGAGCTCAAGCGCCTGTTCCGCCCCGAGCTGCTCAACCGTATCGATGACATCGTGGTGTTCCAGAAGCTTTCGGGCGAGAACCTGACCAAGATCGCGCACCTGCTGGTGGACGACCTGCGTCAGCGCCTGATTGCCAACGGCATGAACATCAAGCTCACCGATGCGGCCTACGACAAGATCGTGGCCGAGGGCACCGACCTCACCAACGGTGCGCGTCCGCTGCGCCGTGCCATCCAAAAGCTCATCGAGGATCCGCTGTCCGAGGAGCTGTTGGCCGGCGAGTGGGGCGAGGGCGATACCGTCCTGTGCGATGTGGCCGACGGCAAGTTTGTCTTTAGCCATGGCACGGGCGAGATCCCGTCGCCGCGTCCGGCGGGCACGCTCGGCGGCGATACCGCTCCGGCGGCGCCGCACACCGGCAACGCCGCGCCTGTGAGCGGTGGCGTGAGCTCGGGTCCCGGCGGCATGATGCAAGCCGGTTCCGGCGCGCTGTAGGGTGTGGCGACAATTTGATCTATGCAATCGAGGCGTTCCGGCAAGGGCGCCTCGATTTGTAGAGCTGCGGTAGTTGTGACCGTTTCGCTATGCGGTCCGCCGTTAGCCGATGATGCGAGGGCGCTCGGCGTTTTCGACTGGTTTATGCAAACGAAGTCTGGGAATATACAAGGCGCATGTCTTATTGTCTAACCAGTTGCGCCAAGGAGGCACCATGGACTACAAGATTACTGGCTACGAACCCGCCCAGCTGTTCCATTTCTTTGAGGAGATCAGCGCGATCCCCCGTGGGTCTGGCAACGAGAAGGGCATCAGCGATTTCCTGGTTGCGTTTGCCAAGGAGCGCGGCCTCGACGTGTACCAGGACGAGGTCTACAACGTCATCATTCGCAAGCCCGCATCTGCCGGTGCCGAGAACGCCCCGACCGTGATGTTGCAGGGCCATATCGACATGGTGTGCGACAAGTTGGGCTCCGTTGAGCACGACTTTACGACCGATGGTATCGACCTGGTCGTCAAGGATGGTGTCCTTACCGCCAACGGCACCACGCTGGGTGCCGACAACGGCATCGCCGTCGCGCTTATGCTTACCGTGCTCAACGATGATTCGATTGTCCATCCGGCCCTCGAGTGCGTATTCACCACCGACGAGGAGACTGGCCTGGTCGGCGCCGAGACGCTCGACAAGTCCCAGATTAGCGCCCGCACTATGATCAACCTTGACTCCGAGGAAGAGGGCGTTGCCACCGTCAGCTGCGCCGGCGGCGTCGTCGTTACCTACACCTGCCCCATCGTGCGCGAGCACAAGACCGGTAGCACCCTCACGCTCGACATCTCCGGCCTGCTGGGCGGTCACTCCGGCAGCGATATCAACCTGGAGCGCGGCAACGGCAACCTCATCATGGCCCGCATCATCGACCGTCTGATGGTCGCTGGCGAGCCCGCCATCGTTAGCTTTAACGGCGGCACCAAGGACAACGCCATCAACCGTGAGTGCAAGGCCGTTCTGGTCTATGCCGATCACACTGCGGCCGAAGCCGCGGCGCAGGTCGCCCGTGGCATCATCGCCGACGTCACCGCCGAGCTCGAGGTCTTCGACCCCGGCTTTACCTGCACCGTCGAGATTGCCGACAACGCTGAGGTCGAGGCCATGGACCAGAAGTCCGCGCTTGCCCTCATCCGCGCCCTGCGTCTTGCCCCCAACGGCGTGATCCGCCGCAACGTCGCCACCGACGGCTCCGTCGAGGTTTCCTCCAACATCGGTGTGGTTGCCACCTCTGACGACCAGGTCAAGATCATGCTGTCCCCGCGCTCCTCGATCACCTCTCTGCAGAACGAGTTCAAGGACCGCCTGCAGACGCTGGCCGATGTCCTGGGCTTCGATGCCAAGTTTGAGTTCGAGTATCCCGGCTGGAGCTATGCCGAGCATTCGCCGATCCGCGACGTCTTTGTCGAGAGCTATCGCGAGCTCTTTGGCTCCGAGCTGCGCATCGAGTCCATTCACGCCGGCCTTGAGTGCGGCCTGTTTGCCGAGGCCCTGCACGGCCTGGACGCCATCGCCGTGGGCCCGACGCTCTCCGATGTCCACACCCCGGACGAGAGCATGGAGCTCGCTTCTGCCGAGCGCTTCTACGAGTTGCTCATCGACGTTCTCAAGCGTCTCGCTGCGTAAAGGTCGCATTAACGGCGATCCAAAACTTTTGCTGATGGATTGCAAATGACATTACGAGAGGGGACACCCGGTCTTTTGCGACAGGTGCCCCCTCTCTTCTTTTAGAAATGGGAAGCTGATTGGCGTCTAGCCCATATCCGCCCTGATGAGGTCGAGGGTTCGCTGACAGTTTTCGCGGACGGGGCCGAGCATATGCTCGCGCAGGTCCGCCATGCCGGGCAGGTCGGCGTATTCGTCCATGACCTCTTCCATGCAAATGGGTACCTCGTAGGCGAGGTCCAGCATGGTCGCAAAGCAAAACTTCTCGGTTAGCCCGGCATCGGTGAGCGCCGTCTCCAGCGCGGGGTCGCCTATACCGTGGTATCGGCGGATAGCGCCTGGACCGATGCGCCCCACACGATTTTCGCCGCCAATGCTCATGGCAAGGCGCGCCCGGCGGCGCATGCGCTCGTACGCCAAGCCCGATGCGACATCGTACATTCGAGCCATCATGGCTGCGCCGTCGTTTCCAAGGAGCAGGGAATAGTTTTTCGCATGCGCATCCGGTGCGCCGATAATGGCGTTGAAGAACAGTATTTGCGTAAACAGATACAGGTTAAGTTGATGGTGGCTCGTATTTACGAGGAGCTCTTGAATGTCGCGGGTGGTCGGGCCGCCGTCTGCCGTGTACTTTTGGGCGGGCATCACCCCAAGTGCCTGACAGAGGTCTTCTTGATGTAGACGCCTGATCGTTCCGTCTTCGACTTTCATGCGGTCATAGCGCTCAACAATGAGGGCAGGTTCGTCCTCAAACATACGATATTCGACGTTTGCCGTTGCGATACCGGCGCGCTGGGCGCTTTTCATGCAGACAAACTCATTGAGAGCCTCGAGTTTAAATCCGATAACGCCATTTTTGAAAATATGCGTCGTGGGCGAGGAGCCCACACATTCGCACCAGCGACCGTCTATGAGCGCGAGAGCGAACTTGCCCTGATTGCCTCCGAGTGACCAACTTTCATCTAGGCCCATCCAGGATGCATTGCGGTCATCTCTGATTGACTTGAGACGCAGCGCAATCTCGTGATCGCCTATAGGGCGGTATTCGCTGGTGCGATGCAGGACGGCGTTGACGTCTTCTTCGGCACAAAACTGCACTCCACCCGGACAGTCAAGTCCGATATGGCTGAGTAGCGCAACGGCATTGTTGGGTCTAACGTCGAATTCGGCAGCAATCGCTTTTCGCTGATCCTCGCTGTCGGGTAGAAGGCCAAACAGGTACGGATTCATGACCTGTTGTCCGTATGTGCGATTCGATACGGGTATGTTGGTCGATAGGGCTGGCCCGTCATAGTCATGATCGTAGGTAAAGCTGATAAGACCGTTCTCATCTTGCGTGAGCGTTCCCGCAGGTACGCCGCAAATAATGGTCCGAAGTGATGTTCTGGCCATTGGCTATTTCCCTTCGGGCTTGGTTTGGTTAGATGCGTTTGCGGCAATCGAGACTCCGAGATTGGACATGGCGAAATCGGCGAAGACCTCGTCGTATAGTGCGGATGTAAAGGGGGCATCTGCAAGAGCCGGAATGGCGGTACTACGACGGTTGCGATGATGAGGACGTTGAGTGTGATGGCGCCTGGGGATGCTGCGAGGCAGCGGATTGGCATGCGGGGCGTCGACTGGTCGCTCGTTTTTTGCTTCGCCTATATCCCCTTGAGCGGCGAGCGCCAGTCCGAGAGCATTGAAGATTGCCAATAGCTTGTCGAGTCGAATGCCGGTGGCATCTCCTAGCTCGAGCGATGCGAGCAGGCGCTCCGAAACACCGGCTTTTTTAGCGAGGGCCGCACGGGTGATTCCCTGTGACTCGCGTGCCTGGCGCACGTAGATGCCAGCTTGGCGCGGCGTGGTGATGGGAAGGGTATCCACGGCAATCTCCTAACGTGCAGACTTTTGCATATCAGTATGACATGCAAAAGTCTGCACGAAAAGGCCTTATGCAAAACTCTGCATGAGACTTCTACATTGACGTTGAGCTTATGAGAGGCGTTTTTTTATATCGCGAGGATCCCCAGATGCTCAAGCAAGATCTTAAGCCCAATGAGGATGAGCACAACGCCGCCGACGATGGTGGCGGGTTTTTCGTAGCGCGCGCCAAAGGTGTGGCCGATCGCTACGCCGGCGACGGAGAAGATAAACGTTGTGACGCCGATAAGCGATACAGCGGGAACGATATCGACCGAGAGCGCCGCAAACGAGATGCCAACGGCCAGGGCGTCAATTGAGGTGGCAATGGCGAGAACCAGGTATTCTACCAGGTCAATCTTCTCGGCATTCTTGTTGTCGCCCTCGCCCTCGTCCTCGTTCTCGGTAAAGGCCTCCCACAGCATTTTGCCGCCGATGAAGGCGAGCAGGATAAAGGCGATCCAATGGTCGATGGGGCCGATGATGCCCATGAATTGACTGCCGAGCGCCCATCCGATCACGGGCATGCCGGCCTGAAAGCCGCCAAAGAACAGGCCGAGCACCACGGCGACTTTAAGGTTGATCTTTTTCATGCCGAGACCCTTGCAGATGGAAACGGCAAAGGCGTCCATCGAAAGGCCAACGGCGAGCAACACGAGCTCTGCGAGTCCCATAGTCTGGCTCCCTCTCTGCGGGCGAGCCCGATTACGCGACTACTCCCTCATTTATATGAGACCCGATGCTACCACATGAGCAGCTAAAAGAGCCCCGTCCCAAATGAGCTACCTAAGCGGTGTTCGCTCATTCTGTAAGCATCGGATTTCGTGGCTGCTGCGGGGACAAACCGTGAGAAACTATTTAGCGTTTATGGAGCGTATACGATGGGAGCGATGCCTTGGATAAGAACGAGCTGCAAAAGCGTATGGAACAGGCCATCCGCCTGACGGCACCTGGTCAGCCGATCCGCACCGCCCTCGACATGATCATCGCCGGTCACCTGGGCGCCCTTATCTGCGTCGGCGACACCGAAAACGTGCTCGCTGCCGGTAACGACGGCTTCCCGCTCAACATTTCGTTCACCTCGAACCGTCTGTTCGAGCTCTCCAAGATGGACGGTGCCGTCGTCATCGACGGTGACCTCACCCAGATCCTGCGCGCCAACTTCCACCTCAATCCCGATCCCTCGCTTGCCACGAGCGAGACGGGTATGCGTCACCGCACCGCCGCTCGCATGTCGGTGCTCACGGATGCCATCGTGATCTCGGTCTCGGCCCGTCGTGCCGTTGTCAACGTGTACGTTCACGGCAAGAGCTACGAGATCCAGCCCGTTACCACCATCATGAGCTCGGTCAACCAACTCGTCGCCACGCTCCAGACCACCCGTCAGTCGCTCGATCGCTCCCTGCTGCGCCTGACGGCCCTCGAGCTCGACGACTACGTTACACTCGCCGACATTACCGGTATTTTCTCGAGCTTCGAGATCATGCAGCAGGCAAAGACCGAGCTTAAGGATTGCATTGTCAAGCTGGGCAACCAGGGCAAGCTCGTGCAGATGCAGCTCGAGCAGCTCGCCGGCTCCAGCATGGATACCGAGTACGACCTGATGATTCGCGACTACGCGAGCGACTCCTCCGAGGCAAATGCCGAGAAGATTCGCGCTGAGCTTGCCCGTATGACGCCCAAGGACTTGTCCGACCCGCAGCATGTGGCGGCGGTTTTGGGCTACGACGACCTGGACGAGGACTCTGTCATGACGCCGCTGGGCCTGCGCACGCTTTCGCGCGTGTCCGTCGTGCGCGACGGCGTGGCCGAGAAGATTGTCGACGAGTACGGCTCGCTGCAGGAACTCATGGATGACATCAGCGAGGACCCGGAGCGCCTGGGCGACTTTGGCGTCAACAACCCTGCCATTCTTGCGGACTCGCTGTACCGCATGAAGGGCACCAAACAGGGGAACGCATAATGGCGCCCGTATGCGCCGTGGTCGTTGCCGGCGGCAGCGGCCAGCGCTTTGGAAATCCCGGCGGCAAGCAGCTCGTTAACGTGGCGGGCCGTCCGCTTATGAGCTGGTCCATCCGTGCGTTCGATCGCAGTGACAAGGTCGGCCACATCGTGGTGGTGTGTCCTGTCGAGCGCCGTGCCGAGATGCGCCGCCTGGCCATCGACCCGTTTGACTATGACACGCCCATCAGCTTTGCCGATGCCGGCAATACCCGTCAGGATTCCACCCGTGCCGGCGTGCATGCGGTTCCGGCAGGCTTTGAATACGTCGCCATTCACGATGGCGCTCGTCCGCTCATTACGACTGAGGCCATCGATCATGCGATCGATGTGCTCGTGAGCGACCGCGCTCTCGACGGTGTCGTGTGCGGTCAGCCCGCAATCGACACGCTCAAGATCGTCGACGGCGACAACATCGTCGAGACGCCGCCACGCGAGCTGTACTGGGCCGCGCAGACGCCGCAGATCTTTAGTGTCGACGCCATGAAGCGCGCCCATGCCGCAGCGATTGCCGAGGGCTTTATCGGCACGGACGATTCGTCGCTGGTCGAGCGCATGGGTGGGCGTGTCCGCTGCGTCCAGAGCCCACGCGACAACCTTAAGGTGACGGTACCCGAGGACTTGCGTCCCGTAACCGCGATTCTGCTCGGCCGCATGGCCGAGGGAGAGGATCTTCCCCATGTTCAGTAACCTGCGCATTGGCCACGGCTACGACGTCCACCGTTTGGTGGAGGGTCGTCGATGTATCATCGGCGGGGTCGACATTCCCTACGAGCGCGGTCTGCTGGGCCATTCGGATGCCGATGTGCTCGCGCACGCGCTGGCCGACGCTATTTTGGGCGCCTGCCGCGGGGGAGACATCGGCAAACTGTTCCCCGACACCGATCCTGCCTATGAGGGCGCCGACTCGATGGTGCTGCTTGCCCGTGTGATGGACTATGCGCGCGAGCTGGGCTTTGAGTTTGTCGATGCCGACTGCACCATTGCCTGCCAGCAGCCCAAGATCACCCCGCACCGCGATGCCATGCGCGCCAACCTCGCCCATGCCCTGGGCGTTGACGTCGAAAACGTGGGCGTCGCCGCCACTACGACCGAAAAGCTCGGCTGGGAAGGCCAGGGCGAGGGGATCGGCGCCTGGGCCGTCTGCCTGCTACAAAAAACCGTTAAGGAGTAACGAATGCGTATCTACAACAGCGCTACCCATAAAAAGGAAGAGTTCCAGCCTATCGAGTCCGGCAAGGTCCGCATGTACGTGTGCGGCCCCACGGTCTACGACAACATCCACATCGGCAACGCCCGCACGTTCATCAGCTTTGACGTGATCCGCCGTTGGCTCATCGCGAGCGGCTACGAGGTCACGTTCGCCCAGAACCTCACCGATGTCGATGACAAGATCATCAAGCGCGCCAACGAGCAAGGCCGTACGGCTGCCGAGGTCGCGACAGAGTTCTCCGACAAGTTCATCGGCGTCATGCGCGCCGCCAACGTGCTCGATCCCGATGTGCGTCCCCGCGCCACCAAAGAGATCGGTCCCATGATCGCTATGATCAAGACGCTTATCGAGCAGGGCCATGCCTATGCCGCCGATAACGGCGACGTGTACTTTGCCGTGCGCAGCGATCCCAACTATGGTCAGGTCTCGGGCCGCAACATCGACGATCTTATGGTGGGCGCGCGCATCGAGGAGAACGAGGACAAGAACGACCCGCTCGACTTTGCCCTGTGGAAGGCCGCCAAGCCCGGCGAGCCCAGCTGGCCGAGCCCCTGGGGCGAGGGCCGTCCCGGCTGGCACACCGAGTGCGCCGCCATGGTGCACCGCTACCTGGGCACCCCGATTGACATCCACGGCGGCGGCTCCGACCTTGCCTTCCCGCATCACGAAAACGAGTGCGCCCAGGCCACCTGCGCCTGGCACCAGGGCTTCTCCAACACCTGGATGCACACGGGCATGCTGCTGGTCGACGGCGAGAAGATGTCCAAGTCGCTCGGTAACTTCTTTACGCTGGCCGAGGTGCTCGAGCAGCACTCTGCCGCGGCCCTGCGTCTGCTGATGCTGCAGACGAGCTATCGCTCGCCGCTCGACTTCTCCTGGGAGCGCCTGGAGGGTGCCGAGAACTCGCTCACGCGTATCGCCGGTACGGTCGAGAACCTGCGCTGGGCTGCAAGCCACGCGACGGCCGACGCCGATGAGGCTGCCGCCGAGGCGTTTGCCGCCAAGGCCGCCGAGACCCGTGCCGCCTTTAAGGAGTGCATGGACGACGACTTTAACACCGCCGGTGCCATGGGTGCCGTCTTTGGCTTTGTCACCGAGTGCAATCAGTATCTGGAGCAGGCGGGCGATGCTGCCGACAAGGCCGTCGCGCTTGCTGCCGCCGATACGCTGGTCGAGCTGCTCGATACGTTTGGCGTTGAACTTCCCGAGCCCAAGGCCGAGCTGCCGCTGGGTCTGCTGGGCGTTGCCGCCGGTTTGGTTGCCTACACTGGTGACGACGTGGATGAGGCCGCTGCTAAGATTCTCGAGGCTCGCGCCGAGGCCCGTGCCGCCAAGAACTGGGATTTGGCAGACGCCATTCGCGATCAGCTCAAGGACCTGGGCCTCACCATTGAAGATACGGCCGCGGGCACTCGTATCAAATCTCTCTAATCCCCGCGGGTTTCCCAAGCACCCGACCTTGCCGTTCAAACCGTCGCTCGCGTACTCAAGTACGCGCCGCTCCTCTTTCACGGTAATCTTGGGCACTTGGAAAACCCGTACCGACCGCCCGAGCCACGGCACCTTGCCTTTCAATCGTCGGGCATGACCTCAAGGTCTATGCCCTCCTCTTTCAAGGCAATCTGACGCACCTCGGGCGGTCGGTCTATTTGTTTCGTTTGATAGTTGTATTTAGGAGGTCGCTTTATGGCCGACAATCGCAAGCGCGCGTCTCGTGGCGGCAAGCAGGCTGCTTCTGGCTCGCGTCCGATTCGCCGTAATGACCGCGCTGCCGCTCCCAAGGGTCAGCGCGATCGTACCCAGGCCGCACGTCCGCAGCGCGATCGCAACCGCGACGCTGTCCAGGCTCCCAAGGGCGAGTTTATCGAAGGCCGTCGTGCTGCCGCCGAGGCGCTGCGCACTGGTTTTCCCATCAAGTGCGCGCTCATTGCCGAGGGCGGGGAGCGCGATGCCGCCCTGTCGCGTCTGGTCGATGACCTCAACGCCGCGGGCGTCCGCATTAAGTATGTGCCGCGTGCACAGCTCGATGTGCTGTCGAGCCATGGCGCTCACCAGGGCATCGCGCTCGAGGTCGGCAACTTCCCCTATGCCGATGTCGCCGATATCCTCGACCGCGCGGGTGACGGCCCGGCGCTCGTCGTCGTGCTCGACCATGTGACCGACGATGGCAACTTTGGTGCCATCGTGCGCTCTGCCGAGGTCGTGGGCGCGGCGGGCGTCATCATTGCCAATAAGCGCGCCGCCGGCGTGACCGTCGGCAGCTATAAGACTTCCGCCGGTGCTGTCATGCACCTGCCCATCGCGCAGGTTCCCAACATTGCCCGAGCGCTTGACGACCTCAAGGCCGCCGGCTTTTGGGTGGGCGGTGCTTCCGAGCACGCCGAGGGCAGCTGCTGGGATGCTCCCTTCGAGGGCCGCGTGGCGCTCGTCATGGGTTCCGAGGGCGACGGCATCTCGCGCCTGGTGCTCGAGAAATGCGACTTTTTGACCAAGCTTCCCCAGCGCGGCATGACCGAGAGCCTCAATGTTGCCCAGGCGACCACGGCGCTGTGCTTTGAATGGCTGCGCCGCAACGCCGGCGAGCTCATGGGGGAGGAGTAGCGCATGTCCAAAAAGAACCGTGCCAAGTCCAAAGCCAAGCGCTTTGGCGAAGGCTCGGCCAAGCCGATTGTCTCGGCCGCGACCTACGGCGTGGGCGGCAATGCGTTTGCACAGGCTATCGCCGACCCAGTCTCGACGGTGCACTCCAACAAGCCCGAGCTGCTGGTGGTCGACGGTTACAACGTGATCCACTGCACGCCGCGCTACGAAAAGCTCGTATACGACCATTCCGACGATCCGTATTCCAGCGACGTTCACGATATGGCGCGCACCGCCCTCATCAACGATGTCGCCGCGTTTGCCCAGGGCCGCTACGAGGCTGTGATTGTGTTTGACGGTGCGGGCAATATCTCCAGCGAGCGTCCCAACCTGCCGGCCCGCGGCGTGCGCATCGAGTTTTCGCCGACGGGCGTCTCTGCCGACACCGTGGTGCAGAAGCTCTGCATCGAGGCACGTGAGGAGGGCCGCGCGTGCTCCGTGGTATCGAGTGACGGCACAATTCAAGCCGTCGTCATGGGCAAGGGCGTCACGCGTATTTCGAGCCGCATGCTGGTGGACGAGATCAAGCAGATTGACAACGACGTGCACGAGGCAGAGGAAGCTCCGCAGATCAAGATGACCCTGGGCAGTCGCCTGAGCCCCGAGGCGCTGGCCAAGCTCAAGGCGTTGCGCGGGAGGTAGGGGAGTTGGCGGGGCAATGCTGCCTCGCTAACTCCATTCAGCGATGTCGATCGTTCTTTCGAGGCGCCACGTTAGCGCCTCTTTTAGATAAGGCAGTCTCGCTGCTAGGGCATCGTTTTTAGACAGAATCTCGATCGCCTCGTCGACAAAGCCCTCGAGTTTGTCGCCGTCAAACCAGCCCATGTCCTCGACGAGCAACATTTGTTTGGCGGGACTTGAATGAAATTGTGCGCTGGTAAAATTGTGCTCTCCCGCCCTAAGCTCCTCTAGTGATATGTTGCACCAGAGTGATGAGCCCGAATCGAAGATGGGGGCTGGTCTGCAGACCAGTGAGTTGACGTTTCGCACGAGGCCGAAGTTGCGCCAATGACGGTCGTAGTTGGCAATGATGTCATCGCATACGATCATGCGGTCAAGGGCGTCTTTTATATCTGTCGCTCCAAGCTCCTCGCAGTTTGCTACATACCGTTCGTAATCGGTTAATCGCTCGTCTGCATTTGCATGCTGGTTTACATAGAACGCAGGGACATATTCTTCTTCGTCAGTTAAGAAGATATTGCATGTGCTCAAGGCAGAAGTACCCGCGCCTTCGAGCGAATAGGGTACATAATCGCAAGCGTTTAGGATGCGACGGTGAAGTGCGGTCGCCACCATCTCGTTATAGGGTTCCTGGTTTAGATGCGCACCTGCCTTGTGGAGGATTCGACGGTCACCCTCGCATGTCCAATACTTCTGAAGATTGCCGTCCGAGGTGTTATCGGGCTTTGCGGCGGCTGCTTTGCCCTCTGGGGCGAAGGGTGCGATGGACAGAGAGACGTCGTCAAAAGCATTACTGAAGAAGTTAATATCCTCCCACGCGAGACCGGAATCTTGGGGTCTAATCCAATACTGGTCGGATAGGGAGAGGCCGAGATTTCGCTGGATGAGTTCATCGGGAACATCGACTGCGGCTTCTGCAAGCAGGGAGGCTAGTCCAATGCGTGCGAGCGGGATACCGCGGCCTCGCCACCAAATGCGGAAAGAGTCGAGCGACACGGGACTATTGGGGCCAAGTACTCCAATAGGGGCGTGGATGTAATCGATGTCGGCACCGATGTGGGTAAAGTCTTTTCGCGATGTGCTGTAGACCAGCTGGACGACTTCGTGCGTGCGGTTCATGAGGGTAAACGTAATCTCGCTTTTTCCATGGCCTCGACGGGGGCGTCCCCCCGTTTTGGTCACGGAGCGGAGCCGTGCGTTGACGCTGTCTTTGTCGATGAGCCATACACCAGAAGCCTTGCGTGCCTCAAGCGCTCCGTTTTTTATGAGCTCTTGCACCCTGCGCGGGGTGATGTCGAGTAGCTCTGCAGCTTCCTTCGTGGTCAACATCGCGAAACCCTTCGCCAGAACGAATAGTTTTATCTTCTTCATTGTAATAAAAACTATTCGTTCTGACGAATAGTTTTGAGATGTGGTCGGTCAAAGGGCCTGTTGCGCCTCGTCCGCAATTCCTTTATTCTTAATTGGCTTCGCGCGAAAGCGCCAAGTGTGCCAGTGTGGCGCAACGGTAGCGCAACTGATTTGTAATCAGTGGGTTGCAGGTTCGATTCCTGTCACTGGCTCCATGAAAGTTTCGGGCTCTGTTCCTTGTGGGACAGGGCCCGTTTCTATTTAGGTGGTGCGCCATCGGGTTAGCGCCCATCCCGTTTTTGGTTTGTCTCGTCCTCCAGTTTGTCTAAATCTGTAACACCAAGACCGATATTTGGCATCTAACTGTTACAGATTGAGATGAAACTTAGGGTGTTTTAGGAATATCTTGATCTGTAACATGTAGAAGCGGAATAGGCCTCTTGCCGTTACAGATCGAGACAAGGGCGGGTACGGACCTGGATGTCCTGCTCGAGCGTGGATTTCTGGACGCGCGAGAGAAAAAATCTCCCGACCGGAGAACGAGCGTGGATAATTAACTTGGATAGGGAGCTAAGGTAAACACCGATTGTCTATCGACGGCTTTAGAAACGACGACCCCGATTCCATTGTGGAATCGGGGTCGTTTGTGCCTCAGGAATCCGAATGGATTAATCGAGCTCCTAAGGACCTTCTTGGGTTCTTGCTAATGGTCTGCGGCTTATAGGACAAAATGTGTGTCCCGATAGAACATCCGTTTCCATCCATTAATC
>JAHYYL010000032.1 GCA_019424965.1 Collinsella sp.
CCGCGGGCGCCATGCTGATCATGTGGATTGGTGAGCTCATCACCCAGCGCGGTATCGGCAATGGCATGTCGCTGATCATCTTCGCGAACATCATGGCCGGTCTGCCGCAGGCGATCTTCTCCAGCACCGAGGGCAATGCCGGTGGCATCATCACCATGGTGATCATCTGCGCCATCATCTTGCTGGTTATCCCGCTGATTGTTTTCCTTGAGCGCGGCCAGCGCCGCATTCCGGTCTCCTACGCTAAGCGCGTCGTGGGCCGTCGCATGATGGGTGGCCAGACCACCTACCTGCCCATCAAGGTCAACACCGCGGGTGTCGTGCCGATCATCTTTGCTTCGGCGCTGCTGTACTTCCCGGCCCAGATTGCCGTGTTCTTCCCCGGCATCGGCTGGATCCAGGCAGTTGCCTCTGCGCTTTCAACCGGTTGGCTCAACTGGGTGCTTAACGTTGTCCTCATCGTATTCTTCGCGTACTTCTACACCTCCATGGTGTTCAACCCCGATGACACGGCCGACAACCTTAAGAAGCAGGGCGGCTTTATTCCGGGCGTCCGTCCGGGTAGGGCTACCGCGGCCTACATCAAGAACGCGCTCAACAAGATCACGCTTCCCAGCGCTGTCTTTTTGGCGCTCATCGCCATCGTGCCTTCGATCATCTTCTCCTTCACGGGTAACCAGCTGATCCAGGCGTTTGGCGGCACGTCCATCCTCATCATGGTCGGCGTCGTGCTCGACACGGTCGATAAGCTCGAAGGCCAGATCAAGATGTATGATTACGATGGATTCTTTAAATAGGCTAGAGGAGGATTGCTCATGAACCTCGTATTGCTCGGAGCTCCGGGTGCCGGTAAGGGCACCGTCGCACAGGAGCTCGTCGCCGAGTTTGGCGTCGCTCACATTTCCACGGGCGACCTGCTGCGTGCTGCCGTCAAGGGTGGCACCGAGCTTGGTATTCAGGCTAAGAAGTACATGGACGCTGGCGAGCTCGTTCCCGACCAGCTCGTGATCGACCTTGTCAAGGAGCGCCTTGCCGCCGATGACGCCCAGCAGGGCTTCATCCTCGACGGCTTCCCGCGCAACACCGCCCAGGCTGTGACGCTCGATTCCGAGCTCTCCGCTATGGGTCGCGAGATCGACTGCGCTCTTCTGGTCGATGTGGCCCCCGAGGTCATCATCGATCGTCTGTCTTCGCGTCGCACCTGCCGCGCCTGCGGTTACACCGGCACCGCTGCCGATGCCACCTGCCCCAAGTGCGGCGGCGAGATGTATCAGCGCGACGACGACAAGCCCGAGACCATCAAGAATCGTCTCGACGTCTACGAGAAGTCCACGAGCCCGCTCGTCGACTACTATCGTGGCCAGGGTCTGCTCAAGTCGGTCAACGGTGACCAGGCTCGCGAGACCGTGTACGGGGATGTCAAAGAGGCTCTCGGTCTATGATCAAGATTAAGTCTGCAACGCAAATTGAGCAGATGAAGAAGGCAGGAGCGCTATCTAAGATGGCGCTCCGCCACGTTGGAGCCATGGTTCGCCCCGGCGTGTCGACCTTCGAGCTCGACCAGCTTGCCGAGCAGATTATCCGCATGCATGGCGGCACCCCTGCCTTTAAGGGTTACGGCGGGTTCCCCGGAACCATTTGCGCATCAATAAACGATGCCGTGGTCCACGGTATTCCCAACCCCGATATGATCCTGCGCGATGGCGATATCATCTCCATCGATACGGGAGCTGTCGTCGACGGTTGGGTCGGCGATAACGCTTGGACGTTTTTCGTCGGCACGCCCACGCCCGAGGCCAAGGCCCTGTGCGAGGTTACGCGCGATTGCCTAAAGGCTGCCATCGAGCAGGCTGTTCCCGGTAACCATATCGGGGACGTCGGGTATGCTGTTCAGTCCCTCGCCGAGTCTCACGGTTACGGCGTGCTTCGCGATTACGTGGGCCATGGCATTGGCCGCGTGATGCACGAGGACCCCAACGTTCCTAACTATGGAAAGAAGGGGAGGGGCGTTCGCCTCCAGGCTGGTATGGTCATCGCTATCGAGCCGATGGTAACGATGGGTTCCAATCATGTGAGCACGGGCTCCGATGGTTGGATCGTTACGACCAACGACCACCTGCCCGCCGCGCACTACGAGAACACCGTCGCCATTACCAATGACGGCCCGGTGATTCTTACCACGGATGCACAGGGCGCTTGGTGTTCCTTGCAAGGAGGCGAGATGTAGAGGCCGCGTTCAAATTCGTCGGCATTTACATTTCAAATGTAACAAGTTCCACTTAGATGTGGAGCCATTACGAAGATATTACGATACGTGCATGCGTATTGTAGAATACTCAATCGCTGTCGTTTTCTAGAGAAAGATGATTGCTTGTGAAGAAGGAAGACGCAATTGAGCTCGAGGGTACGGTAAAGGAGCCGCTGCCCAACGCCATGTTTAAGGTCGAGCTCGAGAACGGTCATTCGGTTCTGTGCAACATTTCTGGCAAGATCCGAATGAATTACATCCGTATTCTCCCCGGTGACAGGGTTGTCGTGGAGCTTTCCCCGTACGACCTGACCCGCGGTCGCATCACCTATCGCTATAAATAGCGACACGCATACACGCTCTTTTCCGACTGCAGGCTTAGCTCAACCTACGGTCGGTTTGCGTGTGAAGACCAGCCATAGTTTTAAACGCCTGCGGCTGGGCGAGTAGATAGTAGGGAAGTAGTTTGAGCGCTACCGAAAGGAAGAACGATGAAGGTACGTCCTTCGGTCAAGAAGATGTGCGATAAGTGCAAAATCATTAGGCGCCATGGCAAGGTCCTCGTCATTTGCGAGAACCCCCGTCATAAGCAGCGTCAGGGTTAAGAGAGGAGACTACGTTGGCCCGTATTAATGGTGTCGACCTCCCGCGTGAGAAGCGCGTTGAGATCGGTCTGACCTACATTTACGGCATCGGCCGCACCACTGCGACGAAGATTTGCGTCGAGTGCAACGTTAACGTGGACACGCGCGTTAAGGACCTCACCGAGGATGAGGTTAACGCCATCCGCGATTATATCGATAAGAATCAGATCATGGTTGAGGGCGACCTCCGCCGTGAGCGCAACCAGAACGTCAAGCGCCTTATGGACATCGGCTGCAACCGCGGCCTTCGTCACCGCAAGGGCCTCCCGGTCCGCGGCCAGCGCACCCACACTAACGCTCGTACCCGCAAGGGCCCGAAGCGTCAGATCGGTGCTAAGAAGAAGAAATAAGGAGCGCTAGATAGATGGCTACTGCTAAGAAGAACGTTCGCGCTGCCCGTCTGAAGCGCGCGGACCGTAAGAACATTTCCGTGGGCCAGGCTCACATTCGTTCTACGTTCAACAACACGATCGTTTCGATCACCGATCCCCAGGGCAACGTCATTTCCTGGAAGTCGGCTGGCCAGGTGGGCTTCAAGGGCTCCCGTAAGTCCACGCCGTTCGCTGCCCAGATGGCTGCCGAGGCTGCTGCCAAGCAGGCCATGGAGCACGGCATGAAGAAGGTTTCCGTCTTCGTCAAGGGCCCCGGCTCCGGTCGTGAGACCGCCATCCGCTCCCTCCAGGCTGCTGGCCTCGAGGTCTCGAGCATCCAGGACAAGACCCCCATTCCGCACAACGGCTGCCGCCCCAAGAAGCGTCGCCGCGTGTAACTGAAAGGATCGTATCAATATGGCAATCGACAGGACTCCTGTTCTTAAGCGCTGCCGTCAGCTCGGGATCGATCCCGCTGAGCTCGGTTACAGCAGCAAGAAGGAATCTATCCGTCAGCCCAAGCGCCGTCGCAAGGAATCTGAGTACGGCATGCAGCTGCGTGAGAAGCAGAAGGTCAAGTTCATCTATGGCGTTCTGGAGAAGCAGTTCCACGGCTACTTCAACAAGGCCCGTAAGATGAACGGCGTCACCGGTGAGAACCTCATGATCATCCTTGAGTCTCGCCTCGACAACGTCGTCTTCCGTCTTGGCTTCGCCCGCACCCGCAAAGAGGCTCGTCAGTCCGTCCGTCACGGTCACTTCACCGTGAACGGCAAGCGCGTGGACATCCCGTCCTACCGCGTCAAGGCCGGCGACGTCGTCGCTGTCGGCGAGAAGTTCCGTGACCTCCTCCCCATCAAGGAGGCCCTGATTTCCTCCGAGCGCTTTGAGGTCCCTGGCTGGCTCGAGGTCGATATCGAGAAGCTGTCTGGTAACGTGCTCGCTCTGCCGACGCGTGAGCAGATCAGCGGTGATATCAACGAGCAGCTCATCGTCGAGCTCTACTCTAAGTAGTCCATCCGGGCTGCTGAGGCTGGAGGTAATACATGTCAGAATTCATTAGGCCTCAGGTTCAGGTCGAAGAGATCAACGAGACCTCTGCTCGTGTCTCCGTCGAGCCGCTCGAGCGTGGCTACGGCGATACGCTGGGTAACTCGCTTCGTCGTGTTCTTCTGTCCTCGCTCGAGGGTGCCGCCGTCGAGGCCATTCAGATCGATGGTGCGCAGCACGAGTTCATGACCATCCCTAACATGGTCGAGGATGTCACCGACATCGTCCTGAATGTCAAGGGTCTTGTCTTCAGGGCTCTCGGCACGACCGACGAGGCGACCGCCACCATCTCGGTTGACGGCCCCTGCGAGGTCACCGGTGCGGACTTCTTTATTCCGTCCGAGTTTGAGCTGGTCAACCCCGAGCAGCACATTGCTACGCTCACCGAGGGTGGCCATCTCACCATGAGCATGCGCATCGGCTATGGTCGCGGCTATGTCTCTGGCGAGGCTAACAAGCGTGACAACGATCCCATCGGTGTGATCAACGTCGACTCGCTGTACTCGCCGGTGTCTCGTTGCGCCAAGCTCGTTGAGGCTTGCCGTGTCGGTCAGCATACCGACTACGACCGCCTTGTCCTCGAGATCGAGACCAACGGTTCCATCGCCCCGCGCGACGCCGTGGTCCAGGCTGCCAATATCATCAACCAGCATATGGCTGCCTTTATGAACCTTGCCGAGACCCCCGAGGTCGAGGAGGAGGCTTCGATCTTCGCTCCCGAGGTCACCAACGACAACGCCGAGCTGGACAAGCAGATCGAGGACCTGGACCTTTCCGTCCGTTCCTACAACTGCCTTAAGCGCGCCAGCATTCACTCGGTCCGTCAGCTCGTTGAGTTCTCGGAGAACGATCTGCTCAACATCCGTAACTTCGGTGTTAAGTCGATCGAGGAAGTGAAGGACAAGCTTGAGTCCATGGGCCTGAGCCTGAAGGCTTAATGCTTCGCATATTTGAGGAGAAACTAGACCATGCGTCACAACGTTAAGAAGGGCCTGAAGCTCGGCACCGATGCGAGCCACACCAAGGCCATGAAGAAGAGCCTTGCTAAGGCCCTCTTCGAGAACGACCGCATCAAGACCACCGAGACCCGCGCTAAGGCGCTGCGTTCGGTCGTCGACCCGATCATCACCTGGGCCAAGAAGGGCGACCTGCACTCTCGTCGTCTGGCTATCGCCAAGCTCGGCGATAAGCAGCTCGTTGCCGAGATCTTCGACAAGGCTGCTCAGGGCATGTGGCAGGACCGCAACGGCGGTTACACCCGCATCATGAAGCTCGGTAACCGTAAGGGCGACAACGCTCCTATCGTTATCATGGAGCTCGTCACCGAGCCTTGCACGCCTAAGGCCAAGAAGGCTGCTCCGGCCCCCAAGAAGGCCGCTGCTCCCAAGAAGGTTGAGGCTGTCGAGGAGGCTCCTGCTGAGGAGACCGCTGAGTAGACATTCTGTCTGCATAGGCTATATTCGAGGGGTACGTTCGCGTACCCCTCTTTTTTTGTCGCAATACCGTTGCTAGTTTGTTGGGAGCGCCCATGACTGCGCCGTCTGATTTCAATTCGACCCCCGAGCTCGACGCCACCCTTGTATTTCGCGTGGCCTACGATGGCTCCTCCTATAGCGGATTTGCCGAGCAGCCGGGCCAGACGACGGTTGCGGGCGAGCTGCGCCGTGCCATTGAGACGTTGCTGCGCCGCCCAATCGATCTGACGTGCGCGGGGCGTACCGATGCCGGCGTTCACGCGGTGGCCCAATACATCAGCGTGCCCGTAACGGACGCTGAGCTTGCGTATACGCGCCGTAGGTGGCTGAGGGCTATGGATGCCCTCCTGGGCAAAGATATCGCCATAAACGAGGTCTACAAGGCTCGTAAGGGCTTTTCTGCGCGCTTTGACGCGCGTTCTCGCACTTACACCTATCGCATTGCCGATCGTGATGCGCGGCCCGTGCTATCACGCGGGGCCGTGTGGTGGTATCGCTATCCCCTCGACGTCGATGCGATGGCGGCCGCCTGCCCCGCGCTTTTGGGCGAGCAGGACTTTAAGAGCTTTTGCAAGGTCGCCTCTGCCGTGGGCAAACCTACGCACCGCTGCGTAATGCGTGCCGAGTTTGGCCATGAGGCCGCCTTTGGCGAGGACATCCTCACGTTTACCATCGAGGGCAATGCGTTTTTGCATTCGATGGTGCGAACTATTGTGGGCACCCTTGTCGAGATTGGTATGCATCGCCGCGATCCCGAGTGGATGCGCGAGGTAATTGATGCCTGCGATCGCACCGCTGCTGGTCCTACGGCGCCTGCATGCGGTCTTACTTTTATGGGTGTGGACTACGACCCCGCTGAGCTTGCGGTCCTCGATTAGGGGAGAGACTGCCAGAGGGCGATCTTTGTGTGCGGCGCCTGTGGGCGGGGCGTGTGCAACATCTGTTCTTGACGTGCATCGCGACGGGCGACCGCCCGCATTAATTGACGGGGTGTACCATGAACGGCAGTTTGTTACTGGCTGTCGAGAGGACGGAAAACTTGGTTCGACGTGGTTCGCATCCGCGACTTTCGGTGATCCTGATTGTTGAGGGTTCGCCCAGTTATACGATGCGTGCTCTCGAGAGCATCCAGAACCAAGACCTCTACGATTTGCAGATTGTCGTCGTTTGCCGCGGCGTGGTAGCTGGTGTGCGTCATTCGCTCGAAGTTGCTGCCGACAGAGATATTCATATTGATTTGATTGATGTTGAGGACCCAGTGCCTGGCGCCTGCCTGCGTGCCGGCTTTGCGGCTTCGCGCGGCTCCCAGATCATTGCGATGAATGCCAATGAGTGGTTTGCGCCGCAGTCCCTTTCGCAGATGGTCGAAAGCTCCTGCGACGCTTCTGCTGACATCGTGTTTCCCTCTGTTTCGCTCGATCGCTACGATGTTCACCGCGAACGTCATTCCCGAGTTTTGGACGCGATATCCGTTTCTGAAGATGAGGACCGGGCGGCTTGCCTGACCCAATTGGTTTCCTGTGGTTTAATCCGACAGACCTCTGGCGTGCTGTATGATCGCGCCCTTTTTGAGGCGTGCCTTGCGCATGGCGATGCGTTTCGCACGGTGTCTTTTTTGACGCTCGCGCTTTCGCAGGCAAAGCGCGTTTCGGGATGTGGCCATGCCCGTTTTCATGCAGTGGCGCCGTCGATTACGGAGACGTTTGACCCCACAATGTTTGCCAGGCTTTCTGATGATATCGGGGCGCTCGACAGGCTTGCCGACTCGCTTGCCGTCGCGGGCGGTGGCGATCAGTTGAAGCTGGTCTGCCAGCGGTATTACTACGCCGGCCTGGTTGCCTGCATCGAAAATTTGTGTCTGAGCCCCCATGGGGTGTCTTCAATAGAGCGTTCGGCCCGTTTGCATGATATGCTCGAAGCGCAGCGTACCCGTCAGATGGTTGCGGCTCTTAAGGGCAATCATCGGGGCTTAGGTCTGCTCTATGGTTCGATAGCTAGTGCCAAGCCTATGCGGTGCGCGTTGTATACGCATCTGGTGGCCTTTTTCAATCGTTCGGGCGTCAGGACTGTCTAGTAGCGTGTTTTTCGAAATAAATTGCATGGAATTGTTTCGAAATGCGTTCTTATTCACTAAAACCCTCAAATAGCGCTAAACTATTCAATCACTAAGTGATTGTCTCCACCATCTTTTGGAGTGAGGTTTTGTATGGCCAAAAAACGCAATGGGCGCCAGGATGCCATCAGAGATATTGTTCGCAATAAGGACGTACGTACGCAGCGCGTTTTGGTAGACGAGCTTCGCGCCATGGGTTTCGATTGCACGCAGGCGACCGTTTCGCGCGACATCGCGGACATGGGACTGCGTAAGCTCCCCGAGGGCATCTATGTCCTTGCCGAGGACTTGCATCTGCAGCGCATGGTTTCCGAGTTAGTTACTGGCGTACTGCGCACCGATAATCTGGTTATGATCAAGGCGCAGCCCGGTACGGCTTCTGGTATTGCCGCAGCGGTCGATGCCGCGGAGCTGCCCGACGTGCTTGGCTCGCTTGCCGGCAACGACACGATCTTAGTCATTGCGCAGACGGCCGAGGACGGCGAACGCCTTGAGGCGCTCATCAACAAGCTGAGTAACTCTCACAAGTAGGGGATGCGTGGCACTGCTGCTGTGCCGATTGTTGCTATAGGTAATTGCCGAGGGCGTTGACGAAGGTCAGCGCCCTTTTTGCATACCAGTGCCTGTTGCTCTGTCGGTCCTGTAGCCGGGGCCGTCGTGGCATCTTGTGGTATCTGCCGAAATAAAGAAGCGCCCGAGTTGCGTATATGCTGTTCGGGCGCCTTGGTGTCAGTCGTTTTTTGCGCTTACTGGCCCGTAGAGGGGTCGGGCGTGGGCGTAGGATCGGGGGTAGGCGTAGGATCGGGTGTGGGCGTGGGAGTAGGGGTGGGGGTAGGAGAGCCGCCCTCGCCGCCGCTACCGTCGCCGCCGCCGGTCGTACCGTCTCCGCCGGTGGTACCGTTGCCGCCGGTCGTATCGCCACCCGTGGTCTCGGTCGTCGTGGTGGTAGTCGTCGTGGTGGTTGCTCCCTCGTCTTTGTCGTCTTTGTCGTCTTTGTCCTCCGACTTCTTGGCGTTGCTAGTGCCGTAGAACTTCCAGACGCTATTGTTCTTGTACGTGGGAGCCGTTCCGGTCGAGAATTCCTCGCGCTCGGTGCCCGCAAGAACGGTGTTCATGAACTTCTTAAAGACGGGCAGGTTGGTGCTGTCGCCCAGCAGGTCCGAACCGTACTTTTGGATGGGAATCTCGCCTGCGGAATAACCGGTCCACAGGGCGCATGCCAGTTGCGGCGTGAAGCCGCAGAACCACAGGTTGGTGGTGTTGTCAGTGGTGCCCGTCTTGCCGGCATAGGGCTGGTTGACGCTCAGCGCGCCGGCGGCACCCGTGCCGCTGCCCTGCATGACGCCGGATAGAACGTCGGTAACCGCGGCAGCCTCGCCTTCGGTGAGCACCTGCGTGGGATTGTCAGTGTGCTGGTACAGAACCGAGCCGGTACGCGAGTCGATCTCGGTAATGGCGATGGGCTGACGGTAGTAGCCACCGTTGGCAAACGTTGCGTAGGCAGATGCCATCTCGAGCGGTGAGATGGACCCGGTGCCGAGCGTCATGACGGGAACGTCCTCGATATTGTCCTTGGCGGGATCGATGCCAAGCTTTTTGACGAGCGACATGATCTTGTCATTGCCGATGGCTTCGGCCACCTGAATGTAGCCGGTGTTGGATGAGTATGCCGTTGCCTGTTTAAGCGTGATGTTGCCATAGCTCTGGTTGCCGTAGTTTTGCACCTCGGTCGTGGTGCCCTTGGCCTTGAGCGGCGAGTTGCAGTTGAGGGTGACGTTGGGGTTCATACCGTTTTGGATGGCAGTTGCCAGCGTAAAGGCCTTAAACGTGGAGCCCACGGGGCGCTTTGCCGTAGCGTGGTTCACGTGATTCTCGTCGGCGTTGTAGTCGTAGCCGCCCACCATGCACTTGATGTAGCCGGTCTTGGGGTCAACGACGACCATGCCCATGTCCAGTCCGTCGAGCGAAAGCGTGTCGAGCTGCGAGCGCACGGCCTCCTCGGCCACCTGCTGCATGGTGGGGTCGATGGTGGTCTTGACGGTCAGACCGCCCTTAAAGAGCACGTCGGTGGAGAACTCCTGCTCAAGCAGCTGCTTAACGTAGGCGACAAAGTAGGGCTGAGAGTACACATCGACGCCACTGCCCGAAATCTCGGTCACGTTAAGCGTGATGGGCTCAGCCTGCGCGGCATCGTGCTCTTCCTGCGTGATGTGGCCCAGACGCAGCATGTTGTCCAGAACCTTGTTGCGGCGGGACAGCGCCAAGTCGGGATTAACCGTGGGGTCGTACTGCGAGGGCGAGTTGGGAAGGCCGATCAGCAGCGCGGCCTCGCTCAGGGTGAGGTCGGCGGCGGTTTTGGACAGATAGGTCTCGGCGGCGGCCTCGATGCCATATGCTCCATGGCCGTAGTAGATGGTGTTGAGGTACATCATGAGGATATCGTCTTTGGAGTACATATCCTCCATCTTGATGGCGATATAGGCCTCGCGCACCTTACGCTCGATGGTCGAGTCGAATTGTTCCTCCTGCAAGATGGTGTTGCGAACCAGCTGCTGGGTGATGGTCGATGCGCCCTCGTGGCCGCCGGTGAGGGTTGCCACCGATGCGCGTGCAATGCCCCAGAGGTCGATGCCGCCGTGCTCGTAGAAGCGCTCGTCCTCAACGTCAACGGTGCCCTGCAGCACGTACGGGGACACTTGGTCCTTGGTGATGGACTTGCGGTTTTGCGTGTAGAAACTCGCAATGGTATTGCCGTTGCAGTCGACGATGTCGGTGGGCTCGCTCGCCAGATACGCGTTGGCATCGGTGTAGTCGGGCAGATCGGACAGCCAGCGGTTGACGTTGCCGATCATGCCGATGCCAAACGCTACGCCCGCGATAAGCAGAAAGCCCAAAAACGAGAGCAAGATCATGGGAAGGGCATGCGTCTTGGAGCGACCGCGCCCCTGTCGTTGGCGAGGACCCATATATTGACCTCCAGGTATGTCGTGCCAGGCGGCAGGTATGCTGCCGGGCAGGATGGACATAAGTTATTACACGATAAACCAATCGGGGCACGCGGGGCCTCGTGTATGCTGGTTGGCAGCATTTTTCAGAGTGAAAGCACACCTTGGCAAGGAGTTTACCGATGGCGATTCGGCCGGTGGAACCGAGTGGACAATGCGAAAGCGAGCTGGCGGCGGCTGAAGTGGCGCTGCCCGAGCTGCTGGCGCCTGCTGGCGGACTCGACCAGATGCTCGCGGCGATTGCGGCGGGTGCCGATGCCATCTATGCGGGGCTGGACGGATTCAACGCTCGAGTGAGCGCGCATGGCTTTAGCGATGATGAGTTCGCGCGCGGTTGTGCCGTGGCCCATGCCCATGGCGTGCGTGTGTACGTGACGCTCAACGTGTTCGTGTTCGATGATGAGCTTGCCGACGCCGTGGCGTTGGGGGCGCATGCGCACGCGTTGGGTGCCGATGCGTTGATTGTGGCCGATGCCGGGCTGGCCTGTGCGCTTCGTGCGGCGATTGCGGGGGTCGAGATTCACCTGTCCACCCAAGCGGGCGCTCACAGCGAGGGCGCCGTGCAGTTGGCTGCCAAGGAGTTGGGAGTTGAGCGCGTGACGACTGCGCGCGAGCTGAACGTGGCGGAGATTGGGACGCTTTGCGCTACTGGCGTGCCCATAGAGGTGTTCTGTCACGGTGCTATTTGCATTGGTTATTCAGGCGCGTGTGAGTTTTCGGCCCTGCGGCGCGGACGGTCGGCGATGCGCGGCGACTGCACACAGCCGTGCCGTCTGTCCTATGACTTGGCGGACGAGGCGGGGCAGAGTGTTGTTGCTGTCGAAGGGGACCGCCTGCTTTGTCCGCGTGACTATCTGGGTATCGCGCGCCTGCCGGAGCTTGTTGCCGCCGGCGTGGCATCGCTCAAGATCGAGGGCCGCATGAAGAATCCCGACTACGTCTTTAACGTGGTGAGGGTGTGGCGTCGGGCGCTCGATATGCTGCGCGCCGGCACATGGGATGCCGATGCGGTGCCGACGCTTGAGCGCGAGCTGGGGAGGTCGTTCAACCGCGGCTTTACCGATGCGTATCTGCGGGGTCGTTCGGGCGCCGAGCTCATGAGCTTTGAACGCGCGATCAACCAGGGCGTGCGCGTGGGCCACTTGGTGGCGGTGGGTCACGAAGAGGTGACGGTTGAGCTTGATGCCGCCGTGGCGGCGGGCGATACGCTCGAGATCCGATTTTACCCGGGTGCCGACGCGCGTCCCGATGTGCCCAAGCGCTGGCCACAGGTGCCTTGTCCCGTGGATGCCGCTGCGGGAGAGCGCGTCGTTGTCCATTGCAAGCGCAAGGTGGATGCGGGCTGCGAGGTCTATCTGATTCGCAGCGCAGGCGTGCTGGGGCAGACGGCAGCGGTGTTGGAGCGTATGCGGGTCGAGGCAGATACGGTCGCGCCTGTTGAGCGGTCCGTTGAGGTGTTGCCGTTTGAGGGCGTTCTGGCAGATGGTGATGTGCCGACGGAGTTGGCGGAGCCGGGGGAGCCGGCAAAGCGCGAGGATTTTGCTCGTATGGTCTTTGCCTGGGAACTGATGGATGTGGATCCGCGCGATGAGCGGGATCTGTCCGATGCGACGGTGGTGCTCGACGAAGTGTGCCGCGCAGGCGATATCGAGCGGACTCGGGCGCTTATGCAGCGTGCCGGGCGTGTGGTTTGCCGCAACCTGGGGCAGGTGGCGATGGCCCGCGAGCTGGGCACGGCGTTTGACGTGGCGGCGCCGGTGTTCTGTGCCAATCGGGCCACGCTTGCCTGGCTGCGCGGGCTTGGCGCGGGGTGGGTATACTTGCCTGCCGAGTTGCTCAGCAATGACAGGGAGCGTATTGCCGAGCTGGCTGCTGAACCCGGCGTCTTGGGTCCGTTCGACGCCGACTGTCCCGAGCTTATGGTGTGCGAGCACTGCCTGCTGACCGCCGAGGGCGTCTGCGCCACCGATGCGACGGGGCAGGTCCGTTGCCGCGACTGCTTGCGTCGTCGGCAGGTGCGCTATCTGGTCGAGCGTGACGGTACGCGTCTGCCAGTTGCCATCGACGCATGCGGCAGGACGAGGATTTTCCTGTCGTAGATGCTGCGTCGCGTCAGTTTGTTATCATAAGAGAGTTTATGGACTTCCAGCACCGCCGTTTTCGGCGAGGGTGCTATAGCAAAAGGAGGATACCCAATGCTGTCTGTTGACGAGCAAATGCGTATCATCACCTCGGGCGTCGCGCAGATCGTCCCCGAGGCCGACCTTCGCAAGAAGCTTGAGAAGGGCGAGCCCCTCAACATCAAGCTCGGCGTCGATCCCACCAGCCCCGACCTGCACTTGGGACATGCCGTGCCCCTGCGCAAGATGCGTCAGTTCCAGGACCTGGGCCACAACGTCACCCTCATCATCGGCAACGGTACCGCGTTGATTGGCGACCCTTCGGGCAAGAATTCCACCCGTCCGCAGCTTTCGCAGGAGCAAATCGAGGCCAATGCCGAGACCTACGTGAGCCAGGCCATGAAGATCCTGGATCCCGAGAAGACCACCATCGTGCACAACGGTGACTGGATCTTGTCGATGGATCTGGCTGGTCTGCTGCAGGTGTGCTCCAAGTTCACCGTCGCCCGTATCCTCGAGCGCGACGACTTTACCAAGCGCTACCAGTCCCAGACGCCGATCGCCCTGCACGAGTTCCTGTACCCCGTGATGCAGGCTTTCGACTCCGTGCAGATCAAGGCCGACGTGGAGATGGGCGGCACCGATCAGCTCTTCAACCTGCTCGCCGGCCGTGAGCTCATGGAGAAGATGGGCATGGAGCCCCAGATCGCGCTCACCATGCCGCTGCTCGAGGGCACCGATGGTGTCCGTAAGATGTCCAAGTCCTATGGCAACTACATCGGCCTGACCGACGCGCCCAAGGATATGTTCGGCAAGACCATGTCTATTCCCGACGAGATGATTGGCAAGTACTATCGTCTGGCCAGTTCGCTCACCCCGGCTGAGGTCGACAAGATTGACGCCGCCCTGGCCGACGGCTCTGCCGATCCCTATGAGCTCAAGCGCGCTCTGGGCCGCGACCTGTGCGATACCTACCATGGCGCCGGTGCCGGCGACGAGGCTCAGGCCGAGTTCGACCGCGTGTTCAAGGAGGGCCAGCTCGCCGACTTCCCCGAGAAGCATATTGAGCTGACCGTCAACGACGAGGGCCAGATCTACCTCGCCGGCCTGCTCAAGGACCTGGGCCTTTCGGCCAGCGCCGGTCAGGCCCGCCGCGACATCGACGGCGGCGGCGTCAAGATCAACGGCAAGGCCGTGGCTCCCAAGAGCTACAACATCGACCCCAGCGCCCTCAAACTGGGCGACACCCTCTCCGTAGGCAAGCGCAAGGGCTTTAAATTGGTCTAGCAAGTAGGTCAACCTAACATGTGCAATAGGGCCGCAGCCGGGGTTCCCGACTGCGGCCCTTTGAGTTGCGGTGAAATAGTTCCTAAAAATGCCATACGGGCGCCCAGGCAGGAACTATTCCACCGCAACTTTTTTCTCCGTCCCCAAGGGATCATTTGGCGGTGCCGTTAAGCGGAGAGGTGTGCCGCCGCTCCTCCTTTTGGGCATACAATGGCTATTGGTTTGCTGCGGTGAAGGCCTGTCCGCTCCGCAGCTTTTTTCTACGGTTAAAGGAGTATGTATGTCCGTTGAGGTCATGAGATCTGTGATCGAGGCCGCCGAGGGTCGTGTGCCCGTTGACACGCTGTTTGCCAACGCACAGATTGTCGATGTGTACGGCCAGCGCGTGGCGCCCGGTAGCGTTGCCGTCAAGGATGGCGTGATCGTCGGTGTGCTCTACGATGGTCGCGACGATGCCGCCGGTACGTATGAGGCTGCCGAGGTCATCGATTGCCAGGGCCGCTATCTTGCCCCCGGTTTTATTGACGGACACTTGCATATCGAGTCTTCGAACATCCGCCCTGCCGAGTATGCGCGCATGGCGGCGACGCGCGGTACCACCACTGCCATTGCCGACAGCCACGAGATCGCCAACGTTTCCGGCCTGGACGGCCTGCGCTTTATGATCGAGGACGGCCGTCGCGCGCCCATTTCCATCAAGTACATGATGCCCTCGTGCGTGCCCGCGCTGCCCGATGAGCAAGCAGGCGCTGTGATTACCGCCGCTGACATGCAGGCGTTTTTTGCCGAGCATCCGGGCGATGTCTTTGGCCTGGGCGAGATGATGAACCTGCCGGGCGTCTTTATGGCCGATCCCGAGACCTGCGCTCGAATCGACGCTGCCAACCAGACGCCGTCCAAGCAGGTTGACGGTCACGCGCCGCTCGTTGCCGGCAAGGACCTCAACGCCTATGCCGCAGCAGGTATTATCGCTGACCATGAGTCGACGATTCCCGAGGAGGCACTCGACAAGCTGTCTCGCGGCATGTACGTGATGCTGCGCGAAGGTACGTGCAGCCATGACCTGGCCAACCTGTCGCCGATGCTGCTGGAGAATCCTGCCCGTGCCCGCCGTTGCTGCTTTGCGACTGACGACCGTGCTCCCTCCGACGCGCTTGCGACCGGCATGATCGATAACGCCTGCCGCGTGGCGATTGAGGCCGGTATCGACCCCGTGGTCGCTATCTCTATGGCGTCCCTGTCCACGGCCGAGGCGTTTGGCCTGGACCACGGTTGCCGCGACCCGCACGAGCTGCGTGGCGCCATCGCCCCGGGCAAGCGTGCCGACCTGCTGGTGCTCAATGACCTGACGTTTGCCACGGCTCCGCATCGCGTATATGCCGCCGGTGCCCTGGTGGCGCAGGACGGTACCTTTGTGGGCGAGATTGCACCCGAGATGGCCGAGGTTGCGGCCCTTGCCGATGAGCTGCGCGCCTCCGTTAAGCTGCCGAAGCTTTCGCTCGACGTATTCGACTATGCCTTTAAGCCGGGCGAGGCCGTGATTGACGTGGTGCCGGGTAAGGCCATCACGGGTATGGCTCGCCCCGAGAGCGCCGAGGGCCTGCGTCGCATTATGCTGATCGAGCGCCATGGCCGCGGCGTGTCGTTGCAGGCCGAGGGCGCCGACGGCGATGGCCCCGCTGGCCTGGGCCTGGTCGGCAAGCATATCGGTCGCGGCTGGGTGCGTGGCTTCACCATCACAGGCGGTGCCATCGCCTCGACGATCGGTCACGACTCGCACAACGTATGCGTGGTGGGCGACAATGCCGCCGATATGATGGCTGCCGTCGAGGCCGTGGGCCAGGGCGGTCACGTACTGGTGCGCAACGGCGAGGTCGTGGCGCGCATCCCGCTGGCGCTCGGCGGCCTGATGAGCGAAGGCACGGCCGAGGATGTCGCCGCGCAGCACGACGACTTTATGGTCAAGGCGCGCGCCATGGGTATTGAGCCGCCGCTCGACCCCATCATGGGCATCATCTTCCTGCCCCTGCCGGTTATCCCGACGCTCCGCATCCGCCCCGAGGGCATGTTCGACGTCACAACCTTCACCTACGCCGACTAGTCATCGGGGACGTTCTTAAACGTCTAGTCGCCTGCGACACTCTTTGACGTGTTGCCTGACGCTGCGACCGTGGGACCTCTGACGCGCGTGAGCTATTTGCTAGGTCCTTGTAACGTTTGCGCCCGCGGAGTCTTACCTGAGCTCCCTTTGGGTACGTTGGAATTGGATACACGTTCGATTCCAACAAGTCCGAAGGGAGCTTTTCCATGTTTAAACTGATTGCATCCGATATGGACGGCACGTTGCTTGACGAAAACAGCCAGGTGCCTCCCGAGACCTACGAACTGATTCTGGCGCTACACGAGCATGGCGTGCATTTTGCCGCATCGTCAGGTCGCCGCTACGATCGCCTGTGCGAGTTCTTTGCGCCCGTTCGCGACAAGATGGACTTTGTCGCCGCTAACGGTGCCCAGGTCTACGCCGACGGCAAAATGGTAGACCGTGAGGTGTATTCGCACCTGGCGATTCGAAAGCTCGCCCAAGCAGTCGCGACGTTTCCCAATCTGCATCTTGCGCTCTTTGACCGAACCAAGTCCTTCCTGCTCGATGACGAGTGCAAGTTCGTGCGTGAGGTCGATAAGGACCTTCCCAATGCCGAGCGTATTTGGGAGCTGCCCGATCCCAGCGTAAATATCATCAAGGCGAGTATCTTTTGCGATGACGGTGTCGTTATGGACAGCGCCTACGTGCTACAGCGCGAACTTGGTCAGCTCTTTACTTTTGCGCCTTCGGGCAACGCGTGGATCGATGCTATGCAGCCCGGTGTGTCGAAGGCCTCGGGCATCGCGCAGCTCGCGGAACACTACGGCATTGGACGCGACGAGGTCATGGCGTTTGGCGACTCGATGAACGACTACGAGATCATTCGCTTTGTCGGCACGGGCTGCGCGATGGAAAACGCGCGCCCCGCGCTCAAAGCGGTTGCCGATCGCGTCGTAGGCTGCAACCGCGACCACGCCGTTCAGCAGGAGCTCCGTCGCGTGCTGGAGAGTCTCGCCTAATTCGGCAGATGGAGACGTTCCTTTTCTGTCGGCAGCCGGGGACAGTCTTTGCGGCGCCCCGCGAGGAGTGTCCCCAACGACTACTTAGCTACCCTGCCGGGTTGATGCTGCTAGGCGAGGGCGGCCATGATGGTGCGGGCGACGCCGTCGTGGTCGTTGTCGTATTCGGTGATGGCGTCGGCGGCCTCGTGGTCTTTGGGTTCGCCGTTGATCATGGCCATGCCGTGGCCCGCTGTCTGCAGCATGGGGATGTCGTTGATGTTGTCGCCGAACGCCCAAGCGTCGGCGAGACGCTCGCCCAGGTGCTCGCATAGCCACGTGAGGGCCGTCCCCTTGGTAGCGCCCGCGCCCATGACCTCGATATTCATGGCGTACGAACGCGTGACCTCAATGCCTCCGAGCGTGTCGAGCTCCGCCGCGATGGCGTCGCGATCGTCCGGGTCGTGCCAGTACATGGCGATGCGCTCGAGCGTCTCGACCTCGTCGATCTTGCTGTCGATATCCAGGTCAATCGGCGTTCGTGTGCGCTTGAGCGAGGCCGCGATGTGGGGGTCGCCGCCGCAGAACTCATCCAGGCGCGTGTAGAGCGAGCGGGGGAGGAAGCACTGCCCGTCCGCGAAGATATCGAAGGTCACATCGTGGCCGGCGGCGATGCGATGGATGCGATGGGCAATGCCGCGATCGAGCGGACGGCTCAATATGCGCGTGGCGCGCGAGGCATCGTTGGGCACATCGTCGTCGAGCTGCCAGACGCTGGCGCCATTGGCGCAAACGGCATAGTGCACGGCGGGATGGGCGAGGATGGGTTCAAAGATGCCCGACAGCGGACGTCCCGTGCAGGGTACAAACTCAATACCGCGGCGCGCAAGGTCGTCGAGCATCGCCCAGGTGGCATCGCTCATCTGCTTATCGCTCGTCAGCAGCGTTCCATCCATATCGGAAAAAACAATCATTTGATGTAGTCCTTTCTGCTGGCATAAAAAGCGTGGCCGAGGGCGGTGATGCCCTGGCCACGCTCGAGTTCTATAACGGTCCGCGTCCTAGCGGTCGGCGAGCGGCTTGTACTCCAGCGGCTCGATCACCGGACGATAGGCCGGGCGAATAATACGGTGTGCGCAGAAGAGCTCTTCCATGCGGTGTGCCGACCAGCCGGCCATGCGGGCGACGGCGAATAGCGGCGTAAAAAGCGTCTCGGGTACGCCGAGCATCTTGTAGATAAAGCCTGTGTACAGGTCGATGTTGGCGCAGATGGGCTTGGTCATGCCGTGGTCGCGCATCACCTGCGGTGCCAGGCGCTCGATGCGCTCGATGAGCGCGAACTCATCGTCCAGATCTTTCTTGGCAGCGAGCGAACGTGCGTAGTGGCGGCAGACCTCGGCGCGCGGGTCGCTGAGCGTGTAGACGGCGTGGCCCATGCCGTAGATGAGACCCGTGCCGTCGAAGGCCTGCTTGTCGAGAATCTTGCCCAGGTAGGCTGCGACCTCGTCCTCGTCCTCCCAATTGGAGACATGCGCACGGATGTCCTCGTGCATGGACACGACCTTGGCGTTGGCGCCGCCGTGGCGCGGGCCCTTGAGCGAGCCGATAGCCGCGGCGTAGGCGGAATACGGGTCGGTGGCCGAGGAGGACAGCACGCGGCAGGCAAACGTGGAGTTGTTGCCGCCGCCGTGCTCGGCATGCAGCATGAGCATCACATCGAGCAGCATCGCCTCATCGCGGGTGAATGCCATGCCGCCGCGCAACACCTGCAGGATGGTCTCGGCGGTGGAGAGACCGGGTGTGGGGTGCGGTACATGAACCTCGGAGCCGCGGCGCTTGGCGACCGAGGCCATATGCGCGAAGGCGGCGATGCGGGGGAGACGGGCGAGCATGGAGATGGCAACGTCGATTTCGTGCTCGGGTGTAATGGCGTCGGGCTCGGCGTCGAAGGCGTAGAGCAGCAGCACGGCGCGCTGAAGCACATTCATGATGCTCGACGACACCGTGGTCATGGGGAACTCGCGGACGTATTCGTCGCTCAGGTGCCTAAAGGCACCCAGACGTTCGCAAAAACCGTCAAGCTCTTCCTTAGTGGGCAGAGAGCCCGTAATGAGCAGATAGGCGACCTCTTCGTAGCCGTAGCGGTTCTCGGCCTGGGCGTTATTGACCAGATCCTCGATGCTGTAGCCGCGAAGCGTGAGTTTGCCCTGATCGGGCACGACCTTACCGTCGACCTTGTTGTAGCCATGCACATCCGAGATGCGGGTGAGGCCCGCGACCACGCCCGAGCCGTCGGCATTGCGCAGACCGCGCTTGACGTTGTGCTCTACGAACAAGCCCTCGTCGTACGGGGCGGTCGGCAGGCCGTGGTAGAGGTTTTCGCTTTCGGGCGAAATCTGACGGCTCGCCTCGTAGTCCAGAACCAGGCGGCTCAGGTGATCGTCGAAGCGGTAGTAGATTTTCTTGGCGTCGTAGGCCATGTGCGCTCCTCTCCGGTCCGCTTTGGGGCGGCGCGCTTGGACGATATGACGTCAAGCTGCCCCGAGCGGCTTGTTCGCTACAGGCGGTACATAAAGTTAAAGACGTCCTCGCGCTGAATGGACACGTTGACGCCCGAAAGCTCGCCTGCCTCGGCCAGGGCCTTCTGCAGCTCGGCGAAGTCGAGCTTGGACTCGGCGGTGTCGGCCAGCATGGTCATGGTGAAGATGTCCTCGATAATGGACTGCGTGATGTCGCGGATGTCGACGTTGGCCTCGCCCAGAACGCGGGTGACGCCGGCGACAATGCCGGGGCGGTTCTTGCCAAGGACGGTGATGACGATGCGGGAGGACGAGATCTCGGCCATGGGAAACCCTTTCGCGTGGTTGCGGCGCGCGGGGGCGCTCCGCTACGGTACAGTGTTCATCATTGTACCTGTCTGGCGCCAAAAGGGGCACCTTTGCTGCGGCGTTACACGTCTGCAACATGGGAGAAGGGGCAAAGGCGCCCGTTTGCCGCGATTCGTCGTGTCGTCTGCTGTGTCTTAGGCGCGATGCACAGTACAAAGACCGTGAACCTTTTGTGGGACGCTCGACGCCGTGGTACCATAGCCAAGTTTGTTGTCTTGGTCGGAAACCAAGACGCCTTATGCGCTGATCGGTAACCAGCGCCTGACCAATAAGGAGTCCTACCATGAAGCAGGGTATCCATCCCCAGTATGTCGAGTGCACGGTGACGTGCTCCTGCGGCAACACCTTCAAGACGCACGCTACCGTGTCCGAGATGAAGGTCGAGCTTTGCAACGAGTGCCACCCGTTCTACACCGGCCAGCAGAAGTTCGTCGACACCGGTGGACGCGTCCAGCGCTTCGCCGACAAGTTCGGTGGCGCCGCTGCCGCCCAGCTCAAGAAGGCCGAGGAGGCCAAGGCTGCCAAGGCCGCCAAGGCTGCTGAGGCCGAGGCCGCTCGCAAGGCCGCCGCTGAGGCTAAGGCTGCCGAGAAGGCCAAGCGTGCCGCTAAGTTTGCCGAGGAGGCTGCCAAGCAGGCCGCCGAGGCTCCCGCAGAGGCTCCCGTCGAGGAGGCCGCTGCCGAGGCCGAGACCACCGAGGCTGCTGAGTAAATAGCTTGCCGAGCAAACACTCGCATTCATGGCAAAAGGGCCGCGCATCCATTTGGGTGCGCGGCCCTTATCTTTTTATTGGTGCAAACCAACCTGTCCCCATTGCACCAGGTTGGCGCGAAGGGGACAGGTTGGTTTGCACCAAATGGCAGAGAGGCAGCGTTTTCCCAGATAAAAGCTGCCAAAATAAACCAGTCCCTTTTTGGCAGGCTGTCGTAGTTATTACGTGGTCGAGCGTGTCGACCGCATAGGCGGCGCCTTGTTTGGCTAAAGTACAAATATCTGTGTTTAACTCGTCCAAGGTTTCATGCCACGGGCGATGGCCAAAAAGGAAAACCACATGGGATTCATGTCAAAGCTGCTGTCCTTTGGATCCGATAAGGACCTGAAGCGCTACTACAAGATCGTCGACAAGATCAACGGTCTTGAGCCCCAGTTTGAGAAGATGACCGAGGAGGAGCTCCGCGCCCAGACTGATAAGTTCCGCGAGCGCTACGCCAACGGCGAGTCGCTCGACGACATGCTCCCCGAGGCCTTTGCCACCGTGCGCGAAGCTTCTAAGCGCACCATGGGCATGCGTCACTTTGATGTACAGCTCATCGGCGCCATGGCGCTGCACGAGGGCCACATCGCCGAGATGAAGACCGGCGAAGGCAAGACCCTCGTCTCCACGCTGGCCGGCTATCTCAACGCCATCGCCGGTAAGGGCGTGCACGTCGTCACCGTCAACGACTACCTGGCCAAGCGCGACTCCGAGTGGATGGGCCGTATCTACAAGTACTTGGGCATGACCGTCGGTCTGCTGCAGAACAACATGCCGCTCGAACTCAAGCGCCCGGCCTACCAGGCCGACGTCACGTACGGCACCAACTCCGAGTTCGGTTTCGATTACCTGCGCGATAACATGGTCACCCGCCCCGAGCAGCGTGTGCAGCGCGGCCACAACTACGCCATCGTCGACGAGGTCGACTCCATCCTGATCGACGAGGCCAGAACGCCGCTCATCATCTCGGGCGCCGGCACCAAGTCCGCCAGCACCTACAAGGACTTCGCGCGCGCCGTGCGCGGCCTTGAGCGCGGCGAGGACGTCTCGCACGACATGCTCACCGCCACCGAGGACGTTGAGCCCACGGGCGACTATGTCATGGACGAGGCCAAGCACACCATTGCCGCCACCGAGCGCGGCCTTAAGAAGATTGAGCGCCGCCTGGGTATCGATGACATCTATGCCGATCTCTCCGGCCAGCTGGTCAACCACCTGCAGCAGGCGCTGAAGGCCCAGTACATGTTCCACCGCGACAAGCAGTACGTGGTCACCAACGGCGAGGTCAAGATCGTCGACGAGTTCACCGGTCGCATCATGGAGGGCCGCCGCTACTCCGAGGGCCTGCATCAGGCCATCGAGGCCAAAGAGGGCGTGCTCGTGCGCGAGGAGAACCAGACCCTTGCCACCATCACCCTGCAGAACTACTTCCGCCTGTATGACAAGCTCTCCGGCATGACCGGTACGGCACTCACCGAGGACGCTGAGTTCCGCGAGATCTACAAGCTGCCCGTCGAGGTCATTCCCCCCAACAAGCCCGTGCAGCGTGTTGACCACGAGGACCTGGTCTACCGCACCATCCAGGCCAAGTACAACGCCGTTGCCGACGACGTTGAGCGTCGTCACGCCAAGGGCCAGCCGGTCCTGGTGGGCACCGTCTCCATCGAGAGCTCCGAGAAACTGTCCGCCGCCCTCACTAAGCGCGGTATCGCGCACGAGGTCCTCAACGCCAAGCACCACGAGCGCGAGGCCCATATCGTGGCCCAGGCTGGTCGCTATGGCGCCGTGACCATCGCTACCAACATGGCCGGCCGTGGTACAGACATCTTGCTGGGCGGCAACCCCGACGAGCTGGTGCGCGAGCGCCTGGAGCACGAGGGCCTGACCATGGAGGACGTGACGCCCGAGCAGCTCGAGCAGTTTAACGCCGAGGCCAAGGAGACCTGCAAGGCCGAGCGCGAGCGCGTGCTTGCCGCCGGCGGCCTGACCGTTATCGGCACCGAGCGCCATGAGTCCCGCCGTATCGACAACCAGCTGCGTGGCCGTTCCGGTCGTCAGGGCGATCCGGGCGAGACCCAGTTCTACCTGTCACTCGAGGATGACCTCATGCGCCTGTTCGGCGGCGACAGGATGGACCGCGTCTCAAAGATGATGGTCACGGCCGACATGGGCGACGACATGCCCATCCAGCACAAGATCATTTCCAAGGCCGTCGAGAATGCCCAGCACAAGGTCGAGAGCATCAACTTCTCCATGCGTAAGAGCGTTCTTGAGTACGACGACGTCATGAACAAGCAGCGCCAGGTCATCTACGCCGAGCGCAACAAGATTCTGGACGGCAAGGACCTGACCGACCACATCACCGAGGTCATGCACGATACCGTGTACCGCTGTGTTCAGGAGTTCTGCACCAAGGACAGCCACGAGGGCGAGCGCGATCTTGAGGGTCTGCGCAAATGGGTCGTCGAGCTGACCGGGCATATCGATACCCCTCAGTTCCCCGACGAGGACTTTGAGGCCCTGGCCGCCGATGTTTTGGCTTATGTTGAGAAGTGCTACAACATGAAGGCCGAGCGTCTGGGCGAGGACCTGATGCGCGAGCTCAATACCCAGGTCATGCTGCGCGTCATCGATACGCGTTGGATGAACTACCTGCAGGAAATGGACTACCTCAAGACCGGTATCGGCCTGCGCGGCTTTGGCCAGCGCGACCCGCTGGTTGAGTACAAGACCGAGGCCTACGGTGCGTTCCAGATACTCGTCGATACCATGTACGAGGATTACCTGCGCACTGTTCTGCGCATTGAGCTCAAAGCTGCCCCGCAGGCTGTGGAGCACAAGGAGGACCCCGCCCTTAAGGGTGCGCGCTTCTCTGGTCCCGCCGAGGTCGATGGCGACAACAGCGATTCGGTACTGCGCAAGCAGGCTCAGGTGCAGGCCCGCACCGCCGTCCAGGGTGGTCCGGCTGCCGTTAACAACGGTGGCAAGGTGACGACCTACCGCAAGTCCGAGAGCGATGACCCCTATGTCAACGTGGGCCGCAACGACCTGTGCCCTTGCGGTAGCGGTAAGAAGTTTAAGTACTGCCACGGCAGGAATCGTTAATGGCCGAGGCTCTAGAGGTAACGCTCGCCGAGTTGGACGCGTTTGCGGACCGACTCGGCGAGGTCGAGTCATATCTCCATTTGGACGAGAAGCGCACCCGCGTGGCGGAGCTCGAGGCCAAAAGCGTCGCCCCAGGCTTTTGGGACGATGCCGACGCCGCTCGCGCCACGATGGAGGAAATTGCACGCGCCAAGGAGGATATCGCCGCCGTGGATACGGCGCGCGGTGAGCTTTCCGATGCTCGCGCCGCGCTGGAGCTTGCCGAGGAAATGGGCGATGACCCCGATGCTGCCGCGCTGCGTGAGGAGGCTGCTGCCACGGCGGAGCGCCTTTCCCGCGCCATCGACGAGCTTGAGCTTGCGAGCTGGTTTACCGGGGAGTTCGACCATGGCGACGCGATTGTGACCATCAAGCCCGGGCAGGGCGGTTTGGAGGCCCAGGACTGGACCTTCATGCTCTTTAAGATGTACATGAAGTACTGCCAGCGCCGCGGTTGGAAGGTCACCATCAACGATTGCCCCGCGGCCGAGGTTATCGGCATCGATCGCGCGACCTTTACCGTCGAAGGCAAGGATGCCTTTGGCATGCTGCGCGCCGAGGCCGGCGTCCACCGTCTGGTGCGCATTAGTCCCACCGACGACAAGAAGCGCCGCCAGACCACGTTTGCCGGCGTTGAGGTCATTCCGGTGCTGCCCAATGATATCGACATCGAGATTAGTCCCGACGATATCCGCGTGGACGTGTATCACGCGAGCGGCCCGGGCGGCCAGGGCGTCAACACCACCGACTCCGCCGTGCGCGTGACGCATTTCCCCAGCGGCATCGTGGTCACTTGCCAAAACGAGCGCAGCCAGATTCAAAACAAGGCCGCGTGCATGCAGATTCTCAAGGCCCGTCTGTACGAGATCGAGCTCGAGAAGCGCGCCGAGGCGCTCGACGAGATTCGTGGACCCAAGACCACGATCGGTTTTGGTAACCAGATTCGCAGCTACGTGCTCTACCCGTACCAGATGGTTAAGGACCTGCGCACGGGCGTGGAGACCAGCAACGTCGAGGCAGTTCTTGACGACGGCGACCTGGATCCGTTTGTGATTGGCTATCACCGTTGGGCTACCGGCAACGCTGACGCGGAGGCCCCGTCTGCCTAAACCGCTCGGTTTATGTGGAAATGGATCAAGGCCTTCCGAGCAGGACGGTTTTGTATCCAGAACAAACCCTGCACAGGGGTGGTTTTTGTTTGGCGAATCGGTAGAATCGAATACATGAAGAAGTTCAAAGCGCATCCGATGGGGTGCGCTTTTTTGAGGGAGGCAGCATGGCATATCGTCTGGACATCAAGCGCATTCTTTCGATGAACTTCTTTCACGATCTACCCCAGATCATGTTGGGGTGCGCCTTGGCCGCCATCGCGACCGACCTGTTTTTGATTCCCAACGGTCTTGCAGCCGGTGGCGTTACGGGCCTTGCGACGATTATCCAGGCAGTCGGCGCAGCGCGAGGCGTGTCGCTTCCTGTCGGTATCCAGACCATCGTGATGAATGCCTTGCTGCTGCTGATCGTTATGCGCGAGGGCGGCATGTTCTATGTAGTGCAGACGGCGACGGGCTTTGTGCTGCTGGGCTTCTTTACCGATCTGTTTGCCCCGTTTGTAGCGCCTCTGGCACATGCGGACCTGATGCTTCCCGCTATGTGGGGCGGCATTATCACGGGCATTGGTTACGGCATGGTGTTGCGCGCCGGCGCCAACACCGGCGGCTCGGACACGATTGGCCAAATCATCTCGCGTAACACCTCGCTGCCGGTGGGCTCGACCGTCATGGCAATCGACGTTGCCGTATGTGCGGCATCTGCTCCGGTATTCTCGCTCGAAAATGCTCTATACGCAGGACTTTCGATGGTGATTAGCGGCTATGTGATCGATGCTGTGGTCGATGGCGGCAATAAGCGTCGTATGGTGCTCATCATCTCGGATAACTTTCCCGATATCGCGGCCGACATCATGTATGGTCTGGGCCGCGGCTGCACCAAATTAAAGGCGACCGGTATGTATTCGGGCGTCGAGAAGCCGGTGATCATGGTGATCGTTAGCCGTCGAGAGCTCAACATCCTCAAAACGATCGTGCGCGAGCGCGATCCTCACGCCATTGTGACGGTCGCCGACGTTACGGAAGCCTTCGGTGAGGGTTTCAAGGACATTAACGCGTAGGCTGAATTTCGGTTTGCGGATCATTTTTGTGCCGGGGCGAGAGGTAGCCACCGCATCCAAAAGACGTTCACATTGATAAACCGTTTCATCAGCGGTTCTGCCTGCTAAATTATTCAAATAATGATAAAAACTCTGGTAAAGCCATCGGTTTCCAGCATAATGAATGACGTACGTGCATTGCGGCTGTGTTGGGATTACCTTCGGTGCCGTGCGCATCTTGTCTTAAGAGGATGAAAGGAAGGCACAATGAGCGACGAAGAGCTCAAAAAGGTTGCCAACGAGGTAAGGAAGGGCATCGTCACCGGCGTGCACGCTGCCAAGTCTGGCCATCCGGGCGGTTCGCTCGGCGCTGCCGACATCATGACCTATTTGTACTTTGAGGAAATGAACGTCGACCCGGCCGATCCCCGCAAGGCCGATCGCGACCGCTTTGTGCTTTCCAAGGGCCATTGCGCTCCGGGCCTGTACGCCGTGCTCGCCAAGCGCGGGTTCTTCCCCAAGGAGGATCTCGAGACGCTGCGCCACATCGGCAGCCACCTGCAGGGTCACCCCAACATGAACGACACCCCGGGCGTCGACATGTCCACCGGTTCGCTCGGCCAGGGCATCTCCGCCGCCGTGGGCATGGCCGTTGCCGCTAAGCACTGGGGCGATACTTACCGCACGTACGCCCTGCTGGGCGATGGCGAGAGCGAGGAAGGCCAGGTCTGGGAGGCCGCCATGTTTGCCGGCAACCAGCAGCTCGACAACCTCTGCGTGATCGTCGACCACAACGGTCTGCAGATCGATGGCCCCGTCGAGGAGGTCAACGACCCCATGCCGCTGGCAGACAAGTTCCGCGCCTTTAAGTTCCACGTAGTGGAGCTTGCCGACGGCAACGACTTCGATCAGATCCGCGCCGCCTTTGCCGAGGCTCGCGCCACCAAGGGTCAGCCGACCGCCATTATCGCCGAGACCACAAAGGGCAAGGGCGTCTCCTTTATGGAGAACCAGGTTGGTTGGCACGGCAAGGCCCCCAACGATGAACAGTTTGAGCAGGCCATGGCAGAGCTCACGGCCGCCGGAGAGGAGCTCTAGGATGGCAGACGTCAAGAAAATCGCCACGCGCGTAAGCTACGGCGAGGCCCTCGTCGAGCTCGCCAACGAGCACGATGACTTTGTGGTCCTCGACGCCGACCTGGCCGCCGCCACGCAGACCGGCAAGTTTAAGGCCGCCTGTCCCGATCGTTTCTTCGATGTGGGCATCGCCGAGAGCAACCTGATGGGTGTTGCCGCCGGTATCGCAACCACCGGCCGCGTTGCCTTCGCGAGCACCTTTGCCATGTTTGCCGCCGGCCGCGCCTTTGAGCAGGTCCGCAATTCCATCGGTTACCCGCACCTCAACGTCAAGATCGGTGCCACACACGCCGGTATCTCGGTGGGCGAGGATGGCGCCACGCACCAGTGCTGCGAGGATATCGCCCTTATGCGCGTTATCCCCGGCATGACCGTGATCGTTCCCGCTGACGACGTAGAAGCCCGCGCCGTGACGCGCGCCGCCTACGAGTGCGACGGCCCTGTGTACATGCGCTTTGCCCGTCTGGCCTCGCCGGTCATTAATGACCCCGAGACCTACAAGTTTGAACTGGGCCGCGGCATCATCATGCGCGAGGGCGCCGACGTTACCATCATTGCCTGCGGCCTGATGGTCGGTGAGGCCCTCGAGGCTGCCGAGCAGCTTGCTGCCGAGGGTATCGACGCCGAGGTCATCAACATGCACACCATTAAGCCCATCGACGCTGACCTGATCGTCAAGAGCGCCACCAAGACCGGTCGCGTCGTGACCGTCGAGGAGCACTCCGTGATCGGCGGCCTGGGCAGCGCCGTTGCCG
>JAHYYL010000033.1 GCA_019424965.1 Collinsella sp.
ATACGCGGACGTCCTTTCGCCCGCACCATTGATTGAAAGAGCTCCCAGCAATGGGAGCTTTTTGTTATGCACGATCTCCTTGGACGGGTATCCTAATGGCAACGTGTGCCTATCAGAGGAGAGACCATGCTGTTTTCCGGTATCATCGCCGCCCTTACCAGCCTTTTGATTCCCATCATCATCCTGTTGTTGCTGCTCCCCAACGCCTGCTACGTCGTTGAGCAGCAGCACGCTGTGATCATCGAGCGCTTGGGTAAGTTCAATCGTATCGTCAACGCGGGCTTCCACGTGAAGGTGCCCGTGATCGACCGCAAGGCCGCCACGGTGAGCCTGCGCACCATGAAAAACGGTTTTGGCATCGACGTTAAGACCCAGGACAACGTGACCATCGGCCTTGAGGTCTCCGCTCAGTACCACGTGAGCTACGACATGGGCGCCGGCCCGGCAGATTCGGGCATCTACAAGAGCTACTACATGCTGCAGGAGCCCGTCGACCAGATGCGTGACTTCATCACCGACGCCCTGCGCTCTTCGATTCCTGTCTACACACTCGATGAGGTCTTTGCCAAGAAGGATGACATCGCCAAGGATGTCAACGCTACCGTTTCCGAGCAGATGGCCGCCTACGGCTTCACCCTCGTGTCGACGCTCATCACCAAAATCGCACTGCCGACCGAGGTTGAGAACTCCATGAACGACATCAACGCCGCCCAGCGCAAGCGCGCTGCGGCACAGGAGCTCGCCGAGGCAGACCGCATCAAGCGCGTCACCGAGGCGACCGCCGAGGCCGAGGCAATGGAAAAGGCGGGCGAGGGCATCGCCAACCAGCGCAAGGCCATCGCACTGGGTATCAAAGATTCGCTCGAGATCATCCAGGAGACGGGTGTCGGCAACGATGAGGCCAACCAACTGTTCATGTTTACGCAGTGGTCCGAGATGATGACGGAGTTCGCTCGCACGGGTAAAACCTCGACGGTCGTGCTGCCGAGCGACTTTTCGCAGTCGGCCTCGATGTTCGAGCAGATGCTGGCCGCCGGCAAAGTTCAAAACGATTCGAAGGAGTAGACGCGCGTGAAATACACCGTCGTTTGCGTCGGTAAGCTCAAGGAGCGCTTTTGGAAGGACGCGTGCGCTGAGTACACCAAGCGCCTAGGTGCCTATGCCAAGGTGGATATCCGCGAGGTGGCCGATATCGACCCGGCTAAGGCGGGCGGCGTGGATGCCGCGCGCGACAAGGAGGGGGCGGCGATTCTTACAGCCCTGCCGCCTCGAGCACATGTGATCTTGCTGGCCATTGAGGGCAAAGAGCGCTCGAGCGAGGAACTTTCGGCGCGGCTCGATGATCTTATGCTACGTGGTAACAGCGACATCGCCTTTGTAATTGGCGGATCGGACGGCGTGAGCGATGACGTGCGCGCACGAGCCGACGAGATGCTCAGCTTTGGACGTATTACCTTGCCGCATAACTTGGCGCGCGTGGTGCTGCTGGAGCAGATCTACCGCGCCTGCAAGATCAGTCGTGGCGAGCCGTATCACAAATAGGTCGGCAATACGAAACAATGGCGTGGGACAATACCTTTCGTTTTGAGGAATGTGTCTGAAAGGACTATGAGATATGAAGATTGGATTTGTCGGTTTTGGCAATATGGCGAGCGCTATGGCCGATGGCTGGATCGCTGCCGGTGTAGCTGCGAGCGACATGTGCGCCTGCGCGGGTCGCTACGACGCGCTGGTTGGGCGCTGCGAGGCGCGCGGGATGGCCGCTTGCCACGATGCCGCCGAGGTTGTCGCCGCATCCGATATCGTGGTCGCTGCGGTCAAACCGTACATGATCGAGAAGGTATTCGCCCCGCTCAAGGATGCTCTTGCCAAAAAGGTCGTTCTGTCGGTTGCCTGGACCTGGGACAGTGCCAAGTGGGAGCAGGTCCTGCCGGGCGTCGCGCATATCTCGACGGTGCCCAACACGCCGGTTTCGGTAGGCGAGGGCGTCATCGCCTGCGAGAAGGCTTCGACGCTTAACGACGAGCAGCGTGCTGTGGTGCTCGACCTGCTCGGTAAGCTTGGCGCTGTCGTCGAGCTCGACACAAGCCTGCTGTTTGTGGGCGGCACGGTGGGTGGTTGCGCTCCGGCGTTTGTCGCCATGGCAATCGAGGCCCTGGGCGATGCGGCGGTCAAGCACGGTATCCCGCGTGCGGATGCTTATCGCATTGTGAGCCAGATGGTGCTGGGTACGGCAAAGCTGCAGCTTGCAACTGGCCAGCATCCTGCGGCGATGAAGGATGCCGTATGCTCGCCCGGTGGTGCCACCATCAAGGGCGTCGTTGCGCTCGAGGACGCCGGCATGCGCAGCGCCCTGGTCAAGGCAATCGACGCAACCCTCCAGTAAAACCGACCAAAAAAGGGACAGGTTTATGTTGGCAGGTTTTTCCTGGTTTTGTCCTTTTAGCGAAAAGTGCCCCGCAACTGGCTCAATTCCAGTTGCGGGGCACTTGCGTTTGCCCAGATAAAACCGACCAAAATAAACCTGTCCCTTTTTGGCAGGTTAGTCCCAGAAGCTGTCTTCTTCGTCCTCGGACTTGGGGCCGCGGTCGACATACATCTTATGGGTGCGCTTCTCCATTACAAAGGCAATAATCGCAAACAGCAGGATGCCGCCGGCGAAAAGGATGGCAAAACCGGTGCGGGTGCCAAACAAAAAGGAAAAAACTGCGTCCATTGGGTGCCTTCTTGCGTAGTTGAGTTGGGTCGTAAACGCTCATAAGTATATACTTGCCCATACATGTACAAGGTTGCAACCTAAATGGAATGTATATCGCCGGAGGATCTAATGCTTGATATCAAGTTTGTTCGCGAGAACCCCGATGCCATCGATGTCGCCATGGCTAACCGCCAGACGTCTTGGGATCGCGAGAAGTTCTTTGAGCTCGACGACGAGCGTCGTGCCGTCATCACTGAGGTTGAGGAACTTCAAGCCACGCGCAATGCCGAGTCCAAGAAGATCGGCGCCCTGATGAAGGAGGGCAAGAAGGACGAGGCCGAGGCCGCCAAAGAGGCCGTGCGCGCCGTCAACGAGAAGATTGACGGTCTGGCCGAGCGCCGCACCGCCCTCGAGCAGGAGCAGTACGACTTCATGGCTCACCTGCCCAACATTCCTTGCGAGGCCACGCCGTACGGCAAGGACGAGGACGAGAACATCGAGCGCCGTCGTTGGGGCACCCCGCGCGAGTTCGACTTCGACTTTAAGCCGCACTGGGATCTGGGCACCGATCTGGACATCCTCGACTTCGAGCGTGGCAACAAGCTCTCCGGCAGCCGCTTCACCGTTCTCGGTGGCGCCGGCGCCCGCCTGGAGCGCGCCCTTATCAACTTCTTCCTGGACACGCACACGAGTCGTGGCTTTAAGGAGTGGTGGCCGCCCATCGTCGTCAAGCGTCAGACCATGTTCGGTACGGGTCAGCTGCCCAAGTTCGAGGACGACGCCTATCACGTCTCGGGCGACAACTTCCTGATCCCCACCGCCGAGGTCGTGCTCACCAACCTGCACGCCGGTGAGGTCCTCGACGCCGATACCCTGCCGCGCCGCTACACCGCCTTCACCCCCTGCTTCCGCGAGGAGGCCGGCTCCGCTGGTCGCGATACCCGCGGCATCATTCGCCAGCACGAGTTCGACAAGGTCGAGATGGTCAAGTTTGCCAAGCCGGAGGAGTCCGACGAGGAGCTCGAGAGCATGACCGCCGAGGCCGAGTACCTGCTGCAGCAGCTGGGCCTTCCGTATCGCGTGATTAGCCTGTGCACCGGCGACTTGGGCTTCTCTGCCCGTCAGACCTACGACATCGAGGTCTGGCTGCCGAGCTACAACGCCTACAAGGAGATCAGCTCCTGCTCCAACTGCGGTGACTTCCAGGCCCGTCGCGCCAACATCAAGTATCGCGACCCCGAGAACTTCAAGGGTTCGCGCTACCTGCACACCCTTAACGGTTCCGGCCTGCCGGCCGGCCGCACCATGGCCGCCATTCTGGAGAACTACCAGAACGCCGACGGCACCATCACGATCCCCGAGGTCCTGCGTCCTTACATGGGCGGCCTCGAGAAGATCGAGCCGGTCGCGTAACTTAGACGCACAAGTGATTTGCAAGGGCGCTCCTTCGGGGGCGCCCTATTTTGTGCGCAGGTCCATACCATGCCGTGCGGACAGCTCAATAGAAAACACACGAACAACTGTTCTGTATACAGCCATCTACCTGCTATGCTTTTGCTAAATAAGAGCGAGAGAAAGGGGACGCAATGGAGCTGTTTGATGATCGGGTGGTTTTGTTTGAGAGCGACGAGGGCGGGGAGTACCTGCTTGTAACGTGTGAGCCGTCTGGCATGGGAGGCCTGGTGGTTCGGCAGACGAGTGAGGGTCCGTTGACACAATGGTGCTTTGAGGAGTCGCCTCATGTGGTCGAGACCTTTGTGACGCACGAGGGACTTGTGGCGTTGGAGCACTTCTATGGAGTTGGGACTTCCAACCAGGCCGCGCGCATGCTGAGCATCTCGTTTGCCGATTATGATTGTGCCCAGCGGGTGAGATCGCTCCTGAGGGAACTTGATGCCAAGTTCGACGTGATCGAAAAGCCAATCGATCGTACGGGGAACGGCGGTATATGCGGAGCAGCATGACAAAACTGCGTTCCACAAAAAAGTTTGAGATTGTGCTTGACTCCAATAAGCTAAAGTGGTTTTATATGTCTTGCACTGCGGCGTTACCTCAGCTGGATAGAGGGTCTGACTACGAATCAGAACGTCATAGGTTCGAATCCTATACGCCGCACCATTTGAGATTAAAGCTCCCGGCAACGGGGGCTTTTCTTTTACGTAAACACCGCATGGATTCGAACCTCGGTCGAGGCGCGGGCGTAAAGAAAACGCGGAGCGTTTTTAGCCCGCGGGCGAGCGCGCCTGCAGGCGGGCGAAGCCGGTGCGGATCCGCGAAGCGGATGCGCGGAATCCTATACGCCGCACCAATTGAACTTGAAGCCTCCGGCAACGGGGGCTTTTCTTTTATGCCGCCACCGCATGGATTCGAACCTCGGTCGAGGCGCGGGCGTCTTAATCATCACTTCGTAAAATTTTTCCAAATTGTCGCTTGACCCATCGAGGGGTCACGTGCATAATAATCCGTGCGTTGCGGCGTTACCTCAGCTGGATAGAGGGTCTGACTACGAATCAGAACGTCATAGGTTCGAATCCTATACGCCGCACCAACTGTACTTTAAAGCCTCCGGTAACGGAGGCTTTTCTTATATGTCGACATACTTGAGGAGTTGCTTTCGCCGTGTTTGAAAGTATCGAGTCGATCGACTGCATCAAATGAGTAAAAATCAAATTCGATAACTTTTTTTGAAAAAATGCTTGACCATTATTCAGTCCCTGTGCATAATAATCAACAAGTCGCGGCGTTACCTCAGCTGGATAGAGGGTCTGACTACGAATCAGAACGTCATAGGTTCGAATCCTATACGCCGCACCATTTGAGATTAAAGCTCCCGGCAACGGGGGCTTTTCTTTTACGTAAACACCGCATGGATTCGAACCTCGGTCGAGGCGCGGGCGTAAAGAAAACGCGGAGCGTTTTTAGCCCGCGGGCGAGCACGCCGGCAGGCGGGCGAAGCCGGTGCGGATCCGCGCAGCGGATGCGCGGAATCCTATACGCCGCACCATTTGAACTTAAAGTCTCCGGCGACGGGGGCTTTTCTTTTATGGAAGCGCCCCATGGATTCGAACCTCGGTCGAGGCGCGGGCGTGAAGCGGACGATTTCTTATCGACTCGTGTAAGATTTCGAGTAAGCGCCTCGGTGAATCCGCGGCGTGCCCTTTCTTCAAGCGACCGATCAGGGTGATGTTTCGTGGCAGAGCGTCCGACATACAAGCTCAGGTTTCTCGATCCCAAAAAGCGCTTTCCGGCAATGCCCGAGCAGCCTGCGGGACGCTCGTATGGCGTTGTCTGGAAAGTCTTTGGCGAGGACCCTAAAGAGTCATGCTATGTCGTCGAATTCGTCGGCAAAAGCCACATATCGCTCTTGGGCTACGTGAGCGTTTCGGGCGAGGTATACAAGGTGGACCGTCCCGTTAGCGAGGTGCCATTGCCTGATGGGCCCGACATGCAACTGGTCCTTGACGAGTCCAACCCCAGCATTGGCGAGATTACGGTGAGGGACAGCGACGGCACCATGCGTCCCCAAGCACGAGTCAACGGCTCTCCCGAAGGTACCATGCGCGAGCAATCCGATCATGAGACGTGGAATTCGACTCGCAGTCTTCGCTACGGCGAGTTTATGGCCTCGATGTTTTTACGCTACGTGATATTTGCCGATTCCGAAAATGTTGCCGCAAATACGCCAGACGCTGACAGGCTCGACGAAGGAATGAAAAATGCCGTCGACAAAATAAAGCTTGTAAAACTCTCCGAGCCGGTTGAGGTGCTTCTGGGCTTTGACTCCACGCCGCTCCCCGATGCCATCGAGACGTTGCTTTACCGTGTTGACCATGCCGAGAATCCGAGCGGTATCGAGCGTTATGCCGCCGCCCTTATGAGCGAGGTCGACTTGCCCCGTCTGCGCGCCATTGCCGCCAAGTCCGAAATGAGCCTAGCGCGCATCGACCGGTCAAAGCTGTTCTATCTCAATTTTGACCGTAGCCTGCTGGACCAGGACGAGATCGACATGCTGCTTGCCATCGAGTGCCGTCTCAACCGCCTCTCCGGCATCCTCGAGCGCATCGGAGCTGGATTAGGCCCCGCGGCCTCGTCTCCAAGCCTTGAGGGCTGCGCGCTCTTTGATTTGTGGCTTATCGCCAAGACGACCAACGATGTTCCGCGTCTGCTCGAAACACTGTCGAACGACAACCCGTGGGCAAAACCTGGCACGGTCGCGTGCCAGCCGGGCGGTGAGTGGGATGTGCGTACCCGCTTCGCGCGTATTGTCGAGGCACTTAACGTGGTCACACGGCTCGACTATACCTATCGGGCAAACGTTGCCGAGGGGATTATGCTCGTTCGGTTTGGGCACTCTGTCGTGGATGCCATGCCGCAACGTGAATACGACGCTCAAGATGACGCCTGGCGCGAGCTGGACGAGGACACGCGCGCGATCTGGGCCGCGGAGCACGATGCGCGCGTGGCGCTCACGCTTGCGGCAGCGTGTTTTGCCGCGGGCACCTGCATCACGCGCTGCTATGTGCAGATTGCTGCTCCCGACAGTGAGCAGGGCGAGCGCGTTGTCGCAACATATTCCTTTGGGCGTGCGGCCTATCTGGCCAATTGCGTGCCTGTCGCCAAGGATCTCAAGAGCATGGATATGGACGATATGCCGTGCAAGCGCATGCTTGAGGCATATGAGTCAGACGCGCCGGATGCGATCGAGCCCGCTGAGGTTCACGCTCGCCCGCGTGACGACCACCGTTCGCTGCCGCCGGCGTTGCGTGACTTGCTGCTTGCCGATACGGCTGATGAGCTTGAGGTCATGGAGAAGGACGATGACCCGTATGTGGCGCGCGTCATTGAGTTGCGCGAGCAGGCAAAAGTTGACCGTGCACGTGCGTTTGAGGGCTTTTCCCGTCTTGTCGAGGAGTTGGAGGCCAAGTGTGCCGTCGCGGAGCTTTTGGCGACGGGTCCGGTCCAGACGCAGTTTTGCGACAACCAGCTGGTACGTATGGTGCTGCCGGTAATGGAGGAAGACCGCTCCGTTCGTATTTTGCGAGCTCCAGATGCGCTGTACTTTGCCCAGCACGAGATCTGCAGCTTTTACGCCGAACAGGAGGATTTTGAACGGGCATTGCCCGAGGTGCGTCATCTTTACGATCTGGCTCGCTCGTCCATGCAATCGCACTTTGCGCTCATCAACGTGCTGGCTCGCCTGGAGCGCTTTGACGAGATTATCGAGGTGGCGCGCCACGGCTTGCGCATTGCCAGCGACCGCCCCTCAATCGGTTACCTGTTCTATCGCCTAGCGTTTGCCTATTGGAACTGCGACCAGCTCGAGCTCGCGTTGGCGTGCTACCGCCTCGTGCCGCGCGGCGAGGAGTCGGGTAGCAGCGCGCTGGAGGAAATGCAGGGCCTTATGAACGAGATGGGTGTCAGTGAGCCGCCGACGTTCGAGGAAGCGGTTGAGACCATCCGTAAGGCCGGGCTCGAGCTACCGCCGGTGCCCGCCGTGACCAACCAGCTGGCGGATGCTGCCGTGCAGTTGGTCGACAACGGCTTCTTTTTCCTGGCGCGTGGCTGCATCTTCCAAATGTGGCGCACCATGGGCAACGATGAGCTCGGCTCCCTCAACCGCTCGCTGGGGTAGGGTGATACAGGGGACTGGCCTGCGTTCACTATGCCGAACAAAGTGGAAGGATCGCTGGTAGCGGTGGTGCAGGCATCATCTGCGTAAAGATAAGGTATAACGAATTAAGTCATAACGAATTAAGATACGAATTACTATGCCGAGCGGATGGCCGACAAATTGAATGAAGCTATTTATATTGGCGTAGCTGACTAGGTCCAACAAGACTGGTGAGGCTAAAAGCAGCTCAGTCTGCTAAACCTGTTAAACTCTGCTAAAGTTGCTAAACTTTGCTAAAGTTGCTAAAACTAACAGAGGAGGATTGAATGTCGAAAGCAATTAATCCCTTTAAGCCAACGGCGGGCATGAATCCGCCTGAGCTTATCGGGCGCGATGCTGTTTTGGATGACTTTGCCGAGGCACTAGAGAATGGTCCTGGTGCCCCCGATCGACTTATGCGCATCTCGGGTGTCCGAGGCACGGGCAAAACGGTGCTTCTCAACGCATTGGGCGATCTTGCGCGAAAAAAGGGATTCGAGGTCGTTGACGTGGCCTCAAATGCCGGTTTTTGCAATAGGATCCTCGAGGCTCTGCAGCGAAATGTTCGTCTTGAGTCAATGTCGATTTCCCCATCGATTTTAGGAGTCAGCCTCGGCTCCGTGGAGGTGTCAAAGTCGGCCTCTCATTTGGGCGAGGCGATGTACGACGCCGCGAAACGCGGTGGCCTGTTCATTACGCTCGACGAGATTCAGGATGCCTCAACTGAAGAAATGCGCGAGCTGGGCAATGAGATGCAGCTTTTGATTCGCCAAGGGGCGAATATCGCTTTCGCATTCGCTGGCCTGCCAACGTCGGTGGATGGCGTAGTGGTAGATGATACCCTTACGTTCCTTCAGCGGGCAAAACATATCGAACTCACCCGGCTTTCCGATTTTGAAGTCGGCGGATCGTTTGAGGATACGATGAGACGAGCGGGCAAGGAGCTCGACGAAGGTGCTGCTGAGCTATTAACAAAGGCTTCGGCGGGCTATCCCTTTATGGTCCAGTTGGTCGGATACTACGCTTGGCAGGTTGCTGCGCGCAGCGGAGCGGAGAGTGTGAGCGAAGAGGCAGCTCGTAAGGGTATCCAGGCGGCTCTTGATAGTTTTAATGCTATGGTGATTGCCCCGGCGCTGCGCAGGGTCTCGGAGCGGCAGCTTCAGTATCTCGCGGCAATGGCTCAATGCGAGGGCGGCGAGATTGCCAACGGCGATATCGCCAAAAAGATGGGGTTACCGGCGAATAAAGTTGGGTCATATCGTAAACGTCTCATCGATGCGGGGTTGATTGAGCCTGCGGGCTATGGCTGTGTTTCGTTTGCAATTCCGTATATGCGCGACTATTTGTTGGAGGCGGTGCGGGAAAGGTAAAAATGGAATCGCTCCAAATTCCCCCTTGCCCATCTTCGACTGTTTGGTTACTATAGAACGGCTGTTACGGAGAGCTGACCGAGAGGCCGAAGGTGCTCGCCTGCTAAGCGAGTATGCCCCAAAAGGGCATCTGGGGTTCGAATCCCCAGCTCTCCGCCAGTAAGACTTTAAAGAAGGGTTCCGAAAGGGGCCCTTTTTTAGTTGAACCACGTTAGCTGGGGATTCGAACCCGAGAGGGCACGGGCGTTAAGCAAACGCGAAAGCGTTTGTAGCCCGTGGGCGAAAAGCCGCCAGGCTTTGAAGCCGGAGGGCATGCGCAGCATGCCCGGACATCCCCAGCTCTCCGCCAGTATGAATTGAAAGAAGGGTCCCATTTGGGGCCCTTCTTTGTGCGGAGAAAGGAGGCTGGGGATTCGAACCCTCAAAAAAGGAGGCATCCTTTCGGACGCCTCCTTTCAGTGGGCTGATTATTCTGCGCTCTACACCTCAGGAGCCTTGGCTACGGTTTCGCTCTCGGCTGTGAGCGGGCGGTTGTCGATGCGGCGGCCCAGGCGGTCGAGCTTCACGAGTAGCCACTCAATGGGATTCGGCCCCGAGCCTTCCTCGTCGGCAACCAAATCCATGACGGCGATCTTGGTGCCGTCCTGCTTGAGCGTAATGCTGCCCACCTTGTCGCCCACATGCACCGTGCCCGAAAGATCGTCGTAGCTAACCTTTTCGGTCACCTCGCCGGCAAGGGAAAACACGGTCGCTTGCGCCGTAGGATCGGCGAGTGTGGCGTCGATCGTCTTATCAGTCCAGTCGGTTTGACCAATGCGCGCCATAAGCGGGTTGCCGTTGGCGGTCTTTTCCTGCGTGTTGGCGATCGCGACCGTCACCTTGTGACCGTAGTACCAATTGGCAAGGGTTGCGGTATCGGTAAAGCGCTGGTCGGTGGTGGTGGAGTTCAAAACGACGGTGTAGATCTCGTCGCCATCGCGGTTGTAGGCACCCGTAAAGCAATAGCCTGCATCGTCGGTAGTGCCGGTCTTGCCACCGATGTTGCCATCTTGGCCCAGCAAATAGTTATGCGTGTCCATGGAATGCGAATGGTCGGTGCCGTCGGCGCCCGTGACCTCGATCCAGGAATCCTCGCTCGCTACGACCTCGCGGATCGTGTCGTTTTTCATGGCCTCCTGCATCATCAGCGCTACGTCGTGTGCGGTTGAGTGCATATCGCCAGCCCACTCATCAAAGTCCAGACCATGCGGGTTTTCAAAAAGCGTACCGGTGCAGCCGAGCTTCTTAGCGCGCTCGTTCATGGCCTTCACAAATGTGGCCTCGGCGTCTTTGGTCTTAGGGTCGATCTTCTTGCCCACATATTCGGCGAGCACGATGGCGGCGTCGTTGCCCGAGGGAATCATCAGGCCGCGCAGCGCCTGCTCCACGGTAAGCTCGTCGCCTTCGAGCAAGCCGGCGGTCGAATTACCCACGGTGGCTGCGGCGTTGCTCACCGTGACCTTCTCGTCCATCTTGCAATTCTCGACGGTTAGGATTGCGGTCATGACCTTGGTGATCGAGGCAATCTTGACCTGCTCATCGGCGCCGCGCCCATAGTAGACGGTGCCGTCTTTGCCCATGACGAGGGCATTGGTCGCATCGATATCGGGCAGGTTTTCGGCCGTGATGCCGCGCGCATCGGCGGTTTTGCCGCAGACATTGTCGGTCGTGAGCACTTGGGCGCCGGCGACGGTGGGCACGCCAGCGGTAAGGGCGATAGCGCAGACAAAGCCGGCGGCAAGCTGGGCTGAGCGCTTTGCAAAAGAGGTGAGGGACTTCACAGATTTCGCTTTCGACGGGATGGTCTCTTCTGGAACTAGAGTATATCGTTTGCCGGCATCGGCGATCATCGCGTGCGTGCGTGGCCCACATCCGCGCCCGAACGGACACATTGGTGCTTAAGGTCGACTTAATCGCCCGCGCTTGTTGTGTGTGGCACGCGCCGCCTCGGGCATAATGGAGCGCGAGAGGAGCACGCATGAACGAGCGCATTTTGGTAGTTGATGACGAGAAAGCCATCGCCGACCTGGTTGGTATCTACCTTACAAAAGAGGGCTTTGATGTCCAGATTGCCTACAGCGGGGCCGATGCGGCCAAGGCGATTCTGGAGCAGGAGTTCGATCTGGCGCTGCTGGATGTCATGCTGCCTGATATCGACGGCTTTGAGCTGTTGCGTACGATCCGTTCCAGCCATACCTATCCCGTGATCATGCTGACGGCGCGCGATGCCCAGCAAGACAAGATCGAGGGGCTCTCGCTTGGCGCAGACGATTATGTGGTCAAGCCATTCCGTCCGCTGGAGCTCATTGCACGCGTTCATGCTCAGCTTCGTCGTTATACCAGCTACGGCAGCCGCGCACAGGCGGCCGAGTCGCCGATCATCCAGCTTGACGGCCTCGAGATCAACCGCGACGCCCGCTCTGTGACGGTGGACGGTGCGCCGGTGCGCCTTACGCCCATCGAGTATTCCATCTTGCTGTATCTGGTCGAGCATCGTGGTAGCGTGGTGCCCGTGGAGGACCTGTTCCGCGCGGTGTGGAACGAGGACTTTATGCCCGGCTCCAACAATACGGTTATGGTGCACATTCGCCATCTGCGCGAAAAGATCGGCGACGATGCCCAGAAGCCGCGCTTTATCAAAAACGTCTGGGGCGTCGGCTACATAATCGAATAACGCCTTTGATGGTGGGGGAGTAGATATGACAAAAGACGATAGGCGGGCATTCGAGGTACCCGATCGACTCTTTGAATACGTAAGGGCGGTCGTTGACAACCGTGCGTTAGCGACGGTGCTGCTCTTTTTGCTGAGTCTGCTGCTCATCGGCATTGACAATATCGTTGGTATCCTGGCAGTTCTACTCATTGGCTTTTTGCTGATTGATCGATTCGAAATCGTTCGCCGCTGTGTGGTGATCGGCGGCGCCGCGTGGACAATTACGTTGGCGATCGGGTCCATGGCGCTTGGCGGTATTGGCGAGCCCGTATTCTTTGACGCCGGCTTTGTGTTCAACATGCTTGGATTTGTGCTGGCGCTTGCCGTGTGCGTCCTGTTCTTCTGCGGACGCGCCCTGTACTACCAGGGTTACGAGCAGGGCGAGCTGCACGCCGACCGCGTGATTGCCACCCGCATTCAGGATCGTCTGATCGATAACCCCGACACATGGGACAACCTTGACGGCGACTTCCTCGAGGTCGAGGGCGCGCTCAACCGAGCGCGCGATTGCGAGCGTAGGGTTCAACAAGCCCTGCGTGACGAATCGCATCGCAAAGATGACCTGGTGACGTACCTGGCGCACGACCTGCGCACGCCGCTCGCCAGCGTGGTGGGCTACCTTTCGCTCTTGCAGGAGGCTCCCGATCTGCCGCTTGAGCAGCGCGCACGCTTTACGGGCGTGGCACTCGACAAGGCCCACCGGCTCGACGCGCTCATCGAGGAGTTCTTTGACATCACGCGTTTTGATTTCCACGATATCGTGCTCACTCGCAGCTACGTCGATTTGGGGCTCTTGCTGGCACAGGTGGCTGACGAGTTCTACCCCATTCTCAATGAGCAGCATAAAGAAGCCCAGGTTGATATCTGCGAGGATCTGACGGTGCTCGTGGACGGCGACAAGATGGCTCGCGTATTCAACAACATCATGAAAAACGCCGTTGCCTATAGCTATGAAGGCTCGATGATCACGATTGAGGCCAGACGTTTGGGTAACGGCGGCGTGCGCGTACGATTTATAAACCAGGGCGATCCGATCCCTGAGCCAAAGCTCAAGGTGATCTTTGAGAAGTTCTATCGCCTGGATGCGGCGCGTGCGACCAATCGCGGCGGCGCTGGGCTGGGTCTCGCCATCGCCAAGGAGATTGTATGCGCGCATGGCGGCACCATCGCGTGCGAATCGACGCCCGAGCACACCGTTTTTACCATCGAGCTGCCCGCCGCGTAGCGTAGGCGCCCTTACAAACACCTGACAATGCGCTCACGTGCGTATGAGCCGCGGTTTCTACTATCGATACTGCTGAATTGATATCGACGTGGAGGTATGCGGTATGACGGCTGGTGTGGCTATGGAGCCCACGGAGCTCGAGGAGCTAATGGAGGCGCGAGCCGAGGCTGCGCACGAGCGCGAAGTCGGAGACGCGACGCGCCCCACGGCAGAGGATCTTGCCGCCTCGCCGACGCGCATCGATGTCGAGGGCCTCGACCTGTTCTATGGCGACCATCATGCGCTCAAGGACGTGAATATCAAGATCCGCGACAAGCAGATCACCTCGTTCATCGGGCCTTCGGGCTGCGGAAAGTCCACGTTGCTGCGCTGCTTTAACCGCATGAACGACGGCATCAAGGACTGCCGAATCGAGGGCAAGATTGCGATCGATGGTCAAGATATCCTAGGCGATTACGACATCTGCCGCCTTCGCCAGCGCGTGGGCATGGTGTTCCAGCGCCCTAACCCGTTTCCCATGAGTATTTACGACAACGTCGCGTACGGCCCCCGTGGCATGGGCGTGCGCGATCGCGCCGTGCTGGATGAGCTGGTCGAGGATTCCCTTTGTCGAGCCGCTCTGTGGGATGAGGTCAAGGACAAGCTCAAGGAGTCGGGGCTGGGCCTTTCGGGCGGGCAGCAGCAGCGCCTGTGCATCGCCCGCGCGCTTGCCGTGCAACCCGACATCCTGCTGATGGATGAGCCCACGAGCGCCCTCGATCCCGTGTCGACGCTCGTGGTGGAGCAGCTTGCCTGCGAGCTCAAGGAGACCTGCACGCTGGTGGTCGTGACGCACAACATGCAGCAGGCTGCGCGTATTTCGGACTCGGTCGCGTTTTTCTTGCTGGGTGAGTTAGTGGAGCACGCACCCGCCGCTCAGCTCTTCAAAAATCCGACCGACCCGCGCACAGCGGATTATTTGACGGGACGTTTTGGCTGATACCATCTCGTAAAGGTACCTTTAGGGTTAAGATGCGGTCATGCCGGCCGCAAAGGGGTTCAACATGATCTATTACGTCGAGGACGATGACAACATCAGGGATTTGACGGTCTATGCGCTGCGCAAGCAGGGGATCGAGGCCGAGGGCTTTTCGTGCGATGGCGAGTTTAAGGCTGCTGTGGCGCGACGGGTGCCCGATGCTGTCCTGCTCGACATCATGCTGCCCGATACCGATGGCCTGGCAATTATGCGTCGCCTGCGTGCCGACCGCCTGACGGCGACGGTGCCCATCATGATGCTTACCGCCAAGGACACCGAGCTCGACAAGGTGATGGCGCTCGATGGCGGTGCCGACGATTACCTGACTAAGCCGTTTTCGCTCATGGAGCTTGCGAGCCGTTGCCGCGCACTGCTGCGTCGCGGCGGCATGGTCAAGCAGGCGAGCGATGTGCTCAGTGTGGGCGACATCGTGCTCTTACCCAGCCATCGCGAGGTGACCGTTGCCGGCGAGCCGCTTAAGCTCACCCTGCGCGAGTTCGACCTGCTTGAGTATCTCATGCGCAAGCCCGGCGTGGTCTTTACCCGCGAGTCGTTGCTGCAGAGCGTGTGGGGCTGGGACTTCGACGGCGGTTCGCGCACCGTTGACGTGCACGTACAGACGCTTCGCCAAAAACTGGGCGAGCATGCCAGCGCCATCGAGACCGTGCGCGGCGTGGGCTACCGCTTGGCTGAGCCTTCTGCCGGTGATGGTGCCGAAGGTGACGACACCGCGTCCACCGCATCGGAGGAGTAACCCGTGGTCTTCGCCCCCCAGGGAAAACAAACGTTGTCGCACCGCGTTTTTGTGACGATCTTTGTTTGCGCCATGGCGGTTATCGTGGCGTTTACGGTGCTGGGTGCGTTCTTTGTGCAAAACACCTTGGCGGATGCCACGAGTGCCAATCTGGCGCAGGAAACCGAGCTCATTGCTGCCGCCCTCGACGAGCAGCAGGAGCCCATCCCGTTCTTGCGTAGCCTCGATCGCGAGGACTTACGCATCACGCTGATTAACAAGGATGGATCGGTTGCCTACGACAACGAGGCGTCGCCTTCCACACTGCCCAACCATGGCGATCGCCCCGAGGTCATCGAGGCCTTTGAGAGTGGTTCGGGTTCCGCGGAGCGCGCAAGCTCTACGCTCGACGAGATTATGCTGTATCGCGCCGTCGCCCTTGATAACGGCCAGGTTGTCCGCTTGGCGCAGGCCCAGCCTGGCGTTGCGGCGATTTTGCTGTCGATGGTGGCGCCGATGCTGCTTATCGCAGCAGCGGGTGCGGTACTCTCGTTTTTCATGGCGCGCCGCGAGTCCCGTGCCATCATCGCGCCGTTGCAAGAGGTGGATTTGGACCACCCGCGCCGTAGCTATGAGCACGCCTATGCCGAGATGGTCCCCATGCTTGAGCGTATCGAGTCGCAGCGCCAGGAACTCAAGCGCCAAATGGCGGTGCTAGCGGACAACGACCGTATGCGCCGCGAGTTCACGGCGAATATCACTCATGAGCTCAAGACGCCGCTTACGGCGATTTCGGGCTATGCCGAGCTCATCGCAAACGGCATGGTTGAGGGCGAGGATGACCTGCGCAACTTTGGCGGTCGTATCTATCGTGAGGCGGGCCGCTTGGCAGCGCTTGTCAACGATATCCTTACGCTGTCTAACTTGGACGAGGCCGAGCGTGCGACTGAGGGCGAGGCGGTGCCCATTGGGTCCACGGAGCCTATTGAGCTCTCGCGTGCCATCTACACGGTTGAGCAGCGTCTTGAACAGGTCGCCCGTCAGGCGAATGTGACAATAAGTCATGAGACCAAGCCTGTGGTCATCGAAGGCGTGTCGCGCTTGATTGACGAGCTCATCTACAATCTGGCAAGCAACGCCATCCGCTACAATCGACCCGGCGGTACGGTTACGCTGCAGTGCGGCACCAACGACGAAGGCCATCCGTTCCTCGCGGTCGCCGACACGGGAATCGGTATCGCGCCTGAAGAACAGGGCAAGGTATTTGAGCGGTTCTATCGCGTGGATAAGAGTAGATCCAAGGCACGCGGCGGAACCGGCTTGGGGCTTGCCATTGTCAAGCATGCGGCCCTGTATCATCACGCCACGCTCGATCTATCGAGCGAGTTGGGCGTGGGAACCACCATTGCGGTGGCGTTTCCCATACAGCAGGACGAGCCATTCGCATAGCGATACAACATAGATATTGATGCAGGCGCCGCATCGGACTTTCGGGTGCGGCGTTGTTGTGCAATTTTACGATTGCTTCCGTCATTTTTACAGGAGAGCCTGTTTCTTATGTATAGAGTTTGGTCTCGGTAAAAAGATGCGATAACATACGGACAGTTTTGTCAATCCGAACTGGGGAAATGAAAGGCAAGCTGCATGACCCTTCTCGAACTGTTCCAGCTGCTCAAAAAGCACCTCAAGCTGGTCATCACCCTTCCGGTGGTCTGCGCGATCGCCATGGGCATCGTGTCCTTCGTTGCGATGGACAACACCTATACCGCGACGACGAGCATGTACATTCTCGCCAAGACCGACGATAGCGGTCAGATGAGCTACAACGATCTCTCGGCGAGCCAGATGCTTTCCAACGATATCGCCACGCTGCTTGATAGCGATAGCGTTAAGAGCGGCGCCGCCAAAGAACTGGGCCTCACCGATCTGGATGACTACAAGGTGTCTGTTTCCTCCGAGACCACCACGCGTGTCATTACGCTTTCGGTTACCGGTACCGATGCCAAGGAGACGGCTGAGGTCGCAAAGGCCATTGCCAGCTCGGTGAGTACGGTCGCTCAGAACGTCGGCGCTGCCCAGAGCATCAACGTTATCGACGAGGCTAAGACCCCCGAAGCCCCCAGCGGCCCCAAGCGTATGCTGTACGTTGCTGTCGCGTTCCTCGCGGGCATCTTTATCGCAGTTGCCTATGTCGTTTTGGCAGACATGCTCAATACCCGCATCCGCGGTGCCGAAGAGGCAGAAGAGCTCCTGGGCATTCCCGTTGTTGGCCGAATTCCGGCTATGAAAGGTGGTAAATAGGCATGGCTAAGGCAAAGAACACCGATAAGCTCGTTGTACAGAATGCCGCTAAGACCCTTCTGGCCAACATCCGCTTTGCGAGCGTGGACGACCCCATTCGCACCATCACCGTTACCTCCTCGATTCCCAACGAGGGCAAGTCTACGGTTTCCATTAACCTTGCTCAGGCAATCGCCACGAGCGGCAAGTCCGTGCTCCTGGTCGAGTGCGATATGCGCTGCAGGTCCCTTGCCGATATGCTCGGCGTCCGCTCCCGCGGTGGACTCTATGCGGTCCTTTCCGAGCAGATCTCCATTGACCAGGCAATTGTCGAGACGGGTCAGAAGAACTTCTACTTCCTCGATGCCGAGCCGCATATTCCCAATCCTGCCGACATCATCGTCTCCCATCGCTTTTCCAAGTTGGTCAAGGCACTGTCTGCTAAGTTCCAGTACGTCATCTTCGATGCTCCCCCGGTTGGCACCTTCATCGATGCTGCCGAGATTGCCAGCCTGACCGACGGCGCGCTGTTCGTGGTGCGCGAGAACTTTACCAAGCGCGAAGAGGCGCTCAACGCTATCGCCCAGCTTAAGAAGTCCGAGAAGGTCAAGCTCATCGGTACCGTCATGAATTACTGTGAGACCGAGACCAGCGAGTACTACTATTCTTACTACACCAAGGACGGTAAGAAGGTTAAGAAGGGCTCCGACAATCAGGGCACTTCCAAAAAGGGCATCTTCACCAACCGAGCAAACGTTTAGTTGATTAGGGCCGACCTATGCGTGACATTCATTGCCATATCTTGCCGGGTGTAGACGACGGCGCCGCCGATCTCGATGAGAGCTTGGCGATGCTCGAGGCTGCCAAGCGGGCCGGTGTAACCAGAATCGTTTGCACTCCTCACTGCCGTGATCCCTATTTTGATTACGACAAGATGTGGGATGCCTTTGAGCTGCTGCGCGATAACGCTGACGGTTTTCCGCTCCAGATGGGCTTCGAGGTCAACCATCGAAAGCTCGTTGAGCTTGGTATCGATGCCGCGGAGCACTTGCATTTCGATGGGACCAACGAGTTTCTGCTCGAGCTTTCGACGCATGCCGATGCGTATGCGTTTAGAGAGTACGAGAATACGATTTACGATTTGCAGTGCCGTGGCTACCAGGTGATCATCGCTCATCCTGAGCGCTATCGTGCGGTTCAAAAGGATGTAAGTGTGGCGGAGCGCCTGGTCGATATGGGCTGCAAGCTGCAGGCTTCGGCGGACTTTATTGCCGGCGGTCGCTTTGGTCGCGAGAAAAAGCCGGCACAGCGCCTGTTCGATCAGAACCTGTACAGCTTCATCGCGAGCGATGCCCATAACGTGGGTCATTACGACTGCCTGGCGAAGGCTCGCGCGAAGTTTAGCGTGCGCGGAGCTCATTTTCGCTAAAATCTGTCCCTAACGTTCGCATTGAATGAAAGGGCAGCCATGGATATCCAACTTAAGACGGGATGCTTTGATGACGCGGCGTTGGTGCGCCGCGTCGTTTTTATGGACGAGCAGGGCTACGAGAATGAGTTCGACGCTATCGACGAGGATCCGAACTGCATTCATGTGACGCTCTATGTAGACGGCGAGCTTGCCGGTTGCTCGCGCGTGTTTCCCGAAGAGCTTGAGCGCGCGGCTGACGCAGAGGCTCCGGTGTCGCCGGCGTGCGACTTGGACGAAGGTGTCGCGGCGGGGGAGGCCTACATTATGGGGCGCGTGGCCGTGCTGCCGGCTATGCGTCGTCGTGGACTGGCGAGTGCGATCGTTGAGGCCAGCGGTGCGTGTGCACGCGATGCCGGCGCTAAGCTTATTAAGCTGCATGCGCAGGAATACGTGCTGCCGCTCTATGCAAAGGCGGGCTACACGCAAATTGCCCCGGTGGACTATGAGGATGAAGGCCAGCCCCATGCCTGGATGGCTAAGCGCGTAGATGGCAGATAGGGACGTTCCTTTTCTGCCGGTAGTTGGGGATACTCCTTGGCAATTGGCGCATCGGAGCGTTTGGACATGCAGTTTTTCGATACCGTGTGTATATATGCGCGCTAATGGGTTATAAAATCTAAGTCTGAACATAGCAGGTCTGCGATGCGGCTCGGGCAACCGGGCCGTTTTTGCGGGCAGGGGTAGCGCGAAAGGACTGCACATGCGTCAATTTAAGACCGAGAGCAAAAAACTGCTCGACCTCATGATCAACTCCATCTACACCAATAAGGAAATCTTCCTGCGCGAGCTTATCTCCAACGCGAGCGACGCCGTCGACAAACTCAACTTTAAGAGCCTGCAGGATCCGAGCGTTAAGCTCGACCAGGGCGACCTGGCTATTCGTGTTTCCTTTGATAAAGATGCCCGCACCATTACCATCTCGGATAACGGCATTGGCATGACCGCCGAGGAGCTCGAGCGCAATCTGGGCACCATCGCCCATTCCGGCTCCGAGGAGTTTAAGACCGAGAACGCCGAGCAGCAGGGCTCCGATGTCGATATTATCGGCCAGTTTGGCGTGGGCTTCTACTCGGCCTTTATGGTCGCCAGCCATGTGAAGGTCGTCAGCCGCGCCTATGGCGAGGATGTCGCCCATGTGTGGGAATCCGATGGTCTTGAGGGTTACACCATCGAGGATGGCGAGCGCGCCGAGCACGGTACCGATGTCATCCTGACGCTGCGCGAGAACGAGAAGCTCGACGCCGACGGCGAGGCCGAGACCTACGATCGCTTCCTGACCGAGTGGGGCCTCAAGAGCCTGATTCAGCAGTACAGCAACTATGTGCGCTACCCGATTCAGATGATGGTGAGCAAGAGCCGCCAGAAACCCAAGCCCGAGGACGCCGGCGACGACTACAAGCCCGAGTACGAGGACTACCAGGAGCTCGAGACCATCAACTCCATGACGCCGATTTGGAAAAAGCGCAGCTCCGACGTTGAGCAGAAGGATTACAACGAGTTCTACAAGTCCACGTTCCACGACTTTGACGATCCCGCGCGCACTATCAGCTTCCATGCCGAGGGTACGCTTGAGTACGATGCGCTGCTGTTTGTGCCGGGTCGCGCCCCGTTCGATCTGTACAGCAAGGACTACGAGAAGGGCCTGGCGCTCTACAGTTCCAACGTGCTGATTATGGAGAAGTGCGACGACCTGCTGCCCGACTACTACAACTTTGTGCGCGGTGTCGTGGACTCTGCCGACGTGACGCTCAATATTTCGCGTGAGACGCTGCAACAGAACCGTCAGCTCAAGGCCATTGCCAAGCGTGTCGAGAAGAAGATCGCTGCCGATCTTGAGGACATGCGCGATAACGACCGCGAGGCATACGAGAAGTTCTTTGAGAACTTTGGTCGCGGTCTGAAGTACGGCATCTACTCGAGCTACGGCATGAAGGCCGACGAGCTCGCCGACCTGTTGCTGTTCTGGTCTGCCAAGGAGCAGAAGATGATCACCCTTGCCGAGTATGCCAAGGGCATGCCCGAGGGCCAGAAGGCAATCTACTATGCCGCCGGCGATTCGCGCGAGCGTCTGGCCAAGATGCCCGTAGTGAAGGGCGTGCTCGACCGCGGCTACGATGTATTGCTGCTGACGCAGGACGTGGATGAGTTCACCTTCCAGGCCATGCGTGAGTACGTGGCTGCCGATATGCCCAAGGTCTACGAGGATGACGCTGCTCGCGAGGCTGCCGAGAAGGCAGTTGCCGATGGTGCCGAGCCCGAGGTCGAGGATCGTCACCTGGAGCTTAAGAACGTCGCGACCGGCGATCTTGACATGGCGACCGATGACGAGAAGAAGGAGGCCGAGGACGCCACCAAGGAGAACGAGGATCTCTTTAACGCCATGAAGGAGGCGCTCGGCGACAAGGTCGAGAAGGTCGCCGTCTCTGCGCGTCTGACTGACGCTCCCGCCTGCATCACCACCGAGGGTCCGCTTTCGCTCGAGATGGAGAAGGTGCTCCAGAAGGGGCCCGAGGGCACGCCCGACGGCATGCCCAAGAGCCAGCGCGTGCTCGAGCTCAACGCCAAGCACCCGGTCTTTGACAAGCTTGTCGCTGCCCAGAAGGCAGGCGACGCCGATAAGATCAAGCAGTATTCCGGCTTGCTCTACGATCAGGCCCTGCTGGTCGAGGGCATCCTCCCCGAGGACCCCGTTGCCTTCGCAGCAGCTGTCTGCAACTTGATGTAGTTCGGGGATACGGCACCGTAGCTGGATTAGAACGAGAGTGGATAATCTCCCACTTTTGGCTCGAATGTGGGCTTGAAGTGGGAGATTTTCCACTCTCGTTTCTTTTTGAATGATCCCTTGGGGACGGAGGAAAACGGATCACCAAGGGGGTCGGTCTGATCCGGTGATCCGTTTTCCTCCGTCCCCAAGGGATCAATTATTTGTCGGGGTTGTGGTTTTGTGACCTGCTGAAATTAAAGATACTGTACAACTGTACGTTAACTCATCTTCGTAGTATATTGCTACCCGCAAAACTCAATACCATTGTGCTTCGAGACGCTAAAGCGCCTACGTACAATGGTTTTTGATAGTACGATTTGATTCAACGACAGGATGGATGGTCCAAGCGTGAGTCTCGGCAGCAAACTATCCGATGCAAAGGTCTCCTTTGCGATATTCAAGCGCGACATTAAGCGACTGCTTGTGAACCCCGTCGCCTTGGTGGTTACCCTGGGCGTGTGCGTTATCCCCTCGCTGTATGCCTGGTACAACATCGTGGCCAACTGGGATCCGTATGGAAACACCCAGGGCATTAAAATCGCTATCGCCAACAACGATCAGGGCACCCAGAACGACCTAGTGGGCGAGCTTAATGCGGGCGATAAGGTGGTCGATCAGCTCAAGGAAAACGATCAGCTGGGCTGGACCTTCGTCGATTCGGCCGCCGATGCCAAAGAAGGCGTCGAGAGCGGGGAATACTACGCGGCGATCGTAATCCCCAAGAACTTCTCCGACAATCTGGTCTCGATGCTCGACGGCAACTACCATCAGCCGAAGCTCACCTATTACGTCAACGAGAAAAAGAGCGCCATTGCGCCCAAGGTCACCGATACCGGTGCCAACACCATCGAGGAGCAGATCAACTCGGAGTTTGTCTCCACGGTGGGCGAGACCGTAGCGGGCATCGCCAAGGATGCCGGCATCGATTTAAAGGACAAGGCAACCCAGACTCAGGACTCGCTGACAAGTTCGGTGTCCGAGGCATCCGACACCTTGGGTGAGGTGCGCGATTCGATTGGCGATATGAATGCCGCCATCGATAAGACGAGTGGCGCTATCGCCTCGGCTGATGCGGCGCTTGCCGGCTTGCAAGGTCAGGCACCGTCGCTGACGCAGGCAATCTCCCAGGGCAACGACCTGCTGGGCGAGGCTCGCGCCACGGCGGGCAACTCTATCACCTCGCTCTCCAAGGCACTCTCGGAAGGTAGCCTTGCACTCACCAAGACGTCAGCCTCCGCGAACGCTGCGATTGGCAAGCTAACGGGTACGGTCACATCTACGACCACCCGCATCGACAACTCGCTCGAGTCTCTCCAGGCGACGATCGATCACAATAAGGCCGTTATCGGGCACTTGGAGATTCTCGTTAATGACACGTCGACAGGTTCCGAGGAAATTGACGCGCGCATTGTATCGACCATCGATTCGCTTCGCGAGCAAAACCAGAAGCTGCAGAGCATCAAGGATGGCCTTTCTGCACAGTCGAGCGCCATGGCAAACGACGCTACGGCAATCTCGAACGCGAGCAACGCACTCAACGCGGCAATTCAGACCGGTACGGCTAGCCTCGGTCAGGCTCAGACCGATCTGGGTCAGAACGCACTTCCGAAGGCTTCGAGCGCGCTTGACTCCTTTGCCGCCGTTTCGGGCGATTTGACCGGCATTGTGTCGGGTATGACCCCCACGATAGCGAGCGCGCGCGGCACGCTGGCGCAGCTCGACGCCACGCTCAAGCAGGCAAAGACCACGCTGTCCCAAACCGACGCCTCCCTTGCCAAGGTTCAGGACAAGCTCGCGACCGCCGCCAATGACATTGCGGCGCTGCAGACCTCTGAGTCTATGGGCGAGTTAGCCGACCTCATGGACGTCGACGTCAATGAGGTGGCAGATTTCATGGCATCTCCGGTTGAGCTGACGTCCAAGTCAATCTATCCGGTCAAGAGCTTTGGCTCGGGCATCGCGCCCTTCTACACCAATCTGGCGCTGTGGGTAGGCGGCTATGTGCTCATCGCTATCTATAAACTCGAGGTCGACCGCGAGGGCATCGGTAGCTTTACGGCGCGTCAGGGCTACTTTGGCCGCTGGCTGCTGCTGGTGATCCTGGGCGCGTTCCAGGCCATTATCGTTACGGTGGGCGACCTGGTCATTGGCGTTCAGTGCGTCAATCCGCTGCTCTTTGTACTGGGCGGCATCGCTATTTCGTTCACCTACGTCAACATCATCTATGCGCTGTCCACCACGTTTAAGCATATCGGTAAAGCCATTGGCGTCATCCTCGTCATTGTGCAGATCCCCGGCTCGTCGGGCATGTATCCCATCGAGATGATGCCCGGCTTCTTCCAATGGCTGCATCCGCTGCTGCCCTTCACCTATGGCATCAACCTGCTGCGCGAGACCGTCGGTGGCATGTATTCGTTCAACTACCTGTTCAACCTGTGCGTCCTGGGCGTGTTCCTTGCCATCGCGCTCTTTATCGGTCTGCAGCTGCGCCCGTTGCTGCTCAACCTCAATCTGCTCTTTGATAAGCAGCTTTCCACGACGGGCCTAATGATCTGCGAGTCCAACGACCTACCGCGCCAGCGCTATTCGCTGCGCACGGCCATGCGCGTCATGCTCGATTCGGATTCGTACCGTCGCGAGCTGCTCGATCATGCCGTGGCGTTTGAGCATCGCTACCCGTACTACATCAAGGGCGGTTTTGCCGCCGTGGTAGGCGTGCAGGTTCTGCTCTTTGTGCTTTCGACGGTGCTCGATATCGACAATAACGGCAAGATCATCCTGCTCGTTATCTGGATCATTTCGGTTATCGCCATCTGCGGCTGGCTCATCAACATCGAATACATCCGTGCGAGCCTCAATACCCAGATGCGTATCTCGGCGCTTTCGGACGAGGACCTTCGCCGCGAGATGCGCGAGCACACGGCGGCGATCCCTGCCGCCCGTCGCATGTTTGGTCTCAACGCCAGCGAGCGTGGCGCCAAGGGAGGCGAACAGCCTACGAGCCGTCTGCCGCATATCGGTGCGCATCGTAAGGCTCAAGATGCCGACGGCGCTGACAACGTAAACGGAAACGACGGGGACACCACCCCGCTTGGCAAGCACTCTAAAGGAGGTGAGGCATAAATGAAAAACATCCTGCACCTGTTTAAGCGCGATGTCCAAAACGTGTCTCGCTCCGTGATCGGCATGGTCGTCGTGATGGGCCTGATCATCGTGCCATGTCTCTATGCATGGTTTAACATCGCCGGAAGCTGGGATCCCTACGGCAATACCGGCAACCTTAAGATTGCAGTGGTCAACACCGATGAGGGTTACGAGAGCGATCTGATTCCCGTCGAGGTCAACGTGGGCGAAAACGTAACCGCCACCCTGCGCGGCAACGAGAACTTCGACTGGGTCGTCCTCAACGACCGCGATAAGGCGATTGAGGGCGTTAAGTCGGGCGCGTACTACGCTGCCGTCGTTATCCCTAAAACGTTTAGCGCCGATATGATGACGCTTTTCTCGACCGAGGTGAAGCACGCCGATATCGAGTTCTATGAGAACCAGAAGGCCAACGCCATCGCACAGATCGTGACTGAAAAGGGTTCGAGCGCCGTCCAGAGTCAGGTCAACGAGACCTTTACCAAGACCATCACGACCATCGGTCTTAAAACCGTGTCCAGCCTGCTCGACTACATGAGCACCGACCAAGTGAGCAACTTTATCGCCAACCTGTCCTCGACGCTGGGCGATTCGGTCCAGGACCTGCAGGACGTTCAGGCCAGCGCGACGTCGCTGGCGGGCATTTTGAGTTCCACGTCCGATTCGCTGACGTCGGCGGGCGGTATGCTCAAGCAGACGGGCACGGTCGATGAGTCGACCAGGCAGTTGATGGAGCACGCCAAGAGCGGCATGAGCGATTCCAAAGAAGCGCTGAAGGCCGCCAACGACGCCATCAACGCCGCGATTGACGGAAGTGCGGGTTCGTTTGACAACGTGTCCGCCGAGCTTGCGAAGGCATTCGATGCCGCGAATCAGCATGTCGACCTTACAGTGTCACAGCTCAACGATGCCGCGGCGGCGCTCAATACACGTGCCGACGATATCGACGCCACGGCCGACCAGCTCCGCGGCTTTGCCGAGCAGGTCAGTGACGAAAAGCTCCAGGAGAGTCTCAAGTCTGTGGCAACATCGCTGAGCAGGATCGCGGTGGAGTATCGCAACAACGCCAAGGACCTGACGGCAACCGCTAAGTCCCTTTCTGACAGCATGGCAGAGGTCAACAACACGCGTGCCGAGGTCGACCAGGCCATCGCCGATGCCAAGGCGGGCATTTCGGGAGCCAAGTCCGACTACGATTCCACGTTCTTGGTTAAGGCCAAGGAGCTCAAGAAGACGGTTTCGGGCATCCTGGACTCGCTGGATGGCATCTCGGGTGATCTGGATAGCGCCGTAGACGGCCTGACCGACGCATCCGGTTCGCTGGCAAAGGGCCTCTCCAAGGCTGCAAAGCTGGTCAACAAGGCTTCCGATCAGCTGGGTGAGGCTTCGGACAAGATCAGCGCGTTTAAGGACGAACTCGACGGTGCCTTGATGTCGGATGACCTCGCTACGATCAAGACGATGATCGGCAACGATCCTGAGGGTCTGGCCGTGTCGCTTTCCGGTCCCGTCGCGCTCGACCGCAAACCGGTCTATCCGATCCGCAACTACGGTTCGGCCATGGCACCGTTCTACACGATTCTGTCGCTTTGGGTCGGCTCGATCGTACTGGCAGCCATGATGAAGGTCTCGGTTGACGATGAGCTTATCAACGAGCTCATCCCCGTGCGCCTGCACGAGATCTATCTGGGTCGTTACCTGTTCTTTGGCGGTTTGGCTCTGCTGCAGGCAACGCTCGTGTGCGCGGGCGACATTCTGTTCTTTGGCATTCAGTGCGACAACCCGCTGCAGTTTGTGCTAGCGGGCTGGGTCGCGAGTCTCGTGTTCTCCAATATCGTCTACACGCTTACGGTTTCGTTTGGCGATATCGGCAAGGCGCTCGCAGTCGTGCTGTTGGTCATGCAGGTCGGCGGTTCGGGCGGCACGTTCCCCATCGAGATGACCGGCCCCGTGTTCCAGGCGATCTATCCGTTCCTGCCGTTTACTCACGGCATCAACGCCATGCATGCCGCCATGGCTGGCGCCTACCATATGGAGTACTGGGTTGAGCTGGGCATTCTGGCGAGCTATCTGATTCCGTCGCTGGCCTTGGGCGTCGTCTTCCGCCGTCCGGTCATCAAAGCCAACGACTGGATCATCGAAAAGCTGGAGTCGACAAAGCTTATTTAGTGTAACAGCGTGACGTTGACGAAACATCGAGGTTATTCAAGTCGGTACTTTAGTGGGCTGGATTGCGTGGGCTGCTTGATTGTTGCTACAGTAGCGGGGCGTGCCGGGGGTCCGGTGCGTCCCGTTTTTATTTGACCATGAGGCGGCACGCAGCCATACGCGTGCGGACACCACGCCCAGATTGAGTGCGAGGATGTTCCATGGCCCAATACGCTGCCAACGAAATCGAAAACATGCCCGATAGCCCTGTGGCCCGTGAGGATTTGGGCGCGGGCGGTATTCCCAGGGGTGCCGGCGCACGCTCTCCGCTGTTCTGGAAGGTTTTGCTACTTTCGGTGGCGGTCACCTGGGGCTACTCCTTTACCACTATGAAGGACGCCCTCGACACCATTCCGGTGTTCGAGCTGCTCTATGTACGCTTTCTGCCTGCAGCGTTGGTCATGTTTGCCGTCTTCCACAAGCGCATCACTGCACATTTCAACGCTCGCAATCTGATTGTTGGCCTGAGTATGGGCGTGCTTATGTGGGCGGCCTATGCGTTGCAGACGGTCGGCCTGGCGCATACTACGGCAGGCAAGAATGCTTTTTTGACGGGCACGTATTGCATCCTTGTGCCGTTCGCGAGCTATTTTCTGAGCGGCGAAAAACTCACCCGCTATAACCTGGGTGCAGCACTGCTGTGCTTGGCGGGCATTGGCCTGGTGGCGCTCGATAGCGTCGAGTTCAACATCGGTGACGCCATTACGCTGGCGGGTGCGGTCTTCTTCGCCATCCAGATGGCGGTGACCGCCAAGTACGGTCGCAAAATGGACATCAACGTCATCACGTTTTGGATGTTTGTGGGCAACGGCGTGCTGAGCCTGGTATCGTCGCTGCTCTTCGAGACCCAAGCGCCTCTATCCGTGTGGACGCCGAGCTTTATCGGTGTGATGGCGTTTCTCTCGG
>JAHYYL010000034.1:0-1243 GCA_019424965.1 Collinsella sp.
ACGCGCATAAAGAAAGCCTCCCATTTCTCATGTCCAAGAAATGGGAGGCAGTTCAGATCAGGTCGGGCCTTGGCTTGGCGTCCCTGTCGGGGACCGTCGTCCTCTTCGACTTGTACGGCGTGCAGCCGCGGATCCCCAGCTCGCGCATGCACTTGCGCACACGGTACAGCGTGATGCCGCGCAGGCCGTCGGGCAGGAAGCACTTCACGAACCGCGCGCCGAAGCGCCTGTCGGACTCGAGCCACACGCGCCGCACGGCGTCGCGCGCCTCGGACCAGTCGTCGACGGGGCAGCCGTTGGAAACCCAGCTGCAGTGGCCCGACCGGCTCACCCCCAGCACCTTGGCCATCATCGCCACCGTGAAGTTGCCCTTCTCCGCCTCCATGAGCCTGTACCTGGCTAGAGTGCCTGCTCTTTGGCGAAGAAGGCCGCGGCTTTTTTTAGGAACGCGTTCTCCGCCTCGAGCTCGCGTATGCGCTTCCTCGCCTCGCGAAGCTCGCGCTCCTCGGCCCTCGGGTCGGGCTCGCCCCCCAACTCGCGCTTGCGCTTGAGCACCCAGTCGTTCACCGTCTTGGGGTTGAGCCCGAGCTCCCCGCAGACCTGGGTTATGGGGCGCCCCGTGGAGATGACGTAGTCGGCTGTCTCCCGCCTGAACTCGTCGGTGTACTTCTTCTGATTGGCGACCATGAGGCAATCCTTCCGTCCATCGGCTTGAATGCAGTCTAGGGCATCGCGGCCACACGATCCCTCCAGCCCGCGTGTCCGACAAAACGATACAGGTCAGAGGTCGCCCCGCGACGCGGCGCCACGCGACGAGGTGCAACCGCAGGCTGATCGACCGCAGGGAGGCCATGGCCGCCGCCGGCAAGAGGCCGTGCATGGCCAACTGCGCCACGGCGCGCGAGATGGCGTGCTGGGTGTGGGCCATAGCCGGGATGGCGGCGGCGTAGCGCGCCGCCGCCCCCGGACACGGGTTCCGACCCCGGCGCGCGCCGCGCTCGAGGCCGTTGGGAGGCCATCCGAGTCCCTTTTCTGGGCGGCGGGAGACCGCCATGCCCGCATAAAGACTCCGATTTCGCCGCGAGGCCCCCAGCCGTAGCAACGAAATGCGCAGCCGAGAAGGCCACGCGCGGATATTAGAATGCCGAACGTGCGTCGAGCAGACACGCCCTCCAGCGGCGCGGTCGCAGGGTGAAGATAGGTAGGCCCGGCCGTGCGCGGTAGCTCCGCGGGCGGCCGGGCC
>JAHYYL010000034.1:1253-25236 GCA_019424965.1 Collinsella sp.
AGGGAGGAGTCGACTGATCGGCCCCTCCCACGGCGTTTCGCCGTTTCTCTCTGCACATATTAGCACACGGAAGGAACGTCACCGCTTGCGCCCGTAGCCATCGATGAACCCCTCAATAAATCCGTATTTCTGCCGGTCACCGCTTCCGACGATCATCATGTACGTATCAACCCCGACAGCGCTCTCGAGCTTCTCGAGCTCCCGCAGGCATTTCCGAAGAAAATCTCTGGAACGCTTCTTCTGATGCGTTAGCAAGGTCAATAGGTAGGCCAGGAGAACGATGTAGTCGATTATGGAATTGAAATTCAACCTGTACCCGATAGAAAGATCCTCATCGAGAAGCTCGCCAACCGCGGCCAGGTTTCTGTCGGTCTTAGGATACTTAACCGATTGGCTGAACCTCGAATCAAATACCGCCCCGTTATGGGCGACCGCGTTCCTTAAGGGACGAATCGTCTCGACGATGTTGATGACGATGCCGGGGTTCGCATGTAAGAGACCTAGGTCGCTTGCGATATCGGCGAGGATTTCATCGGGAAGGCTTCTGCATACGCTTGTGAGATCGCCGAGGGTCATCACCTCGAAAATGCTCCAAACGGGCGCGTCATCGTCGCGATCGACATAATGCTTCACGAGATCGTTTTTGTAACTCCGTCTCACGATGTTCTGAAGCTGGCTCTTGAGCTTGAGCTTTCCCCCATCTGCCCGTTCACGACCCTTCCGTTGACATCCCTGCATGTCCGGAGGCCGCGCTTTAAGAAGGTCGCCAGCCCGGGGTCCTCTATGTTCTCAAGTATTCTGGCCAAGACTATGTTTTTAACCGCCGTTTCGATGAACATTATCTCCGGGTAGATTGCAGCCTTGATGGCGGAATCGAACCCGTATATGTCCATGAGTGCATCGAACGAAGGGAGGGGGAGCGCATTTTTGGGCTTTCGGACAAACCGGAAGCCTTTATAGCCATGGAAATAGCCCATGTTTCTCAGCAGTATCTTTCTGTCGCTCCCCCGCAAATCCTCCATACCGTGATTCGTCCTCATGTGCTTCATGAGGGAATTGATGCTCATGCCCTTCTTCATCGAACCTCCCTTGGCCTCCTTCTTGGAAATTATATCCCAGCCCGCCTCGACGGGGCGAGCCTGTCGTTGGCGCCGGCCTATTTGTGTTTGTTAACGTCGTGATTGCGGGTTTGATCACATCCGATTTTCAGAATTGAGCACGATAGTTTTTCGGTTTTGAGCACGGCCACGCCGACCAGACCGCATGCCTTAACGTTGTCGGTGCGTCGTATCGGCAACGAGCAAAGGCAGGAGGGAATGATCGACGTGGACAAGATAGAGGACGCAGGTGGCGGGCTGCAGGGCCATGCTCGAGGCCGAGCTCGCGCACAGGGACGCGACCAAGAGGGCACGGCTGCTCAGGCAGGCGAGGCTCCCCGTGCACAAGTCGGCCGAGGGGTTCGACTGGTCGCACGTGCGGTTCTCCGAGGGCTGGGGCCGCGACGACATGCTTTCGCTGGGCTTCGTCGGCCCCCGCGAGGACCTCGTGTTCTTCGGCAAGACCGGCAGGGGCAAGACCCACATGGCCGTGGCCCTGGCGATGCGCACGGCCGCCGCCATCTGGTCGTCGCCGAACACCGCGCCCCACCGGCTGAACTCCAGGTTCGTGGTGATGACCACCGACTGCCGCTCGTAGGCGTCGGCGAACACCTAGAAGAGCGCGCGCGCCGTCGAGATCCAGCGGCAGGAAGCCGAGCTCGTCGATGACGAGCAGCCTAGCGCAGCCGATGAGCGCGGCCTCACGGTCAAGGCGCCCCTCGTCGCGGGCGCGCCGCAGCCGCATGACGAGCGATGACGCGGTGAAGAAGCGGGCCTCCATCCTCCGCTCGCACGCCAGCATGCACAGCGCCGAGGCCATGTGCGTCTTGCCGGTGCTGACGTCCCCCACCAGCACGAGGTCCTCGCAGAAACCAGTTTCATGGAGCGTTTCATTGAAAATCCCCCTAATCTAGCAACGGTTTAAAGTCTACTAGATTGGGGGGGGGACGCGAGCCAAGTCGACAAAGGCAGTTAACCGGCGGCTATTCATGCCTCGATTTAGAACCGCTCGAGAATCTCCGCAGCATTCTCTCGCAGATAGATATCTAGGTCCGGCACGGCAAACTGCACGTAGCCCCTCTGTGGTGCCTGAATAACCTCTCTTTGTAGCAATTTGGCCCTAATAGAGCTGATCTCATTGGTCTTTTTACCCATGCGCTTAGCAATCTCGGCTGATTTGGACTGTTGTTTATCCTCGCACATCGCCAAAAGGTATTTGATATCGTTAAGTCCCAGTCCAGAAATCGCGGGCTCGTGAACAACATCGTGAAAACGAGCCTCTGCCAGCGCAATGCCTTCGGTGACATCGTGTTCGCTCACAATGGCACTTTTGGCACGATGCAAGTTGGCGCGCTGCCAAATGGAGTAACCGACCATTTGCACCAGATAGGCATAGCCCTTAGTGGTCTTAGCGGTTCTCGACAGCAGTTAAACCATTGTCTAAAGCGAGAAATACTCACTCTCGGCAGATAAGTTAGGCCCCAACCACGGATCACCCGTCAAGAAAAACTCCGGCCAGCGCTGCATAAACAGCGCTTGCTCGCGCTTCCAGCGGCGCAGCTTTTCCTCGTTGGCCTCTTCCCTGCCGCGCGAGGTGAACTCGTAGTGATACAGCTCGGCATAAGGCGTATAGATGGTGTGGTAGCCCGCCTCCCATACGCGCAGGCAAAAGTCTGCGTCGTTAAAGCCAACGGCGAATTCCTCGTTGTAGCCGCCGACGCGCTCAAATACGTCGCGTCGCACCATCTGGCAGGCACCCGTTACGGCGCTAAAGTTGCCCGGGCGCACAGCGCGGGCAAGATAGCCCTCGCGCTTTGCCGAGAAGTCCTGGTTGGCATGGGCAAGTGCCCCACGCACGCCAACCAAAATGCCGGCATGCTGCACCAGATGATCGGCAAAGTAGAGTTTGGCGCCCACCACGCCCGCATCGGGACGCTGCAGATAGCCCATCATCTCTTCGATAAAGTCCGGGCTTATGACCTCGGTATCGTTGTTGAGCAGCAGCAGGTAGTCGCCCTTGGCGTGCTTCACACCAAAATTGATGATCTGAGAGTAATTGAACTCGCCCGGCCAGCACACAACACGCGCGATGCCCTTGCCTTCGGATGCTGCAGCCACGCGCTCTGGCAGGGTTTCGTAATACGCAAACGTCTCCGGGGCTTCGCTGTTGTTCTCCACCAAGACGATCTCGTAATTGGTATACGTTGCCTTCTGAGCGATCGACATCACGCAGGCATCGAGCGTCTCAACGTGATCCTTAGTAGGAATCACAATGCTCACCAGCGGCGCAGACTCCGGCAGCGCATAACGCATGTGATAGACAAACGGCGTCTCGGCCTCCTCGACCGTTCCGCAAATGCCCAGCGCGTTAAAGTGGCGCTGAAGCGCAAGGCGCCCAGCTTCAATAGCATACGGCTTGCTATCGGCAGAACCGTCGGCGGTTGAACCGGGATGCACGCGCCAGTGATACAACACGTGCGCAATATGCTCAAAGCGCGCGCCCGCCGCAAGGCAGCGGAGCGTCAGGTCGTAATCCTGGGCGCCCGCGACGTCTTCCGGCGACATGCCAATGCAATCGATGAGCGCCTTCTCCACCATCAGGAAATGCGTCACGCAGTTATGGCTATAGAGCAGGTCGACGTTGAGTCGCGTCTTAAAGACCGGCTGGCCCCACTCCCCCGTTTTCTGGAACATGTCCTCGTCGCAGAACAGGACCTGGGAACGCTCTCCCTCGGCAGCCTTGTTCAGCGCAGAAACATAGTGGAATAATGCGTCCGGTTCCAGGATGTCATCGTGGTCCAAGAACGCGATGTAGTCGCCTGTCGCTTGCTCGATACCTGCGTTGGTGTTGAGCACAATGCCGCCGTTGCCGGAAAGCTCGATGCGGCGAACGCGCTCGTCGTTGGCGTCTGCCGCAAGAGTGGCCACCGCGTCCCATTCGGGCGAGGCATCCATGAGCAGCAATTCCCAGTTGTCATAGCTCTGGGCTAGCACCGAGTCCAACAGCTCGCGCAGGTAGACCCGATCAGTCTTGTAGCACGGCACCACAATGCTCACGAGCGGCCTATAGGCAAAGGCCGCCGAAGCGACACGCTGGCACACCAAATCGCCCGGCTTTGCGCGATGCTGTTCAAACCAACGTCGATAAGCTGCATCGTCTGCACGCGCGTCCTTCATGCGGTTCCAGCTGTCGTCGACCATGCCGTTGTACAGGCGACCATCCATGGCGCAAAACCCGCTCTGGATTAGGCCCGTGGGATCAGCCGCAATCGCGACAAAATCCCGTATATCCTGAGGCATCTCTACGCTCAGATACGTTTTATTGACGCGGCATCCGTTCTGCTGCGGCACGTCAACCTGCGATTCAAAAACATGCACGGTAACATCGATGGCGTTCATATGTGTATCGAAGATCTGGAACTCAGGGGTGCACTGGGGGTCTCCCGCCCAGGTAACCTCATAGCGCCACACCGCGCCGGCGTCTGCCGGCAAATAGCGAATGGCATCGATCTCGTAGCGACCGCAGCATTCGCCACGCTGCGCATCGCGGATAAGCGCGCACAGCGCAGGCTTTGCTTTGTAGTTAACCTTGGATTCCAGCTTGGCCACGCGGCTATCGGGGCGAATGGAGCCAAGCTTTTGGCCATCGGACGCAAATGCGACGTCAATCGTAGAGCCGTCCAAAAAGGGAAGCACCAAGACGGCGAGCTCGCGCTCGTAATCGGAAACGGAAGGGCAAAGCGCCAGCACACGGCCATGATCGACCGGGAGCACCAGCGACGGCACACAAGAACCGCTCGTCGTCGCATGGGCAAACGCTTGAGAACCCTCCCGTTCAATAAGCGCGGCGACATCCTGACCGGCAAAACGAAGCAGCACAAACAGACGGCCCTGACTGCGGCAAAGTGCCAAACGCTTGATACTCATCTACACTTCTCGCTTTCCCAGGGCGTTCGCTGCCATACGTTTGCAGGCGCCCAGGTGTCCAAACCTCAAGACGTCGTAATCGAACATGAGCTTTTTGCACTCACGGGCATTGGGGACCTTGCTGGTAAGCGCCGCACGCACCATAGCGGCAACAGAAGGAGCGCATTGTGCGAGCGCAGCATCGCTGCCCACGGCAGAACCGGCAAGCGCCGCGGCAACGGCGGCAAACACCTTGCCGCAGTCCGAACCCAGCAACCTGAGCGCATCGTACAGCACCAGATCGCATAGGAAGTACGCCAGGTCATCGGCATACTGGACATCAAGACCGTCGCGTTGCCAGTCAGCCAGCACCGCGGAGTAAATCTTCACGTGCTCCAGCAGTCGCGTCTCGTCGTCATAGCGCATGGTGTCCATAAGCGAGCCCTTGCGCGCCACGCGGTAGTCATACAGCTTGTTCGAGATAAGCGCGGTCTTACGCGAACGACCGTACACGGCAAAATCGAAGACCTGGTCCTCGCCATACTTAACGGTTTCGTCAAACACGATCCCGTTGCCCAGCAAAAACTCACGCTTGCAGGCGGTGCGCCATGCAAAGGGGCGAGACGCTTCCTTAAACAGCAGGTCAGAGCTATAGCCTTCAAACGACACATCGCGCGGGCTCAGCACATAGTTAAGCCACGGATACCCCGCCTCCAGCGGATACGGATTCGCGCCAAAGGTCAACACGTCGCAATCCTCGCGTTCAAAGGCATCGACGATCACGCGGCATGCATCGGGCGTAAAGCGGTCGTCGGAATCCAAAAAAGCAACAATAGGCGCCGTGGACGCAGCGATACCCGCATTGCGGGCGCTCGACAGGCCGCCGTTGGGCTTATCGACCAGCGTAAAGCGCGCGTCCTTTTCGCAATAGGCAGCCGCAATATCGCGCGAACCGTCCGGCGAGCCATCGTTGACCAGCACGCCTTCCCAATCGGGCATGTCCTGCGCAAGCAGGGAGTCCAGGCACCAGGCCAGGCACTCCTCCACGTTATAGATAGGAACGACAACGGAAATCTTGGGGGTAGCCATAGTCAAGTGCTCCTACTGTGCGACCGGAACGTCATCGGGGTGCGGGTTGTCGCCGTAGGCGCGCTGATACGTCAGCACGCGCCAGACCAGCGGCAGGCCGCCGATCTTAAAGTAGTGTTTAAACGTATTGAGCTTGCCCGGCTTCTTAAAATCAAAGCGCGAATCGATATAGGCGCGGGGCGACTTGACCATCAGTCGCAAGTCGGTCTCGCCACGCGGGTCGAAGAGAGACAGGTCAAAGCGACCGGCATCCCAATCGGCCTTGAGCTCGGGAGATGCCTTCTCCCAAAACTGCTCGCGCAATTCATCGACCAGGCGCTCATCATTCCAACGGTACGTATCGACCTTCATGCGCATTAAAATGCCCTGGAGCTGAGCCTTAAGCTCGGGGCGTTCATCCAAAAAGCGCTGCATCTCGGTATATTCGTCGCACACGCAAAACACCTTGTTAGGAGAATTAACGGAGCTCTTCTCGTTATCTTGGCGATAGCACAAAATGGGGTCCGCGATAAACGCAGCACGCTCGGCGCATGCCCAGACCTTAAAGTTAAAACCCGCATCCTGATACGAAGCACCTGGCGTGGGAAGAAACCGAATCTGATTGTCGTTGAGGAACTCGCGCCGGTAGATAGCCGACCAAATGGAAGGTTTGCGGTAGAAGATGCCCGGGCGATCGACGGGGCGATACGCGGCGCCCGTCATATGCTCGTCGATGATCCCAAACAGCTCACGGCGCTCGCTGGGCGTGGACCAATACAGGTAAAAGTCGCCCTTTACCACATCGGCATGCTCAGCATCGGCCTTGGCGACCAGCTTTTGGAGCGAATCCTCAAACATAAAGTCGTCGGACTCAAGGATGCCCACGTACTCACCGCGCGCCATCTCCAGGCCGCGGTTCATCGAGTCGCCGTAGCCGCTGTTGGCTTTATCGATCATCTTCACACGGGGGTCTCGCTCCATGTACTCGCGGATGATGTCTGGCGAGCTATCGGTGGAGCCGTCGTTGATACAGATGATCTCGATATCCTTGAGCGTCTGCGCCACGGCGGAATCGAGGCACTCGCGCAGGTAGCGTTCGACATTGCAAATGGGGACAAGCAGAGAAACTTTAGGGGTATCAGAGTTCTGCAAGAGAACCTCCTGTTGGATAGCGTGTAACAGGGTTATTTTAGCAGCCGAGTTGCGGCGGGCGGCAGCGCTTGGAATTAAATAAAGCGCTCCAGGCAGGCTTTGAGACCGCGAGTCGAAAGATAGAACAGCGTGGCGTCTGCCATCGAAACGCCCGAGGTCGCCGCAACGAGCTTGTGGGCAACACGGCAAACGGCGCCCTTAGCAGGCATATCCGCCCACTCCGTTCCCAAAAACGTCGTGAGGTCCATGTTGACGCGAGCCGCCACGCGATGGAAGTCATCGGCATCCAAGCGCGCCAGGTCGAACACAATGAGGTCTAAAAACCAAGTTATCAGCTCGCCGGGGCACAGGTCCAAAAGACCGTAGGCCGCCCAGCCCTCCAAGACCTCCTCGAGCATCCTCATGTGGGCGTCAAGCTTTTTGACGCGAGCCTCGGCACTGTTGAACTCATGCGTCGCCGATTCGCTCTCCATCACGTAGTGGTAGAACTTGTCCGGCATGACAACGGCCTTGCGGGCAAGCGCATAAGCCGCAAATTGGAAGACAACGTCCTCGCCCAAAGCCAAACCGGGGGCGAAGCGAATGCCTTCGCGATTGAGCAGCTCGCGCGAAAAAGCCGCACGGCAGGCGTAGGGCTGCGCATTCGCATGGAACAGCAACTGGGGATCACGGGCGCCGAAGGTACCGGCTTTGGGGCTCATGAGTTGTTGGACGCGTTTGGGGGCAGCATCGGCTGGTTCACAGACGCCGCCAAAAACGGAGACCTCGGCATCTGCAGGCTCCATGGCATGCAGCACGCGCTCGACCGTCTGGACATCGATGTAATCGTCGGCGTCCACAAAAAAGACGGTCTCGCCCTCGGCGGCATCGATACCGGCATTTCGAGCGCACGAGACGCCCGCGTTTTCCTGGTCAATAACCAGTACGCGATCGTCGGCCAGCTCGATCTGGCGCAACACGTTCAACGAATCATCGGTCGAACCGTCGTTGACGCAGACAACCTGAATCGAGCGCTCGGACTGGGCCAACAGCGAATCGACGCATCGCTGAATGGAGCGCGCAGAGTTGTAAACGGGGACGACAATGGTAGCTTTAGGACACGAGGCCTCTCCCATGCCGACCTACCCCCTCAGCGATTCGATGAGGAAGGCGGCGACCACGCCTGGGCCTCCAACCGAGGCGTAATACTTAGCACGCCCCAAGGCACCATCCGTCGCAAAACTCGGATGCTCGTCAACCCAGCCCTCAGGATCTTTGAGGATGGCAGCGAGATTTGCGCGCTTCCACGGCTTGAGATCGTCAAGCGAAAACTCCCCCGCGTCCAAGGCCGCTTGGAACTCCTTGGCCATCTGAACCAGGAACTCCTTATAGAACTTAGGCGCTAGACGCACGTAGTTCCACATGTACGAATCGTACTTAATGAGCTGATTGAACTTGAGCATGCGCGCGACGTCATCACTTGCGTGGTCGCGGGCATAATCCTCTCGAATCCAACGCTCAATCTCGGCATACTCGGTATTGACGCAAAAGACCTTAGCCGAAGAATTGACCGAGGAATTCTCGTTGTCCTGGCGATACGACAGCACGGCATCGTGCAGGTAAACAGCCTTATCGGCGCACGCGATCACCTTAAAGGCGAATGACGTGTCCTGAAAGGATGCCCCCGGAGTCGGCAGGAACGTAATGCCGTTGCGCTCAAGAAAATCGCGACGGTACACGGCCGACCAAATCGACGGCTTTTGCTTAAAGAACTGCGTCGTATCGCTCGGGTGCACCGGCTTGCCACAGTCCTTGGCTTTAAACATCTCGTGCAGCGAACGGCGCTCCTCGGGCTTAGACCAGTAGAAATCAAAGTTCGCCTTCGCGAAGTCGGCATTATTGCTATCGGCGGCCGAGACAAGCTTTTCGAGTGCGTCGGACGCCATAAAGTCATCGGACTCCAAGATGCCCACGTACTTGCCGCGCGCCATCTCCAGACCGTGGTTCATCGAGTCGCCGTAGCCGCTGTTGGCCTTGTCGATCATCTTGACGCGCCTATCGTGCTCCATATACTCGCGAATAATCGCCGGCGAGTTGTCGGTCGACCCGTCGTTAATGCAGATGATCTCAATATCCTTGAGCGTCTGTGCCAGGGCGGAATCGAGACACTCGCGCAGGTAGCGCTGAACATTGTAAATGGGAATAAGCAGCGACAGAACAGGGCTGCCAGAGACGTTAGTAGACAAATGTGCTCCTTAGGAAATACCTGTCGTTTCATGGTATCAAAGGGTCAGCGCGCCAGCGGGCGTTTATATAATCTATGGAGCCTCTTGCGGGCAAAGTAGCCGCACGTCATGCGGCGGGCCCGTGGCAGGTTCCTGCGTTTTATTCAAAGCTTGCCGTCAAGGTGCGCCGAGCCTTTACAATAGGACAGTCCCAAGGACGTATTCGATAGCTTCCGCGCAGCGCTCGCCCGCCGCGCGTGAAAGGATATATTGCCCCATGCCTTCAACCCTTCCCGCTCCCATCGATAAGCTCGCCATCGTTGTCGTTACGTACAAGCGCCAGGAACTCCTGGCCAACCTGTTCGACTCCATGACCGAGCTCACGGCAACGCCCTGGCGCATCGTGATTGTCGATAACGAGAATTCGCGCGAGACCGAGGCCATGTGCACCGCATTCAACGAGCGCCTGGCCAGCCTGTGGGGCATCGACACCGAGCAGCCCGACGCGCAGGGCGGCACCGACCGTGTCATCTACGCCCCGCAGCTCGAAAACGGCGGCGGTGCGGGCGGCTTCTCCGCTGGCACTAAATGCGCCTACGATCTGGGGGCCCAGTGGTTCTGGGTGATGGACGACGACGTGCTCGTCATCCCCGAAGGCATCGAGCGTCTTGCCAAGTGGACCGACCGCTACGATGTCATCCAGGGTTCGCGCCTGGACTTTGACGGCGGCGCTTTCTTTTGGCAGTACCAGCTCATCCTTTCGCTCGGCATCCCTAACCCCATCGCCAAGTGGGACTTGGGGCCCGAGGGCTACCGCACCATGAACCAACTGTGCTTTGAGGGCGGCATGTTCTCGCGCCGCGTGGTCGACAAGATTGGCCTGCCCGACGCGCGCTTCTTTATCTACGGCGACGATGCCTGCTACGGCTACGTGGCCAGCCAGCACTTCCCCGCCGCCGTGGTTGCCGACGTGGTGCTCAAGCGCGCCCGCGCCGTCTCCAACTGGGATATCGCCGGCAAACGACAGCTCAACTCCACGAGCGACACCAACCGCTACTACATCATGCGCAACCGAGGCTTCCTCGCTCGCTATATGCAGATCTACGGTGACTACCACCCCATGCTGTTCCGTCTGGGCAATGCCGCGACCTTCTGCAAGGAGTTCATTCGTCTGGCAGCAGTCGACAAATGCTTTAAGACCGGCATTCCGGCGCTGCGCCGCGGCATGAAGGACGCCCGCAAGATCGTTAAGGATCCCAACTGGAAGCCCATGCCGCCCCTGAAGGACGCCGAGTAGTAAAGGGCTTTCGCCCGCCGCTACAGTCGTTGGCACACCACGGACACACGCTGACCGTCAAAGCAAAACCCCAACGCATGCGCCCGACGGCGGGGCGCGGCACGCGGATATCATCGATGCCGTCGCGCTCTATGTCGAGCAGCGCCTGAACCGCCAACAGTTCCAGGCCCAGGGCATCGACGCCAGGGTCGTACAACATGTTGACCGTAATGAGCGGTCGCTCATCGAGCATGCCGAGCGTGTCGGCCACGTCAAACACCCGACCGGTGGGAATCACCTGGATATCCCAGCGATCCGAGACGCCACTTCGCTTGGAGCTGGGATTGCAATAGCCGGGCAGTCCAAAGCAGAGCCCCTGAAGCGCCAGATGATAGGCTGTCCGCATATCTGATTGGCCCACATCGATGCCCAGATCGCCGATAGCACAGCTCAAAGCTTGCTTTACAGTGTCCTCGTCTCCTCGACACAGCCCGTCATGGAACGAGTCGATAACTCCAACGTCCTCAACGGCGCACTCAAACCATTCCAGAATTACAAGACGGAGCGCCTGACGCACTTCGTTATTAGGCAGACGCAGGGAACGAAGGCACGCGCCGTCCTCCGAATGCCCCGTCATATCCGTCGTAAGGAATCCAGACAGATACAGCGCAGTCCAGATATCTTCGGGCTTGGCGGCATCGACCTCCTCGGCATGCATATGCACTGGCGCCTCAATAAACCCATGCGGCTCAACCAAATCGAACAATGTGGACAGGCGAATGAGATTCCGGTCGCCGACGCATGCGCCCAGACGGTCGGCGTAACAATACAGATCCGCCCGAACGGGCGCGACGCAATCGCGATGTGCGTAGTCCACCACGCGCTCCGGGCTCGAGCAATAAAAACCACCAAACAGATAGCCCTCGAGCCACTCACACGCGTCATCCAGACAGCCGTTGCGACCGATGCAATCCAACAGCACTTGGACTTCGTCGTCCGAAAAACCGAACCATCGATCACACCAACTCGACAACGCTGTCGCCGACCGATAGGAAACCCCACGTTGGGACAACGCAAGCTCGGCAGGACCGGGGCGCTCGCCCATAAGACACGTCAATCGCAACGAGTCGCCGGCGTCGGCAATGGTGTCGAACAGCATTCGGCTGAGCGACTCTAGGGAATCCACGCTACCGTCGTCCTTAGCGTCCAAACGCTTTGGACATACCGCGTCGTAGTCGTCTATCAGAAGAACAACCTGCTCATCGAAAGCTGCCTGGAGCAGCTTGATAAGCACGCCAAGCGCCGCATCGATCTCCTTATCGCTGGCCACCCCACGCGCCGCCCTCTCGATAAGACGAACCTCACGTCTTGACAGATCAGGCGCGGCAAGCAGCGGCAGTAATCGGGCGCACTCGCGCACGACAGCCCCGCGAATTGCTGCCGCAGCACCAGCACCATGCCTCGAAGCGGCAGCTGTAAAGTCGAGCATGATGACCGGATAACTCGCGTACTCATCACGATAGCGACCGCCGCCCGCCTGCCAAATCTGGGTACCAGCGAACAGGCTTCGATCCGGCAGCCGGCGATCAGGTCGTTCCAAATAGCACTTGAGCATCGATAAATTCATGCTCTTGCCAAAACCCTTGGGCCGACAGCAAAGCGCAACAGGTGCTTCACTGTCCAATATATCGGCAATAAACATAGTCTTATCGACGAGTAAACACCGATTGATTGCATCGGAAAAGTCGCGTGCATCAACCGGTAGAGCTGCGCTATCCGCATGATTGAGCAACCGTGCACCAAACGCATGAGTAAAACCACAATTCACCTGTTCAGACACCGTAAACTCTCCTTCTAACGCAGCACGATGCCCATTGTAGCGAGCGGGTAGAGCGCAACAATATCGACATGCAAACGTTTCGGGCAGCGGTAGCAACAGACCCCCGAGGGGGCATAACAAATCGTTGCACAACAAAAAAAGGGGGGCCGATGCCGCCGCACCGGACCCCGTCCCAAACTCTTATAGAAAACGATCTGGAAGATTACTCCTCCAAGCCGTCCTCCCCAGAAGCCTTCTTCTGCTGATCGAGCTTATGCTTACCACTTACGATAGACGTAGCGCCCAGTGTGGCCAAGCTTGCACTGGCAAGGCTCGCCATCACAATCAGATCGCCCGTCTTGGGCATGTTGCCGCCCGAGGACTTGGTAGTTGTAGTCGTCGTGGTCGTGGTGGTCACCGTTTTGGAGTCATTTTGCTCTTGGACCTGGTTGTCAGCACCGCTCTTGTCGTCGTCTTCGGACTGTTTCTTTTCGCCCTCGGCCTTGCTCTTGTCCTTCTCCTCAGATTCAGACTTCTTATCCTCGTCCTTCTTCTGTTCGGACTTGTCGCTCTTCTCCTCAGAGCTAGAACCCTTATCGGATTCGGTCTTCTCGGAAGCCTTGTCCTTGGAGTCGCCCTTTGCGGCTTCGATCTTTTCCGTGGAAACCTGATCAGAGTTGCCCTTGTTCTGGGTCGAGCCGTTATTGACGCCAGCCATCAGCGAAGAGCCCAGCGTAGAACCAAGCTGCTCGGAGAAAGAAGGCTTCTTGTCCGGCGAAGCAACGGGAACGTCCGGCGCCTTATTCGAGTCATCCTTGGAAGCATCGGAACCAGGGGTTGCGTCAGAGCCGGAGCCGTTGTTAGAGCCGGTGCCAACGGACGAATCGCTCGAGCCGGTGGATGAGTTAGAGGTGCCAGCGCCGGTCGAACCAGAAGCGTCGCTGTCCGTATTGCCTGCAGAGCTTGAAGACGAATCGCCCGCAGCAGAGCCGTTCGAAACGGAGCCGTTCGAGGTAGAGCCGTTGTTGGTAGTGCCACCAGCAGAGCCATCACCGTCAGCATCGGTCGAGGGCGAATCCATCCTGTCATCGTTGGCATCGTCGCTCGAGTCGTCATTCGAATCAGGCGTCGGCGAGGGCGCCGGCGTGGGCTCGGGCTGCACGGGCGTCGCAGCGGCAGCGGCCTCGTCCTCGGCGATATAAACCAAGCAGTCCTTCAGCTCGTTGCGGTAGCGGTTCTTCCAGCCCTCATGATACTGGGGCTGGCTCGAATACTTGGTCGCCACGTTATTGACCACACTGTTGGAAAGCGCCGTCACAAACTCGCGATCAGTCATACTGTTAGAAAGGTTTGCCCAACGGAAGAAGTCCCTGCAGCCACCGGTGCCGCACATGTTGGTGATGCTCCACACCATGCCCTTAACGCAATCGGCACGGCCCGAAATATCAATGCCCAGGCCGCTCTTGAGCCACGCCTCGGTCACCGCATAGTACGAGTTGTACGCATACGCATCCTGCAGAGCCGAGAACTCAACAGGGTCGGTGTTATAAGCACCTTGGAAAGCCTCCTGCGCAATACGGCCCAACTCGGTGAGCTGGCCGTTCTCGTACATGGCATTGCTCGTGTTGGAAATCTCGCTGCCGCGATCAATCGCATCCTTGAGCATGCTGTATTTTTCGGGGTTGTAGTTGTAGGCCTGCTTCATAAACGGAATGAGCGACCATCGACGGTCGAACTGGTAATAACCCAGCGCGTTATAGCCGTCGCCATACGAAAAGCCCTGGTTATAGTTGCCATGGCTCTCGTACTTGGTAAAGTACTTCATCTCGGGGGTAACGTTAACAAACGAAACGCCCTGGACCGACCTCAGCACGCCCGAGAAGGACTGCTGGGTATAGAGACCCTTATCGATATCGGTGGCACCCGAGGCAACGCCCGACGTGGGCTCCTCGGCAGCGGCGGGTGCCGGCGCGGAAACGGCGCCAAACGAAAGCGCCAGCGTCAGGCCCGCGACAATAGCAGAATGCTTGCGCTGCATAAGATCCTCCCTGCATTGGTGTAGTTAAAGTGCAGTTTGCAAAGATAAGAGTAAGTATTGCAGCTCGCCCGTTGTTGCACAACAACCCCTCGGTAAACGGCAACAACCCTCCGCGAAATCTTAAGGAATTGCGCTCAACCTACAGCTTAATGTCAAAGTTAATCTCGGGGACGGCAGCAAGGTCGGCTAACGTCACGCCGTCGACGTACTTTTCGATCACGTCGTCCAGACCGCGCCAGAACTTGACCGTGGAGCAAAGATCGCTGCGGGTACAACTGTTGTCGATGCCATCGCACGCCACCGGAGCCGTGCTGCCCTCGACGGCGCGCAGGATGTCGCCGGCACGCACCTCGGCCGGGTCCTTGGCCATCATGTAGCCGCCGCCCTTGCCGCGCACGCTCTTAAGTAGGCCCGCCTTCATGAGCGGACGAACCAGCTGTTCCAGATACTTCTGCGAAATGCGCTCGCGGTCGGCAACCTCGCGCAGAGCAATCTTGCCCTCGGCGTCACCGAGCGCCGCGATATAGATCATCAGTCGGAGGGCATAGCGGCCCTTAGAAGAAATGAGCATACCTACCCTCCCATCGTTACTGGGACAAAACCAGGCTTGTTTGTCCCAAATCCTATGCAAGCGGAACAAACAAACCTGATTATTATGTCCCTCATCTAAAAAGTCGAGTGGATTAGTCGGGTTTTCCCTTGACTAACGCCGAACCCATAGTAACTTTATTCCGAGAAGATTCCTAGGGTTTCGTACACCCATGAGTACACCATATACAGAGAGGGACAGCATGAGCGCAAATCCGCTGCTTTCCATCGAAGGTCTGACCGCCTCCGTGGACGAGAAGACCATCCTCCACAACGTCAACCTTAACGTCGCCGCCGGCGAGACCCACGTGTTGATGGGACCCAACGGCGCCGGCAAGTCCACCCTTGGCCACCTGGTCATGGGCGACCCCGTCTACACGGTCAACGACGGCCGCATCGTCTTTGACGGCCAGGACATCACCGAGCTCACCACCGACAAGCGCTCGCGCGCCGGCCTGTTCCTGAGCTTCCAGGCCCCGGTCGAGATCCCCGGCGTGCCACTGTCGAGCTTTTTGCGCGCCAGTATCGCCGGCCGCCCCGGCCTGGAGATGAAGGGCAAGGAATTCCGTCGTCGCGTCAAGGAGCTCGCGGCCGAGCTTAACATGGATACCGCCTACCTCAACCGTGAGCTGGGCGTGGGCTTCTCGGGCGGCGAGAAAAAGAAGGTCGAGATGCTCCAGCTTCTGCTGCTGCAGCCCAAGCTCGCCATCTTGGACGAGACCGACTCCGGCCTGGACGTCGACGCCCTGTCCACCGTCAGCCACGGTATGGACGCCTACCGCAAGAGCTGCGACGGCTCCATGCTCATCATCACGCACAACACGCGCATCCTGGAGCACCTGGATGTCGACCGCGTCCACGTTATGGTCAAGGGCCACATCGTGCGCGAGGACGATGCCTCGCTGATCCCCTGGATCGACAAGAACGGCTTTGAGACCTTCGAGCGCGAGGCCGCCGAGCAGCGCGCCCAGGCCGAGGCCGCCGCTGCCGAGCAGCAGGCGTAAAGGGGCGACGCAATGACCAAGAACCGCACCGAGGTCGCGGACATCGACCGCAGCCTCTACGACTTCACCTACGGCGAGGAGGGATTCGAGCGCCTCGACGCCGGCATCACGCCCGACATCGTGCGCGAGATCAGCGCCAAGAAGGACGAGCCACAGTGGATGCTCGATCTGCGCTTAAAGTCCCTCGAGATCTTCAATCGTTTTCCCGACCCGACGTGGGGCCCCTCCATCGAGGGCCTGGACATGGACAACATCGTCACCTACGTCAAGCCCAACACCGACCAAAAGCACGACTGGGAGTCGGTGCCCGACGACATCAAGAACACCTTTGAGCGCCTGGGCATCCCCGAGGCCGAGCGCAGCTACCTGGCGGGCGTCGGCGCGCAGTACGACTCCGAGCTGGTCTACCACAACATGCAGGACACCGCGTCCAAGATGGGTATCGTCTATTCCGGCATCGAGGAGGCCCTGCACGACCCGCAGTGGGAGCCGCTCATCCACGAGAAGTTTATGACGCTCATCCCGCCCACCGACCACAAGTTTGCGGCCCTGCACGGCGCCGTATGGTCGGGCGGCTCGTTTGTCTACGTGCCCAAGGGCACCAAGTTGGACTTCCCGCTGCAGAGCTACTTCCGCCTTAACGCCAAGGGCGCCGGCCAGTTTGAGCACACGCTCATCATCGTCGAGGACGACGCCGACCTGCACTTCATCGAGGGTTGCTCCGCGCCCAAGTACAACGTTGCCAACCTCCACGCCGGCGCCGTCGAGCTCTTTGTGGGCAAGCGTGCGCACCTGCGCTACTCGACCATCGAGAACTGGTCCAAAAACATGTACAACCTCAACACCAAGCGTGCGCGCGTGGACGAGGATGGCGACATAGAGTGGATCAGTGGCTCCTTCGGCAGCCACGTGGGCTACCTCTACCCCATGAGTGTGCTCAACGGCCGCCGCGCCCGGTCGAGCTTTACCGGCATCACCTTTGCCGGCGCCGGGCAGAACCTCGATACCGGCTGTAAGGTCGTGCTCAACGCCCCCGAGACCTCGGCAACCGTCGAGACCAAGGGCATCTCCAAGAGCGGCGGCATTCAGACCTTCCGCAGCTCCATCGTGGCCACGCCCAAGGCCGAGGGTTCCAAGGCAACCGTGAGCTGCCAGTCGCTCATGCTCGACGACCAGAGCCGCTCCGACACCATCCCCGCCATGGACATCCGCGCCAAGAACGTCGACATCGGCCACGAGGCCACCATCGGCCGCATCGGCGACGACAAGGTGTTCTACCTGATGAGCCGCGGCATCTCGGAGGAAGAGGCCCGCACCATGATCGTCAACGGCTTTGCCAACCCGGTCTCCAAGGAGCTGCCGCTGGAGTACGCCGTCGAGATGAACAACCTGATCAAGCTCGAGATGGAAGGAGCGATCGGATAATGAAACAGGAAACCAACACCGCTGCTACCACCCTTGAGCAGGTCAACGCGATGCCGGCTGCCACTTGGGGCTGGCTGAAGATGAATCAGACCAAGCTCGAGCTCTCTGACGAGCTTGCCGCCGCTCCCGCGGAGGCCGTTGAGGTCGAAGGCTTGGGCGAGCAGTTTATTGGCGTGACAGACGCGTTCGACGCCGCCATGGACGCCATGGCCGAGCGCTTCCCCGAGCGCCGCTCCTCCGCCCCCGGTGATGCCGCCGACCGCGCCCGCATCACGCCCGAGACCGAGCTCGACGTGCCCGCCACCTCCGTCTACCAGGCCGGCGCCATCAAGCTCGAGGAGGAGCTCTCCCCTGCTGAAGCCTTCGAAACCGGCATGGGCGAGGCTGCCTACGCCTACTTGGCCGAGCACGCTACCAAGCGCATCGTCATCGATGTGCCCGCATACCAGCACGCCACGGTTACCGTGCGTGTGAGCGGTGTCGATGCCGCCGCGGCCATCGCCGCCATCGACGTCGTCGCTCGCCCGCAGGCAACGCTCGACCTGCATATTGCCCTAGACTCTCCTGTTACCGGCGAGGGTGTCGTGGGCTCCGTGCTACGCGTGTGCGCCCACGAGTACGCCACCGTCAACGTGACCTGCACGCAGACACTCGACGACAGCTGGATCGCACTCGACGACACCGGCCTGTTCCTGGACGAGGGCGCGCGCGTCAACGTGCAGCACACCGTCCTGGGTGCCGGCGCCAGCGCCACCGGCCTTGCCGGCGACCTGCTGGGCGACACCGCCAAGGTGACCATCGATACCGATTACCTGGGCGCCCGCGAGCAGGTGCGCGACTTTAACTACGAGCTGCGCCACCGCGGTCGCAAGACCGAGTGCGAGATCGACGCCAACGGCGTGCTGACCGGCACGTCCAAGAAGGTCTACCGTGGCACCATCGACCTCGTGCACGGCTGCAAGGGTGCAACCGGCACCGAACGCGAGACGGTGCTTTTGGCCAACAAGGGCGTCGACAACAAGACCGTTCCCGTCATTCTCTGTGACGAGGACGACGTCGCCGGCAACCACGGCGCCACCATCGGTCACGTCCGCGACGAGCAGCTGTTCTACCTCGCCTGCCGTGGCCTTGACCAAAACGCCGCCGAGGACCTGTTCATCCGCGCCAAGCTGGAGGACGCCGCGCTTTCCGCCACCGACGAGCGCACCCGCGCCGCCGTCGTCCGCCTAGGCAACAACCTGATCGACAACTTTGAAGAGGAGCTCGCATGATCGACACCGAGCACGTTAAATGCGATACCTGTACTGCCCCCGAGCCCATGGAGCTCGACGCCAGCGACGAGGCTTCGCGCTGCTGGCCCACCGTGGACATCGAGACCAACCCCTACAAGGGCCAGTTCCCGCTGTTCCAGCAGCACCCCGAGATCGCCTTCCTCGATAGCGCCGCCACCGCGCAGCGCCCTGCCTGTGTGCTCGACGCCGAACGCGACTTCTACCAGCGCATGAACGCCAACCCCCTGCGCGGCCTGTACTCGCTGTCCGTCGAGGCCACCGACGCCATCGCGAAGGTCCGCCAGCAGATCGCTGACCTCATCGGCGCCTCACAGGCCAACGAGGTCGTCTTCACCCGCAACACGAGCGAGTCGCTCAACCTGGTCGCTAAGAGCTTTGCGCCCACAGTGCTCGAACCGGGCGACGAGGTCGTCATCACCATTATGGAGCACCACTCCAACCTGATTCCGTGGCAGCAGGTCTGCCGCGAAACCGGCGCCAAGCTCGTCTACCTCTACCCCACCAAGACCGGCCAGCTCACCACCGAGGAGGTTCTTGCCAAGGTGGGTCCCAAGACCAAGATCCTAGCCGTGGGACAGGTCTCCAACGTGCTGGGCGTCGAGAACCCGGTCAAGAACCTCGGCAAACTCGTGCACAAGTACGGCGGCTACCTGGTCGTCGACGGCGCGCAGTCGCTGCCGCACATGCCGGTCGATGTGGCCGACCTGGGCGCCGACTTCTTTGCCTTTAGTGCGCACAAGGCCATGGGCCCCATGGGCATCGGCGTGCTGTGGGGCAAGATGGACCTGCTCAACGCCATGCCGCCCATGCTTACCGGCGGTGAGATGATCGACTCGGTTACTGAGCAGGACGCCGTCTGGGCTCCCGTCCCCGAGAAGTTCGAGGCCGGCACGCAGGACGCCGCCGGCATCTTCGCCACAGGCGCCGCCCTCGACTACCTCGTCAACACGGTGGGCTACGAAAACATCCAGGCACGCGAGCAGGCACTCGTCCACTACCTGATGGGCGAGCTCATGCAGCTCGACTTTGTCCAGATCATCGGCTCAATCTATTGGGATAACCACCACGGTGTCGTGAGCTTTAATGTCAAGGGCATCCACCCGCACGATGTCGCGAGCATCATGGACATGGACGGCGTCTGCATCCGCGCCGGTCACCACTGCGCGCAGCCGCTGCTCACCTGGCTGGGCGTCGAGAACCTTGCCTGCTGCCGCGCCAGCGTGGCCTTCTACAACGACAAGGCCGACATCGACAAGTTCATCGCCGGCCTGCATCACGTTTGGAGCACATTCAATGGGTAATCTGTACACCTCCACCACATTTATGGAGCACAACTCGCACCCCGACTATAAGTACGAGATGGATGCTCCCACGCACGAGCACGACGGCATCAACCCCAGCTGCGGAGACGAGCTCACCTTGCAGCTGCGTGTCGAGAACGGCGTGATCGAGGAGGCCTCCTTTACCGGCCACGGCTGCGCCATCAGTCAGGCCAGCGCCGACATCATGGCCGACCTCATCACCGGCGAGACGGTCGAGGAAGCGCGTCGCTTGGCAGGGCTCTTCCTCGCCATGATCCGCGGCGAACAGCTCTCCGAGGAGGACCTGGAAGATCTGGACGAGGCCGCCCAGCTCCAGGACATCTCGCACATGCCCGCCCGCGTCAAATGCGCCGAGCTCGCCTGGCGCACCCTCGACGGCATGCTCGAGGGGCAAGCAAACCAGTAGCGTATGCCCCGAATCCAAGGTTTTTGATTGCCGAGCCGCCCGATACGGGCGGCTCTGTTTTTTCTAATGAGCGCGAACGCACAAAGTCCGCGCGTCCGGCACCCCGTCTGTCATTTACCACACAGCCAGACGCGAACACGGGCGTTTTCCACAGCACCAAAGGCCTGCGGCAGGGCCACGAGCACGCCTAGCATCGTCCCATGCCCCATCCAGCTGGGCTCCGATTCGCTTCGCGCCTGCTGCAGACGGGTCCCATAGGGAGCGGCGTGCATTTTTGCGAATATTCAGTACGCCAAGCTGTGTGTATACGCATCGAAAGCGTTAATCAACGTCTCCAGGCGCATATATAGTGCGTTTTAGAACAAGCATCGTGGTCTCAGGGGCGCAAACATGAGCTTCGGGAGCGCATCGGCAGGCATAAATAGCTTCGGGGCCCGTATGTTGCAAAATTGCGACGGTAGTGGCAGTACCGCGATGCTGAAAACTCCATTTTTTGCACGGCGCAGATGGGGGTAGGCACGGGCAAACCCGGACTGAGCCCTTATTTTATGCAAGATGGCGATTGTTCTATGCATATTAAGAAGTGCAGTTGCCGCACCAAGCTTTTGAACGCTTGTTGCGGCGTATGGACGACCCCATCTGCGGCGCACAGGCGACCCTACATCACGTTTCCGCCAGTCCGCATCGCCGTCCGCGCGCGGGCACGCACAATACGAGAGACGGTACTTTTGCCAATCCCGGTATAGCGCTCAATCTGGCGCACCGTGAAACCGGCATCGTGCAATCCAAAAATAACGGTATCGCGCTGCGCCGGCGGTGCGGCTTTAACCCCGCGAAGCGGAACCCCGAGTTCCTTAGCCATCTTGCCGGCAAAGGCGTGGCGTTCCCACTCCGTCTCTTTCATATCGCCCAGCGCTGGCTCGCCGCCGTCGGGCGTCGAAAGTGAATAGGCAATAAAGCCCTCGGCAGAACCAAAGAGCTCAAGCACGCAAGAAGGATCAGAAAATCCCCTCGCGACATCAGCCGCGTCACCGTCGTAAGCGCGCAAATGCTCCGCAAAGCTGCTCCAGGGATAACGCTCGATTAGGCCAACGCCCGCCTCCTGTGGATCGGCGTGTACGGAGCGAATAGCCTCCATCACCTGCCAGTCGGTATCGAGCGAGCGCCGGTCAAAACGGTTCTGGAACAGATGACCTGTGCGCCCCGTGCGTTTATTGAACCGCCGCGCGTACGTCAAAAGCAGCCGGTGCATCGCCGCGCTCATCGCGTCCTCGTAATCTGCCAGCACCAGATGCACGTGATTGCCCATAAGACACCAAGCGATAACCGTGACGCCTGCCTCCCGGCAGCAGTCGCGCATCAACTCCAAAAACTCCCACCGGTCTTCATCGCCCTCAAAGATGAGCTGCTTGCCCGTACCGCGGGCACAGACATGGTAAAAGCCGGTAACCGTTCTCCAAACGCGCTGCATGGCGCTCCCTTCGCCGGGATCTGCTTGCCATCCAATACAGCACGATTGAAGCGTGCCATCAAAACATCCACGCAAAACAATAGACTCGCGCGGCCAAAGGCAGTAAATAGGCGGCGAACGGCACCGTTGCAACAGGTCAGCCCCTGCAACGCTTACAAGAGCTGACCAAAAGCTTGCCCAAGACGAACCCCCTCTACGGAAGTTCGCGACCACAGAACATAGAGTTAAACCGTTTCAATTTAAACTTCCGGACTTCTCGCTACGAAAACTGAGCCGTTCGCCGAATATTCCGTGCATTTCGCGGTATTATAGGGGCTGCATGTCATGTCCCTTTCGAAGGGTCGCCCGGCAATCGCCAGCCACGACCCCCAGACGGGACGCCAACACGATAGAGAGGAGAGGCATGCAGTACTCACAGGAAGTGGAGAACATGTGCCCCGTTGCCAAGGGTGCATACCACGGCCCCGCACCCATCCCCGAGGAGGGCAAGTGGGTCCAGGCTAAGGAGATTTCCGACATCTCCGGTCTTACGCACGGTGTGGGTTGGTGCGCACCTCAGCAGGGCGCCTGCAAGCTCACGCTGAACGTCAAGGACGGCATCATCGAGGAGGCCCTCGTTGAGACCATCGGCTGCTCGGGCATGACCCACTCTGCCGCCATGGCTTCCGAGATCCTTCCCGGTAAGACCATCCTCGAGGCCCTCAACACCGACCTCGTCTGCGACGCCATCAACGTTGCTATGCGCGAGATCTTCCTGCAGATCGTTTACGGCCGCAGCCAGACCGCGTTCTCCGAGGGCGGCCTGCCCGTGGGCGCCTCCCTCGACGACCTCGGCAAGGGCCTTCGCTCTCAGGTCGGCACCATGTTCGGCACCAAGGCCAAGGGCGCTCGTTACCTCGAGCTCGCTCAGGGCTACGTCACCCGCATGGCTCTCAACGACAAGAACGAGATCATCGCATTCGAGTTCCTGAACCTCGGCAAGTTCACCGACGCCGTCAAGGCCGGCAAGACCCCCGAGGAGGCCATCGCTGGCGCTATGGGCCACTATGGTCAGTGGGAGAACGCTGCCAAGTACATCGACCCGCGCACCGACGAGGAGACTCACTCCGTCGCCAGCGTGTTCCCGGTTCACGAGTAGAAAGGGAGGGAAATAACTATGACTGTTACGTTCGAAGGTTACGAGCGCCGCGCTGACAAGATCAACAAGTGCCTCGCCGACAACGGCATCGCCTCCCTCGAGGAAGCTCTGCAGATCTGCACCGACAAGGGCTTCAACCCGCGTGAGATCGTCAACAACACCCAGTCCATCGCCTTCCAGAACGCCGAGTGGGCCTACACCCTCGGTTGCGCTCTCGCTGTCAAGCGTGGCGCCAAGACCGCTTCTGAGGCTGCCGCCATCATCGGCGAGGGCATCCAGGCCTTCACCGTTCCCGGCTCCGTCGCCGAGGACCGCAAGGTCGGTCTGGGCCACGGCAACCTGGGCGCTATGCTGCTCTCCGACGACACCGAGTGCTTCGCCTTCCTGGCTGGCCACGAGTCCTTCGCTGCCGCTGAGGGCGCTATCGGCCTGGCTCTGAACGCCAACAAGGCTCGCAAGAAGCCGCTGCGCGTTATCCTCAACGGTCTGGGCAAGGACGCCGCTCAGATCATCGCCCGCATCAACGGCTTCACCTACGTGAAGACCCAGTTCGACTACTACACCGGCGAGCTCAAGGTCGTCGAGACCATCCCCTACTCCGATGGTCCCCGCGCTGCCGTTAACTGCTACGGCTCCGACGACGTCCGCGAGGGCGTTGCCATCATGTGGCACGAGAACGTCGACATCTCGATCACCGGTAACTCCACCAACCCCACCCGCTTCCAGCACCCCGTCGCCGGCACCTACAAGAAGGAGCGCCTCGAGGCTGGCAAGAAG
>JAHYYL010000035.1 GCA_019424965.1 Collinsella sp.
GCCGAATGCTCGCCATCGAAATTTATCGGTGGCCCACTTCAGACTGTAATGGGGCAGAGAGTCGCTGCTCTCTGCCTTGCGCTGGTTCTCGGCTTCGGATGTTTATCCGTTGGCGCGACGGCCGGTGTCGCATATGCGGCCACGGAATCGCGGACTGCGTATACTGCGGAGGAGTTTGAGATCACCCAGGACGGCGTGACCTATTCGTGCGAGACCACGGATAAGGGCATGGCGGAAATCACAGGTATTGTTGCCGACGACAGTGTGACCGCGGTGAGTGTGCCCAGCTCCATCGAGCATGGTGGCCAGACCTACAAAGTCACCAAACTTTATTTCTCGTCTGGTATCGTGGCCAAGAACGTTGAGCAGCTGACGCTTCCCGACACGCTCGAAAAAATGTACGGAGGGAATTTCCGGAGGTTCGCAAAGGTCAAGGAGCTCCATATCCCTGGCTCCATCAAGAACTTCGCTTGCTCGCTGCAAAACGCTGGCTCGCTCGAAAAGCTCTATTTCGATGAGGGCGTCGAGGAGATTAGCGCCAACATGATGGTCTATGGCTGCAGCAACCTTTCGGAGATCGATCTCCCCTCAACCCTCAAAATGATTTCGGGCTCGGGCGCCTTCGAGGGGGCTACGGCCCTCACAGGCATCGAGTTTCCAAAAGATGTCGCCTTCTCCGACACCATAACGGGCGTGTTCGAAGACTGCACGTCTCTGACAAGCGTGTCGTTGCCCGCTTCGGTTACCAAGATCCCCTCGCACATGTTTGACGGATGCACCTCTCTCACGTCCGTCACCGCGCTGAGCGAAATCGAGTCCATCGGGGATGGGGCGTTTCGGACTTGCTCGAGTTTGACTGGGATCGATTTCCCAGGCACATTGAAGAGCATCGGATCCTCTGCTTTCCAGGGGTGCGCCAGCCTGGTGAACGTGCCCAATCTAAGCAAGGTGACAAAGATGGGCTGGGGGGCTTTTTACGAGTGCAAAAATCTGCAGGCGTCCGTGGATCTGTCCTCGCTTCAGAACATTCCGGACAATGCGTTCTGCTACACACCGGTTAAGATCGTGGGGCTTTGCGACAGCCTGAAGAGTATCGGTGAGTGGGCCTTTATCCAGAGCAACGTCGCCGTCCAGCTTCCCAGGACACTTGAGACAATTGGCAACTACGCCTTCTATTACGGCACGTTGCCGGAGCAGCTTTCCATTCCGGATTCCGTGACTTCCGTTGGCACGGCGGCCTTCTCGGGCGTAGGTGGCGTGAAGGATGTGACGATCGGGCGCGGCCTCACCGAAATACCCTCGGGTATGTTTGAAGGCAGCACGGTTAAAAAGATCACAATCGAAAACAGCATGGACGACATCAAAGGCTCGGAGAACCTCCCGTTCTTTGGCGTCGATATCGTCTACACGCGCGAGTCCATCGATGACGGCGTCGGCGGTACCGTGAGCGATGACAGCACCAAGACCCTTCAGGATCTGGTCGACGAGGCCCCCTATGACAAGGAAACCGTCATCACCCTGAAAAAGCACGTGAAGCTTGGCTCCACGCTCACGATTCCTGCCGGGAAGATGATTAAGATCACGTCGGATGAGCCCTATACCATCTTGGCAAAGAAAAGCGGCTTCTCCGTACTGGTCAATGTTGCCGAGGGGGCATCCCTCGAGCTGTCGGGGAAAGTGTCCCTGAGTGGTCGCTACAACAAGGGCGCCATTATTTCTAGCAGGGGAGCGGTTGTGCTCTCTGACGAGGCCGTTGTGTGCGACGGCGCTGCGAACACCGTCAATACGGGTGTCATCGACGTGTCGGGAGACAAGGCTTCGCTTACCATGACGGGCGGCGTTATCGAGCAGTGCGAACTTAAGGACGCGTATTGCGGCGCTGTCCACGCGAAAGACGGCGCTCATGTTGTCATGAAGGGCGGCGTTATCCGTAAGAATCACGTGTCTTTCTCCGCAGACGGCGATGGTAATTACCTTTCGTCTACCGGCATCATGCTGATGGGCGATGCCCACCTTGAGATGAGTAACGGCAGTATCGAGGATAACGCCGGCTATCAGGGCGGCGCGGTGGTCATGTACAGCGAGGCTCGTAACCAGAGAGCCTCCTTTGAGATGACCGGTGGTCAGCTTGTGCGCAACAGAGGCTATAAGCTTGGGAATCGAACTCCCTCCGGCGCAGTGCACGTCGAAGGGAATGCCGAGTTTACCCTCAAGGGCGGCAAGATCGAGGACAATATTGCGTATTCTGATGGCAAAGGCGGCGGAGTGTGCGTGGTCGATCGCGGCCTGCAGCAGGGTGGTAGGGACCATACCGCTTTCACTATGAAAGGTGGCTCCGTATCGGGTAACTCCGCTTCCGCCGGCGGAGGCATCTATACCTATTCAGATGACGTCAAGCTCAGTGCGGGCGAGATCAAGGACAATACTGCTCGGAATATGGGTGGCGGCGTATATAGCGAAGGCAACGAGTATCTCGTCTATAGCACGCTCCATATCGAAAACGCTCTCGTTGTTGATAACCATGCGAAAAAGCAGGGCGGCGGCATGTGGTTCTGCCCGACCGGAGATGCCAAGGTCTACGTCCAGAACGGTGGCCTGATCGCCAGGAACCCGGCCGATGAGGCGGGAGACGACCTCGTCTTCACCGGCTTCAAAGACGCCAAATACAAACTGACCTTGGCCAACCGCGCTCCGGGCGGCGGAAAGGTCAGCTGGTACAGAGACGGTGGGCTGTTTAACCCCGAAGGCACTTATGCGGAAACAAACACCGAAATCCCGCGATTCTCTCCCGACGGTGGCAACGGCGAGCCCCTGTCCTTTACCGACGCCACGCCGAACGTCGCGCTTAAATCTGTGATGAGCGAGGATGTGTATAACCTCGGCCGCGGTCAGACGTCGCTGACGATCTCTGGCAATACGGCCGAGCGGGGAGGCGGCATCGGCGCCAACGGCGGTGTCATCATCGGCAAGTCCGAGAACATCGACATTCCCATCAAAAAGGTCTGGGAGAACCCCAGGATTCCCCATCCTAATAAGGTCAAAGTAAATCTCAAGAACGGCGATACCGTCATCGATTCGATCACCCTGAGCGAGTCCAACGACTGGAAGGGCGTCTTCTCCAACCTGCCCGCGGGCGCGCACTACACCGTGTCCGAGGACCCCGTCGAGGGCTATGACTCCGCGGTCACCGGCGACGCCGAGCGCGGCTTCACCGTGACCAACACCTCCACGGCCAAGGTCTCGGTGCCCGTCGAGAAGAAGTGGGTCGGCCCGGCGGCCGAGAAGGCCACCGTGCGCCTGCTCGCCGACGGGAAGGACACCGGCGAGTCGGCCGAGCTGTCGAAGTCCAATAGCTGGAAGCACTCCTTCGAGGGCCTGCCCAAGTACTCCAAGTCCGGCTCCGTGATCGACTACGCCGTGGCCGAGGTGCCCGTCGAGGGCTACAGCTCGAAGGTCACCGGCGACGCCGAGCGCGGCTTCACCGTGACCAACGCCGTGAAGACGGGCGAGCTCGACGTCTCCAAGACCGTCGCGGCGCGCGAGGGCCTGGCGGTCGACGCGGGCAAGATATTTAAGTTTGTGGTTGAGGCCACCGATGCCGCGGGCCGCAAAGTATCCGGCGCCTACGGTGACGCGACGTTCGAGGACGGCAAGGCGACCCTCAAGCTCAAAGATGGCCAGACGGCGAGGATCACGGGGCTGCCCGCGGGAACCGCCTACACGGTGACCGAACGTGCCGCCGATGGCTACAAAGCCGCGGTGAACGGAGTCGAGGGATCTAGGGCTGATGGCTCCATCTCGGCCGATCAGGTCGCCTCCGCTGCCTTCACCAACACCTTCGCCCCCGCCCCCGCCACGGCGTCCGTCCCCGAGCTCACCAAGGTGCTCGCAGGAGGCCGCAAGCCCGGCCTCCAGGAGGGGGAGTTCACCTTCGAGCTCTCCCTCACCGACGGTGCGGGCAATGTCCTCGAGGGCTACCCAATCGAGGCGAAGAATGACAAGGACGGCAAGGTTTCCTTTGGCGAGCTCAGCTTCACCAATCCGGGCACCTACCACGCGACCGTGACCGAGAAAGCAAGCGGCGATGTCCTGATTGAGGACGACGCGCATGCCTACACCTTCGACATCGCGGTGACTCAGACCGGTGCCGGCCTTAAGGCCGAGATCTCCAACGAGCGGGGCAAGAAGACCTTCACCAACACCTTCACGCCGCACGACAACACCAAGACCGTCACCAAGGCGAACGCCTCGGGCGCCAAGGTCGATGTGGATGGCAAGCCGGTGGGCGTGGGCGATATCCTCACCTATACCATCGGCTGGGCCAATAACAGCGTCGACGACAGGGGCGCCGCGCAGGCGGCCGACGTGACGGTGACCGATGTCCTGCCCAAGGGCGTTAACTATGTTGAGGGTTCTGCCGACGGTGCCGCCTACGACGCCGCGACGCGCACCCTTACCTGGTCGCTCGGCGAGCAGGCTGCGGGCGCCACGGGCACGCTCAGCTTTGACGTGAAGGTCTCCGCCGAAGCCGCCGTGGTCGACGACATCTCCAACACCGCCACGGTCAAGGTGGGGGAGAACGAATCCCAGACCAACACGACCCACAACAGCGTGTCCCGCGAGGGCAGCCTCACCGTCAAGAAGACGGTCGTCGGCGGCGACAGCCAGCGCGAGTTCGGCTTCACGGTCGCGCTGGCCGACGGGGACGGCGAGCCCGTCTCCGGCACCTTCGGCAAGGGTGAGCACGCCGTGACGTTCGCGGACGGCAAGGCGAACTTCACGCTTAAGGATGGCGGGGAGAAGATCATCTCCGGCCTACCCGTGGGCGCGCACTATACCGTGACCGAGGATGCCGCCGAGGGCTACGCGACCACGGCCGAGGGGGCCGAGGGCACCGTGACCGAGGCAGGCGCGACTGCAGCGTTCACCAACACGTACGGAACGGCCACCGAGGGCAGGGACGTCTCCACCGCGGGACTCTTCACCAAGACGCTCGAGGGCCGCGACTGGGCGGAGGGCGATAGCTTTCAGTTCGCGCTCACGGGCGAGGGCGGCGCTCCCATGCCCGATGGCTCTGCCGACGGCTCCAAGACCGTCAGTGTGACGGCCGCCGCCGGCACCAAGGCGGGCGATAGGGTCGCCTTCGGCTTCGGCCCCATCCGCTACATGCTCGACGACATCAAGGACGCCGAGTTTGCCGAGGTCGGCGGCAAGCGCGTGCGCGCCAAGACCTTCACCTACACGGTGCGCGAGGTCAGGCCCGATGACGGCTCCGCCATCGCCGGCGTGGCCTACGACGACCACGTCGCCACGATGACGGTGACCGTGACCGACGACGGCTCCGGCAACCTCACGGCCACGACGCCCGCGATCGCGGAGGTGAGCGGCGGCGACTTCGTCAACACCTACACGACCGAGCTCGACTACTCGGCCCGCGCGGGAATGCGCCTGTCCAAGACGCTTTCCGGCCGCGCCATGGAGGCGGGGCAGTTCGCCTTCACCGTGACCGCGGACGCTGAGACGGCCGCCAAGCTCGGCCTCAAGACCGACAAGGACGCCTACGCCGTGGCCGCGGCTGACGATGGGAAGGCCGACCTGGTCGACCTCATCGGCGCTGCTTCGGGCAGCGATGTGAAGTTCACCGACGCCGACGCGGGCAAGACCTACAGCTTCACCGTCACCGAGACCAAGCTCGGCGGCGAGGGCTACACCAACGACACCGTGCCGCGCACGGTGACCATCGCGCCCGCCTACGATACCGCGACGGGCAAGCTCATGGTCACGACCACGGTTGCCAAGGACGGCGTCGAGGTCGCCCGCAGCGAGGTCTCCACGGCAGATGACGCCATGGCGACGCCCGCGCCCGTGACGGTCGCGTTCCAGAACTCCTACGAGGCCACCGGAACGCTCGGCGGCGAGGGCGGCGCGGTTATCAACGCCACCAAGACGCTGGCGGGCCGCGCCGCGGCGGCGGGCGAGTTCTCGTTCTCCGTCCGCGATGCCCAGGGCGACGTGGTCGCGACCGCGGCCAACCAGGCCTCCGGCGACGGCGAGGCCGCGGGGCTCGCGTTCTCGCCCATCGCCTACACCACCGACTCGCTTAAGCAGATGGTGGCGGACGGTACCGCCACCAAGGCCGCCGATGGCTCCTGGGTCATTCCCTATACCGTTTCCGAGGACGGCACGGACCGGCTGCCCGCGGGCGTGACGGCGGCCGTGTCGAGCTTCGGCATTACGGTCAAGGTGACCGATAACGGCAAGGGCGGGCTGGATGTGGTCGTGGTCTATCCCGAGGGATCCGACGGCACGCTGTCGTTTGTGAACGGCTATAGCGCCGGCGAGGCGACGGTCGACATCGCGGGCACCAAGACGCTGGCGCTCCGCCAGGCCGGACTCGGCCTCACGCAGGCCGACATCGCGGGCAGGTACACCTTTAAGATCGAGCCGCTGGACGGCGCGCCCGCACCGGTCGACGCCTCCGGCAAGACGGTGACCGAGGCGACCAACGACGCCGCCGGCAACGTCGAGCTGGGCCACGTCACGTTCAGGCAGCCGAGCGACCTCGATGGCGTCGAGATCGACGGCGACGGCCTGCGCACCAAGACGTTTGCCTACCGGGTGAGCGAGTCCGGTTCGGTCGACGGCGTGGTCAATGACCCGACGGCAACCAGGACCTTCATGGTCAGGGTGGTCGAGGACACCGCCGCGGGCACGCTTGTCGCGACGGTCCTGCCCGCAGAGGGCACGCCCGAGGGCAGGGGCGCGTTCGAGTTCACCAACACCTACGGCGTGAACCCGACGCCGAGCTCCGTCACCGACCAGATCAAGGTGAGCAAGAAGCTCAAGGGCCGTGACCTGGCCGAGGGCGAGTTCGAGTTCCAGCTGGTCGAGCTTGTCGCCGACGGCAGCGAGAGCGTCGCGGCGACGGGCAAGAACGCCGCCGACGGCACGGTCACGCTCAGCCCCGTTACCTACACCGCGCCCGGCGCGCACAGCTACGAGCTGCGCGAGGTCGCCGGCACGGCGGGCGGCGTGACATATGACAGGGCGACGTACCGCGTGCGCACGACGGTCACCGATGCCGGCAACGGCACGCTCGCCGTCAAACACGAGCTCATGGATGCCGAGGGCAATGCCGCGAACGACACCTCGGTGACCTTCACCAACGGCTACCAGGCCGCACCCGTCACCCTCAAGCTGGGCGCCGCCAAGGTGCTCAAGGGCGCCGAGCTCAAGGCGGGCCAGTTTAGCTTTGAGCTCAAGGGCCGGGACGGCAAGGTCATGTCGACCGCCAAGAATGCCGCCGACGGCAGCGTCGCGTTCGATGCGCTGACCTTCAAGCGGGCCGGCACCTACACCTTCACGGTGAGCGAGGTCGACGACGGCCAGGCGCACGTGACCTACGACAAGGCGGTGCACAAGGTCGTCGTCACGGTGAGCGACGAGGCGGCAGACGGCACCAAGACGGGCTACCTGTCGGCGAAGGTCTCCTACGAGGGCGACGCCAACATGCCGCCAATCTTCACCAACAGCTACGCCGAGAATCCCGTGACCCCCGAGAACCCCGGCACGCCGGGCGGTGGCTCGGACGGCGGTTCAGATAACGGCTCCGGCAGCGGCGCTAGCGGCGACGGCTCCAAGGGCGGCATGCCCGACACCGGCGACCGCAGCTTGCCGGCGGCCGCGCTCGCGGTCATGGCCGGCACCGGCGCGCTGGCCGCCGCGGGCGGCGCGGTCCTGTACCGCAGGCGCCGCTAGCGATATGGACGAGTGGGGCGAATCCATCCGATGGGTTCGCCCCACTTGCCGTGGCGGGCGGGAGCAGGTAAGATATACCGAGCGCCTAGCGCGTTCGATGGGTTCGGATGACGACATGTTCCGAATCTGGTCAGGTCCGGAAGGAAGCAGCCATAAGGAGCCTCTGTCGGGCATCCGAATCCATCGAGCGCACGGGCGCTTTTTTGGTGCCGCGATGCGGTCCCAGTGCCGGCGGGCTGTTTGGTGTCTCGCTGGTCCTCGGCTTTGCCTGCGGGATCGCTCGACTACCAAACAGCCCGCCGGCACCGGGACCACTTCGTCCAAAAATCACCCGTAAAGGCGCGTTAGCCTAATTAAATCTATCCCTTAAGGAATGCTGCTCGTTGGCGTTGTTTGGAGCGCGGTGGCGATGTGCTTCAAGAGACAGTGGCATTACCATCTGTTTTTTCAAGTAAAGGGGCCCGTTTCCCTGGGTTGGGGAAACGGGCCTCTTTTTGTCTCTGGGCTTGTGGATTGGTGAAGGCAGAATGCTCTGTCGGCTATTTTGAGTTCTTGATGCGGCGTGTAGCTGTGGCGGTTATTCCGAACCCTGCGGCGGCGATTCCTGCGAGTACGATTGCACTAGGCGTCGTGTCGCCCGTATTCGCAAGCTTGCCGTCTGCATTTGCTTGCTTGGTGGAGCTCGATGGAGCGTATTTGCCGGTCGCGGGCGAGCTGGCGGGCTGTGCCGTTTCGGCCGGCTGCGCTGAGCTGGAGGGTTTTGTCGTCTCGGCGGGTTTCGTTATCTCGGGCGAGGTGGCCTTGTCTGCTGCGGCCTTTGCCTCTTCGTATGCTTTGCAGGCGTCGTCATAGGCCGCTTGCGCCTTTTCCAAATCGCTAAGGAGCGCATTTCGCTTGGCTATGTCCTCGTCGATGTGGGCTTTAGCTTCCTTTGCCTCACTTTCGAAATACTGAACCTGTTTTTCCTGGCTTTCGAGCCGGCGTTGGTAGCGGTGAAGATCATCTTCACAAGATTCTTCTCGCCTTTCTGCCGCCATGATCTCACTGCGCAGCTGCTTAATATGCTCCTTAATAGCTGTGCTGGGCGCCTCGTCGCCGAGCTCCTTGAGTACCTTATCTAATTCTGCCTGAAGGCCGCTTGTCCGGTTGTGGGCCTCATCGTATTTGGCTTGGGCTGCATCGACGTTCGCTTGCATGGCGGGAAGGGGTTCCCTCCGTTTGGCGGCTTCCGTCACCACCATGTCGTGGATCTCTTGAAAACTGGCAATGTCATCATCGATTTCCGCAAGTTTCTCGGGACTTGCGGCAACTTTTGCGGCCTCGAGGTTTTTGAGCGCTTCCTGCATGGCTGCATACGCTTTTTCTTTTGCGGTGGCCGCGTCTTCCACCTGCAAGGCAACTGCACCGGTGGGGGAACTGGTTTCCGCCGCGATCGCCGTTGCGGGGGCGATTCCCGCGACAAGTGCCGCGGAAAGGGCGATGCCCAAGGTTGTTCGTCTTGCTCTTCTCGCGAGAATGTCGTTCATCTCGGCACCTCATTTCAAGGGTCGGCGACTAACTTGGTAGCACTAATGTAAGTATATCAGGCGGTTTGCCCGCCATTGATCGGGCGTGCGCGTATATCCTTTGATTAACAGCCATTAAATCTATCCCTTAAGGAACGCGGCTTGCTAGTGTTGTCTGGGCATTGATGGCTGCGTGGTACAAGAGACGGCGGCATTGCCATCTGTTTTTTCAAGTAAAGAGGCCCGTTTCCATGGGTTGGGGAAACGGGCCTCTTTTGTCTCCGGGTTTGTGGATTGGCGAAGGTAGTATGATCTGGTGGCTATTTTGAGTTCTTGAGGCGGCGTGTGGCTGCGGCGGTTATTCCGAGGCCTGCGGCGGCGATTCCTGCGAGTGCGATTGCGCTCGGCGCTGCGTCGCCCGTGTTCGCGAGCTTGCCGGCGGTCGTATCTGCTTGCTTGCCGCTGCTCGAGTTCGCCTGCTTGGTGGAGCTCGGCGGGGTATTTTTGCCGGTCGCGGACGAGCCGGTGGGCTGTGTCGCCTCGGCCGGTTGCGCCGAGTTGGAGGGAGGCGTCGTCTCGGTTGGTTGCGTTATCTCGGGCGAGGTGGCCTTGTCTGCCGCGGCTTTCGCCTCTTCGTATGCCTTGCAGGCGTCGTCATAGGCCGCTTGCGCCTTTTTCAAATTGTCGAGGAGCGCATCTCGCCAGGCTATGAACTGGTCGGTATGGGCTTTATACTTCTCTGCAGAACGTTCACAGTCATTAACTTGTCTTTCCTGCCTTTTGAGGCGGTCCTGGACCTCGCGGAGCTCCATTTCGCAAAAGTCAACTCGCGCTTTTGCCGTTACGATCTCTTGGCGTAACGACTTTATTTGCTGTTTAATAGTTTCGGCAAGCTCCTCGTCGCCGAGTGCTTCGACTGCCTTAAGCTCCTCAAGTTTCATGTCTAATTCTGCTTGGAGCTCGCTTACCCGGCTGATGGCCTCGTCGTATTTGGCTTGGGCTGCATCGATGTCCGCTTGCATGGTGGGAAGGGATTCCCTCAATTCGGCGGCTTGCGCCGCCATCTTGTCGCGGAGCTCTTGAAAACGGGCAATGTCATCATTGAATCTCGCAATTTTCTCGGGACTTGCGGCGTTTTTTGCGGCCTCGAGGTTTTTGAGCGCTTCCTGCATGGCTGCATACGCTTTTTCTTTTGCGGTGGCCGCGTCTTCCACCTGCAAGGCAACTGCACCGGTGGGGGAACTGGTTTCCGCCGCGATCGCCGTTGCGGGGGCGATTCCCGCGACAAGTGCCGCGGAAAGGGCGATGCCCAAGGTTGTTCGTCTTGCTCTTCTCGCGAGAATGTCGTTCATCTCGGCACCTCATTTCAAGGGTCGGCGACTAACTTGGTAGCACTAATGTAAGTATACCAAGCGATTGGCCCGCCACTGGCTGGGTGTGCGCGTATGCTCCTCTGAAAACTGAATCCCGTTAGAAATGACGAGTTGTTTACGCTTCTTTTGGGGTGGCGGTACTATCATGGTTCGAATTGAATGTGGATGATGATAGGGAGCGCCTATACATGATTGAGTTGCTCAGGCGTTTTGGTGGTAAGTTTCGCCGATATATGGTGATCGGCCCTGCGTGCAAGTTGATCGAAGTGATCTTTGACCTGCTGACGCCGCTGGTGATTGCCCAGATGATCGATAAGGGCATTGGCTCGCACGACGTGGACGCCGTCGTCCACTACGGCATGGTGCTTGCCGCCATGGCCGTGATCGGCATCTCGTTTACGCTCGTCTGCCAAAAGATGGCGGCGCTCACCTCGCAGGGCATGGGTACTGACATTCGCGGCGCACTCTACCAGCACATCAACAAGCTGAGTTATGCCGAACTCGATCGCTTTGGCACGCCGTCGCTTATCACCCGCATCACCAACGACGTCAACCAGGTGCAGCTTGCCGTGGCGCTGGGCGTGCGCATGCTCATCCGCTGGCCCTTCTTGGCCGTGGGTTCCATGGTTGCGGCCCTTGCCATCGACCTTAAGCTGGGCGTGATTTTCTTGATTTGCACGCCCGCTATCGGCCTGGTGTTTTGGTTTGTCATGGCGCGCTGCATTCCCTACTACAAGCAGCTGCAGGCAAAGCTCGACCGCATCGCGCTCATTTGCCGCGAGGGCCTTTCGGGCGCCCGCGTGGTTCGCGCCTTTGTACGCGAAGATCACGAGCGTGAGCGTTTTGCCCAAGCAGCCGACGATCAGGCCAATACTGCCATCGCGGTGGGCAAGCTCTCGTCGATCCTTAACCCCGTTACGTTTTTGGTGATGAACCTGGGCGTGTGCGCCATCCTGTGGGTGGGCGGCATCCAGGTCAACGTGGGCGATCTCACGCAGGGTCAGGTCATGGCGTTTGTGAACTACATGACGCAGACCCTGACCTCCATCGTGTACGTCGCCAACCTGGTTGTGGTCTTTACCAAGGCAAGCGCGAGCGCTTCGCGTATCAACGAGGTGCTCAATTGCGAGCCGAGCATCACCGACGAGGGCAACCAGCCGGTCGCGCTGCCCAAGCCGGGCGCGACGGGCAATGCCGCTCCGGCCTCCGCGCTGAGCTTGAGCCATGCGAGCTTCTCGTTTGGCGCTGGCGCGGCAAATGCTGTCAACGATGTGACGCTGGAACTCCCGCTGGGCAAAACCCTCGGCATTATCGGCGGTACGGGCAGCGGTAAGTCCACGCTCGTTTCGCTTATCCCGCGCCTGTACGATGCGGGCACCGGCAGCGTGAGCGTGATGGGCGCCGACGTGCGCACCTGGCCGCTCGACCAGCTGCGCCGTGTGGTCGCGACCGTTCCGCAGCGCGCGTCGCTGGTGAGTGGCACCATCCGCAGCAACCTGACCTGGCGCGACGAGGCTGCGACCGACGAGGATCTCTGGGCGGCGCTCGACATGGCGCAGGCCAGCGAGTTCGTGCGCAACAAGCCGCAGGGGCTCGATGCCCCGGTCGAGGCGGGCGGTAAGAACTTCAGCGGTGGCCAACGCCAGCGCTTGACCATCGCGCGCGCTCTGGTGGGCTCGCCGCAAATCCTGATTATGGATGACTCCGCCTCGGCGCTCGACCTTAAGACTGATGCGGCGCTTCGCCGTGCCATTCGCGAGCGCAGCATGCGCGGTGCCGCCGAGGGCGGGCTGCCGCTGACGACCGTCATCGTGAGCCAGCGCGTTTCGACCGTGCGCGACGCCGACATGATCTGCGTGCTCGACCACGGTTCGGTCGCGGGCCTGGGCACGCACGATGAGCTGTACGCGACCTGCCAGCTCTATCGCGAGATTTGCCAGTCGCAGCTGCGCCGCGAAGAGCTCGAGGGCCAGCAAGGGAGCGCGTTGCCCGCGTCCGCCCAGACCGCCCCTGCATCTGTTTGCGCAAAGGAGGGCTGCTAAATGAATCCGTACACTTCCTCCGGTTCGGTCGCCACGATGACGGCCAATGTGTCCGGTAACGATAACCTCAACGACCTGGGCGACGGTCCGCGCCAGCCCGGCGACCCTGAGCGCTATCCCGTGGGCGCGGTGACCCGCCGCCTGATGGGTTACGTCCGTCCGCACCGTATTTCGTTTACGGCGTCGTTTGTGAGCGCCGCCGTCTCGGTGATCTTACAGCTCTATACGCCTATTCTCATTGGCGAGGGCATCGACCTGATCGTTGCCGCGGGCCAGGTGAATTTCGATGCACTGCTGCCGCTTGTCACCAAACTCGCGATTGTCGTCGTAGGTGCCGCGGCCTTCCAGTGGCTGCAGGGCTACTGCGTCAACCGCCTGTCCTACGAGACGGTGCGTGACATGCGCGTGGAGGCGAGCGACAAGCTCAGCCGTATGCCGCTCAGCTTTATCGACAGCCATGCCCACGGCGACCTTATGAGCCGCGTGGTCAATGACGTCGACCAGGTGGGCGACGGTCTGCTGCAGGGCTTCACGCAGCTCTTCACCGGCGTTATCACCATCGTGGGCACGCTCGCGTTTATGCTCTCCATTAACCTGGCCATGACGCTCGTGGTGGTGCTCGTCACGCCGCTTTCCATTTTTGCAGCCGGCGCCATCGCCAAGCTTTCCAACAAGAGCTTTACGGCACAGCAGCGCATCCAGGGCCAACTTGGCGGTCATATCGAGGAGTATGTGGGTGAACAAAAGCTCGTGGACGCCTTCGCCTACGGCCCGAGCGCTCAGCAGCGCTTCGATGTCCTCAACGCCGAGCTCTATACGGCAGGTGAGCGCGCACAGTTTATGGGCTCGCTCTCTAACCCCGGCACGCGCTTTATCAACAACATCATCTACGCCGTGGTCGCCGTGATCGGCTGCGTCGGTGTGATCACAGGTGTGCCCGCGGCGCTTACGGTGGGCGGCGTGCAGATTTTCCTGTCCTACGCCAACCAGTACACCAAGCCGTTCAACGAGGTCACCAACGTCATTACGCAAATCCAGACGGCGTATGCCTCGGCGCGCCGCATGTTTGCACTGCTCGACGCCCGTGAGCAAGAGCCCGATGCGCCAGATGCCGTGGAGCTTGCTGCCCCACAGGGCGAGGTGACCTTTGAGCACGTGGACTTTAGCTACGTGCCCGACCGCAAGCTGCTGCAGGATATCTGCATCGATGCCAAGCCCGGCATGCGCTTTGCCCTGGTCGGCCCCACGGGCTGTGGCAAGACGACGCTCATCAACCTGTTGCTGCGCTTTTACGATATCGACGCCGGTCGCATTGCGGTCGATGGCCGTTCCTCGCGTGACTACACGCGCGCAAGCCTGCGCCGTGCCTTTGGCATGGTGCTGCAGGACACTTGGCTGTTTGAGGGCACCGTGGCGGAAAACATCGCTTACGGTTGCCCGGATGCCACGCGCGAACAGGTTATCGAGGCTGCCAAGCGCGCGCATGCGCACAAGTTTATCGTGCAGCTGCCAGGCGGCTACGATACGGTGATCGGCGAGGACGGCGGCACGTTTAGCCAAGGCCAAAAGCAGCTGTTGTGCATCGCGCGCGTCATGCTCACCGATCCGGCGATTCTGCTGCTGGACGAGGCCACCTCGAGCATCGATACCCGTACCGAGCTGCAGGTGCAGGCGGCATTTGACGAGCTCATGGCCGGTCGCACGAGCTTTGTGGTGGCGCATCGCCTTTCGACGATTCGCAACGCCGACTGCATTCTGGTCATGCGCGACGGCCAGATTATCGAGCGCGGCACACACGACGAGCTGCTAGCGGCAGGCGGCTTCTACGCCGAGCTCTACCGCAGTCAGTTCGCCCAGTAAGCAAGCCCGTGGGGCAAATGAATCAATCGACAGACGGTGGTTTACATCTGTCACGTTAGTACTAAGATATTCATCTAATAAATTGCATTAGTGGCTTTAGTTTTGGGGGAAACGAGGCAACGTGACTATGACGTGCTCTTTGGTGGTTAACAGCAAGAGCGGTAATACCAGGATGGTTTCGGGTGCGATTAAGCGCGCTCTGCAGGCTGCGGGCGTTGAGTTTGTCCATGCCGCGGCGTTGAGCGACGATGCGGATGCAGATCAGGTTGCGCTCGAGGCGCAGGGCGCCTGCGCGGCCGACACGGTGCTCGTCGGTTTTTGGTGTGACAAGGGCGCGTGCACGCCTTCGGTCGCGGCGTTGCTCTCCGCCTTGCACGGTAAGCGCGTCTTTTTGTTTGGCACTTGCGGTTTTGGTGCCAGCGAGGAGTACTTTAGGCAGATTATCGACCGCGTATCGTCTAACTTGGCCAATGATGCCGAGCTTGCGGGCTGGGCGATGTGCCAGGGCAAGATGGGCCCCGCGGTCAAGCAGCGCTACGAGGCCATGCTTGAGCAAGATCCCGAAAACGCCCGCTTTAAGATGCTGCTCGACAACTGGGTTGCCGCGAAGGACCATCCCACCAAGGAAGACCTGGACAACATGGCTGCAGCCGCCAAGAAGGCCGTGCTGGGAGAGTAGCTTCGCCGTTCGCGGTCCTTCGTGCAAAACAATACAAATGTGAAAGCCTCGAAGTTCTCGAGGCTTTTTTTCATGACACGAGGGCGCCCCTTTATTGATGGAAGGCCTAGTAAGCTGATTGTTCTATGCCCGGATGTGTGCTGAGTGGGATGGGATTTCCGGATGGGTGGGGTTGCGGAAGCTGCGTCCCGCCTTTGGAATGGGATGCGGTTTCCCGTTGGGGACTCTGTGGAAACCGCATCCCATTTCGCAAGCGAATGCTGGGACACGGTTTTCAGAGGGTTATGGGCTGCGAACTAGATGGTGCTGTCATAAAGCTGCAAAAAGAGGGTTAAAAATAAATGGTACTTTCAGAAGTTAATTTTAATGTGGGGGGGGTACCATTATTTTAGTTTCGTAAAAAATTAATCCCTCTATGGGGAAGTTGCGTAGGGGGTCAGTCACAGATATTGGATAAAACAGACTAATTTGGGGATAAATGACCACTTACGCCAAAAATAGTAGCATTTAGCGACAAAACATTGAAAAATGTGTAGCACATCGCTATGTTTTTATTACGAAAAGATTCCAAATTGGCTTATTTCGGACTCACTTTTCAAGCGCCTTGCGGTTCCTGTTGAAACTTGCTGACCTTTGGATGGGTCGAATAGGTTCTCAAGGGGGATGAATTATCACTTTGGCTGCGCGTAGACTCAAACGATTTATTGCACTTTTGAGTAGCTTGGCGTTCGCGCTTGTCATAGCCCTTGCCGTTGTTTCTTTTGTTCCTCGTGCATTTGGATACATGCCCTTTGCTGTGCTCTCGGGCTCTATGGAACCCGAGCTTCCCGTTGGCTCCATGGTGTTTGTTCGCCAGGTTGAGCTAGCGGATATTGCCGTGGGTGACAATGCAACCTTTTACCGATCGGATGGCGCCGTGGTGACGCACCAGGTGTACGAGATCGACCCTGCCGCGCAGATGATCGGCACGCAGGGCATTGCAAACAAAAATGCAGACGGAAGCATCATGCACGATGCCGAGCAGACGCCATTTTCGCGCGTGATCGGCACTGTTTCCTTTTGTGTCCCTTACCTGGGCTTCGTCAACGTTTATTGCACGACGATGCCTGGTTTGCTTGTTGTGGTGGCCGTTCTGGCGCTGCTGATCACGGCGTCGATAGTGCTCGATCGGATGGTTCCCGACGAGCCTGCGGGCAAGCATGCCCGCGTGCATGCGAGGGAGCGGCGTTCATAGCGGCAGGGAAAAACGTCGGCGGCGGTAGGGGCCGTTGCCGGGGAAGACGATTCTCGAAAGGAAGAGAACGATGGAAAACAAGAAGAAAAAGCGCTACGGCATCATTGCCGCCTTGCTGCTGCTGGTACTGGCTGCCGGCGTGGGTACCTACGCCTGGCTGACGGCGCAGTCGAGCCTGACCAACAACTTCACCACTGCGGGCATCAACAAGCCCACTACCGATCCCGACCATCCGAATCAGCCGCTTCCGGATGATAACAATAAGGTCAACGACAACCTGACCGAGACCAAATGGGTTAAGGACTCTAAGCTCGCCCCTGGCGTGTCTGTTGCCAAGAATCCCAATGTGGGTATTGGTAAGGGGTCCGAGAACGCTTATGTGTACGCTTTCGTGAAGAACGAGACGGCGTCTGATACGGCCGCTGATTCCCATAAGACTTACTTCACCATTAATCAAGGCTGGAAAGCCGTTCAGGCAGATACCGTTACGGGTGAGCCGACTCATTATCTCGGTGGCCTTTTCGTTTATGTTGGCGAAGGAGAAGGAGCCGAGGCTACTCCGCTTATTGCCAGCGAGACCGAGGACAAGTGGACCGGTGAGCTGTTCAGCAATGTGACTACGCCCAAGGAGACCGAGCAAGAGGATTTCGCCAAGGATGCCAAGATGACGGTCAACTGCTTCATTTACGCAGCGGATGAAACCGCTGAGGGCTCTTCGGCGTCTGCTCTGGCTGCCGCCAAGAAATGGGCCGGGCTGTAGTAATCCCATCCCCTCCACCGAGATCCCGACCCGCTCCCCATCCCCATTTTCGGGTCGGGATCTCGGTCCCCCTTTGATCGACGATTGGCGAACGTAATGCTCAACAATCTTTCCGACAATCAGAAACGCACCTTGGCGCTTGCCGCGATGGCGCTGTTGGCCCTGGCGTGCCTGTGCGGCACGCTGGCTTTCACCGTTGATATGGTTCCGGCGAACAACGTCCTATCGTTTGGCAGCGTGAAGGTACGAGTCTGCGAATACACCCTAAACGAGCAGGGCGAGGAGATTCCGTTTGAGGCCGACGAGCACGGGGACTATCCCGACACCGAGGCCGGGGGCTCTGACATCAGCCGCATCGTGCGCGTGGAGAACGCCGGCGCGCAGCCTGAGTACGTTCGCGCCCGTCTGCGCATGACGTCGGTGGCGCCCGACGGTTCGGGTGCGGACGCCTCGGGCAACGTCGCCTTTCACGTGAACGCGGGCGAGGGGTCCCCGTGGATCGATGGCGGCGATGGGTGGTACTACTACCGCGGATTGGCCGGACGCGGGGGCGTGCTCGATTCCGGTGCCATGACGGAGAGCCTCATGGACTCGCTGCGCTTCGTGGGCGACTACCACGATGCCGCGCGCGGCGGCTCATTCAGGCTCGATATCGACGTCCAGGCCGTGCAGGCCAAAAACCAGCAGGCAAGCGATACCGTCCTCGACGTGCTCGACGCCGCGGGCTGGCCGGAGGCGAACTAGCCCATGGAGATTATGAACATGAACCGAGGCGTGCTCGGCAGGCTGATCGCCGTGGCGGCAATCGCCCTTTGCTGCGTTATGGCGCTGCCGGCGGCAGCGCATGCCGAGGATCAGACCGAATTCCATATCACAAACAGGAACGACTTCCTGGCGTGCGTCGCGCTGTCGCGTCAACGCGACACGTCGAAGTGGCGCGTCTATCTCGATAACGATATCGTTCTTAACGATGAAGATATGAACGCCATTGTTGCGAATACGGTCAAGCACCTCTCCTTCGGCAACAAGGACTATCCCTTTAGGGGCGTCTTCGATGGCCAAAACCACACCGTGACGGGTCTTAACTACGCCAACAATATGTTGGATCCCGAGCGCGATACGGGCTTTTTTGCCGAGACCGATGGCGCCACCATCAAGAACTTCCTAGTTAAGGACGCCAACATCTGGGCGGACTTCCGCGGCGGCATCATCGTGGGCAGGGCGATCAACACCCACTTCGAAAACGTCATGGTCATGGAGAGCACCCTGCACGTTACATGCGCCAACAACATGCTCAACGTTATTACCAACGCGGGCTTTGAGGGTGGATTGATTGCCGGCGAGCTCGACGGCTGCACCCTCTACAACTGCGAGGTCCGTGGTGGCCGCGCCGTCAACAACACGACTTCGGGCGTGCAGGCCATCGGCGGCGAGGGCCTGTATATGGCGGCGTTTGCCGGCTACGTCAAGAACTCGACCATCGAGTACTGCCGCGTGACGCCTACGCGCAACAAGGATGGTTCGATTGCCGTTAAGGGCATGACCGACGTTACCAATAAATACGATGTGGCCATTGGCGCCCTGGGCGGCAACAACGTGTACGCCTCGGGTTTTGTGGGCTGTATGGCGGGCGGCGCCAAGATTATCGACTGCTTCTCGACGGCGCAGTGCTACAGCTATGCCGCATCGTACGTGGGCGTCGTCTCCGTAACGCGCGCGTGGACGGGCGGCCTGGCGGGCCGTATTTTAACTGAAGAGGGCAACGAACTCATCCGTAGTCATTTTGCGGGTGACCTGAGCTCGCGTCAGTACAATCCCATCGCCGTGATTCCCATCATCCAAAACGATGTGAACCTGGGCGGTATTGCTGCGCGCGCCAACAAGGACGACGCGACGGTCACCGAGTGCTACTTTAAGCCGAGCGTGAGCCTAAACGGAAGCAGCCAGGGTACCGCGGCTAAGAAAAAGATTTACGCTCTTGCGGGTGACGGTACGGTATCCGGTGCCGGATTCGGTCCCTGGGACGACGAACGCTACGTCACACGTGAGCTGTGGGAGCAGCATGATTACGACTTCTGTGCCGGCACCATGCGCTCTACTGCTAACGACAAGACGCCGGGCGCCCAGCACGCCAATGAGTGGGCGATGGACTACAGGTTGGGCATCCCCGTGCACGGTCAGAGCGTTAAGGCGACGATTGATTTTCCCGGTGCGGGTACGGCAACTGTTCTGGCAACCATGTTGGGCAAAGACCAGTCCACCAGCGATCCGTACACCTTTGCCGTGAGTGCTGTGCTGGCCGGAACGGCACAGGGCCTTGCCACGGGCGATACTTCGGTGACGTTTAAGCAGGAGACCTCTGCAAAGCCCAAGGGCCTGACCAATGAAAACGGTGGCTACCGCTTTATGGGTTGGTTCCGCGAGCCCAATGTACACGTGAATCGCATTGGCCAAGACAACAGCTGGTTTGACGGCAAGACCGATGATGCTGCTATAGAGGCTGGCAAGCGTGTTGCGAAGACTTCGACCTATAAGGCGGACAACGGCAAGGACCATGCCGAGAGCGAGGGCTTCAAGGGCAACGACCTCTTCATTGCGTCGTACGAGGCGCAGGTGCTGTTCTATAACGTAAAGGGCGAGACACTCAATTGGCATGACGGCGTCAAACACGATGCTTCAGTGGACTGGTACCGCTATGGCGTCGGTCTGACGCCTGCTGCCCCGGTTAATCGCGGCGGCTTGCCGGGCAGCGCAACCTTTGTCGGTTGGACCATACAGCGCAGCAACGAGGAGGGGATGAACGGCGGCTATGCTGCTATCACCTCGACTGAGTTAGCCCAGCTTAAAAATCAGGGAGCCTTTTATCCTGCGGGTAGCGAGATCACTGTTGTCCGTCCAACCGACTTCTATCCCGTGTACAGCGACTACGCGTCGAACATCATAACGGTGTTCGAGGGCAATGAGCGGGATGAGCTCGATGATGTGCGTCAGCGCGTTGGCGTGGGCACAACCAAAGTCGACGTCAAGACTGCCGTGGGCGGCGCCAGCGTCTACACGGTACAGGTGTGCGACACGAACGATACGCCCCTGTCCAAAGACGACGAGCTGCCCGATGGGTATCGCTTCCTGGGCTGGTACGAAAGCAAAAAAGCCGCCGACGGGTCCGAGGTCGAGGTGCGCGTGAGCCGCGACTTCAGCTATAAGCTACCCGCCAGCGTCGATCTGACCGTCCCGCACACCTATACGGCGCGCTTTGAGTACCGCGTGGATTATTACGTTAAGGCATTTACAAATAGCGGTCTAACGGACAGCAAGAAGTTGTGCTCGATTTGGAATAAATACAAGTCGCCCTTCGAGGAAAACGTCGGCGCGACATATGTTCGTGAAAACATTATCCATTGGGGTGCTGGCACGGACGCCTCCGCCCATGTGCTGCACGATGATAAGAATCCAGCAGATAAGTGCACCACCGTTCTCTCTAATGCGACGAAAATCATTGCGCCTATACACGCCTACTCCCATAACGTGCGTAACGACAGCGGCGCAAACACTCTCAAGGATATGATCGCCGACACTGATTTTCCGGGAGCTGGAAAACTGAGCGATGAGAAGGTTGACGCTAAAATCAAAGTCCAATTTCATTCTGCGCATCCTAGGTATCACTTCAGTTTTTGGACGCTCGAAAGACCCGTCGACGGTTCTTGGACATATATAAGTAATCCTTTTTCGAGTTACGTTTTAACGACGGAACAATATTTTGTTCGCGCTATGGTGACTACGGATGTCACCTTCTATGACAAGTATGACAACGTCAAGCAAACCGCTACTCGACGCTATGAAAGCAACTTGCTTCAACAGAAAACACCAGAAGGTAAAGACCCGACGTTCCTGTATTGTTATCCGCATCTTTATAAGGACAAGACGGTTAATAATTGGCCCTACGACGGAAACGAGAAGGACATCAATCCCTACCTGACTCTTCAGGCTTCCCCGACTGATGCTCAAATGGACAATGTGCCGGGTCATAAGTTCCTGGGCTGGATCTCTACGGCTGAGGTCAAGGAGGGCTCTGCCGTCTGGAACTATATCTACGATGTTAAGGACGATAAATTCACCACGTCTGACCCGGATAAGGCCGAACCGTATCTGGTGAAAGCAGATTTCAAGGTCACCCAGTACCAGGATGCCTATCCGGTGTACGCGAAGTACGACGTTAACTACACCACCAACCTGCACCGCGCAGGTTTCGATGGCACGGACAAGGTCAATGTGCCTAAGTACGATAAGAACGACATCGCGCCCGTTATCAACGCGGACACCGATCCTGCTACGGCAACGGTGACCCCTGACGTCACGACGCCGGTTTATAAAGCGGGCGGTGAGCTGTATAAGTTGCAGAAGGTTGAGATCGGGCTTCCGAACGGCGAGATCAAGACGCTTCCCTACGATGTGGAGCATGGTACTTGCTCTTATCCGGTGGAACCCGGCGGAGCCTATACATTCGTGGCGTACTATTCGCCGTTGGCGGTTGTGTACCACCTCAATGCCACGGATGTGGACGGCAAAGTTGCTCAGCAAGGCGATATGCTCGGCAACCTTGATGGCGGCATCCCGAAGCCTACTTATGACGTCCGCACTATCGATGGGGATACAGGTAAGTTCAACGTCTTCGTGGGCTGGACGGAAGCCCAGCCGGCACCTGGCAAGGGCTATGTTGTTTGGCCGGACGGTCTTCCCATGGTGAACAAAAACACTGTGGTCAAGGCTCCCATGGAGCTGTATCCGGTATATCGAGCGTGCACGGCACAGGTCCAATCGAATATCGACGATGACCTTGCAAATCCCGGTTCCATACGCGGGTTCGAACGCAGCGCTTCCGGCGATCAGATCTCGCTTGTCGCCACGACCCACGTTGAGGGCGAAGCCGGCACCTCGTATGACTTCGTGGGCTGGTCGAGCGACTACAACAAGGAAAATGGCAGCTACACCCTGATGACCGATGACGAGAGGTATCCCCTCGAGGGCAACGAGCCCTTTGAGAGCGTGACCTACACCGCGGTGTACAAGATCGCGCCGTATAAGGTGCGCTATCACGGTGTCGACGGGTCGGTCGTCTTTACGGCGACGGTCGACTCGGACGGCGAGCGAGCGACGGGCGCCGGCTTTGTCCATAACGTCGATGTTCCCAAGGTGGATGAGAGCGGCAACCCGGTCTATGACAAAAACGGCAATCCCGAGATGGAGAAAAAGTCCGTGGCATACGACCCGGACGCCCACTCCAAGATCGTCGCGCTGCTCGATGAACAGGCGGCCAGCGGTGACGTACGCGAGCTCTTCCTGGAGTGGCGATATGTGCCTGCCGTTGGCGCTCCGAAGTCTTGGGATGAGTTTAAGAGCGAGCCGGTCAAGGGAGACATGGACCTGTATCCCGTGACGTATCGAGTGGCCGCCAACGATACGTCCGATACCGAGAGGCCCGTAGCCATGACCGCGCAGCTTAAGTGGCTGCTCGATCCCACCGCTGGCAACACAGTCGACAACAACGCCGACGAGGCGCCGTTTAAGGCCTGCTTCGCCGAGCCGTTTATGGGGACGCAGCTGACTGTCACAGTTAAGCGGGCGAGCTACGGTCCTGGTGCGTCCATGGCGGAGGAACCCGTTAACGACCAGTATGTCTCGCTCTACAGCTTGGGCTCGGGTAACGGTTCGTTCGACTTGGCCAACCGCCTGGAGTCCAAGAAGACGGGCGAAGGCAAGCAAGGCGACGGCAATGCCGTGTTCGACTTCGCCAAGACCCATGCGCTGACGATCGTCAAAAAGACCACCGATGCCAGCGCCATGGGACAGACGTTCCGCTTTAAGGTAACGCGAAAGGCGTCGGAGGATTCTCCTGCCGAGACGCGCATGGTCGAGGTGAAAGTTAGCGAGAGGCGCGACAAAGACGGCGAGACCTGGTATGTCGGCAGCGTGCAATTTGCCGCGCCGACGGGCATCTATACCGTCGAGGAAGACACGAATTGGGCATGGCGCTACGAGGGCGAGCTGAGCACGCCGGGCAAGGCGCCCGGTAAATCTGCCGAGCTGACGATTTCGTCTGCTTCGAGCGCGGGCGATGCGGTGGTGACGTGCGTCAACACGCGCGCGAAGGACAAATGGGTCGATGGCGGCTCGCGGACCAAGAATGTTTGGGAAAACGGCACGCTGATGAAGGAGGACAAGAATGACTAAGCGCAAGCGGATCGTTGCCCTCCTTGTCGGCGTCCTCCTTTTGGCCGGCGTCGTCGGCACCTTTGCATGGCTTTCGGTTACGGGCGTGCTGGTCAACGAGTTTGGCTTTGGCTCGGTGGCGCCTTCGGTGGACGAGACGCTCAAGGACAACGTGAAAAGGGATGTCTCGGTAAAAAACACGGGCTCGGCTCCGGCATACCTGCGTGTCGCGGTGGATGTCTACTGGCAGGATAAGGATGGCGCGCGCCTGTGGGATGAGCCGGTTGCCGGCACCGACTACACCATTGAGTGGGGCGATAAAGGCGATGCCTCCGCCACTAACAGACCCTCGTCTTGGGTTCTTGCGAGCGACGGGTTCTACTACTGGACGTCTTCTGTTAAGCCGCTCGACAAGACGGGCGTGCTCATCAAGAGCGTGTCCGAGAAGAAGGCAGATGGTAAAAACCTAGTCGTCGACATTTCGACCCAGGCGATTCAGTCCACGCCCGACGATGCGGTCACCGAGGCATGGAACTGTACGGTCGAAGATGGCGTGCTGGTGCCGCCGCACGGAGGTGCGTAAGTATGGCGTTCCCGATTCGCAAAGGCGTTGCGCGCTCCGTGTGTTGCGTGGTCGCGGCCATTCTCTGCGTGGTCGCGCTCGCCGTTCCCGCCCGCGCGTTTGCCGATAGTCCCGCGATTGCCTATGACGGAAATGCGCGCCAGCTGACGGTAACGGGGGCGACGGGCTCCTCGGGGGAGCCCGATCTGTTTCCCGCCTTTAAAGATCTAATGCCCGGCGATGCGCGCGAGCAGCAGATCGAGGTTCGTGCCACGGGCGTAAAGTCCCAGGTACGCGTGTTTGTGCGGGCCGTTGTCAATCACGAGACGGCACACCTGCTGTCGACCATTACCTTAACGGCGTCGGCTGGCGATGCGTCTGACGGTTGGCTCCAGACGGGAACGCCGGGCAGCGTGTTCGCCTATCCCGCGCAGGTCGCCACGTTTACGAGCAATGGCAGCACGGTGCTTAATCTGCAGCTAAGCGTTCCGACGTCGGTGGGCAACGAGCTTGCCGATGCAAACAAGACCATTCGCTGGGAAATCACCGCCGAGGACGATGGCGAGAAGATTCCCGTGCGACCTGCTGGCAGTAAGAGCCCCGGCCTGTTTGGCCTGGCGGCAACCGGCGACAGCACGCTCACATTGCTCTTGGTGTTGCTGGCGCCTGCAACCATCGCCTTTATGGCTGCGCTGCTTTTGTCCCGGAGGGATAAGTACTAGGTCCATCTTCTAAACGCAACGCCCTCCCGGGCGGCGGGCACGAAGTTCCCTGCTCTACAGTCCTGCGCAAGACGAAGGCCACATTAAGTGGCCTTCTTTGCGTGCGGAACTCGCGATGAACTTCGTGCCCGCCGCCCGGGAGGGCGCCCCCTTATTGATGGAAGGCCTAATAAGCGGATATTTCATGCCCTTATGCGTTCAGGGTGGAACGGGCTTTCCGAATGGGCGGGGTTTCGGAAAGTCCGTCCCGGAATTCGCCTTTGGAATAGGATGCAGTTTCCGGATGCAAAAAGGCCACATGACGTGGCCTTCAACTTATATATGTTGCGGGTACCCCCATGACAAGCCGCGCTCCAACAACAGGGCGTCTGTCCGGGCGGAGGCATATAAGGTTCATCGCGAGTTCCGCAC
>JAHYYL010000036.1:0-560 GCA_019424965.1 Collinsella sp.
CAACCGTCAGGGAATTGTAATTGATGGTGAAGGTTCAAAGGTTATTTGCAAAGAGTAATTTAAAATTCCAGTTTGCTGCACTCGTTCCTAGCAGGGTTTGAGGCAGGCACGCCCCAACAAGAAGCCGTCCCAAAGGGGCAAGAATGGGGACTGCGGACGATTTCTTGGACCGTTACGCGGCCCTTCCCAGCGCGGAGCGGAACTCGGCCGGCGTGCGGCCGCCGAGCGCATCGCTGCGCCTCTCCGTATTGTATCGGCCGATCCAGCCCCCGAGTTCCTCGATGAAGCGGGCGGGGGTCCAGTCCGACCAGTCCCTGCCGTGCCAGAACTCCTTCTTGAGCAGGCCGAAGAAGCCCTCCATCGCCGCGTTGTCCGGGCTGCAGCCCTTGGCGGACTGGATTGGCTACGCTGATGTGGACAGTTCCGGGAGAGGCGCAAGAGACGGGAAGGCCGTGTGCGCGTTCCTGCGCGAGGGCCGTGGGGAGGGGCTGCCTGGGTACGGCGCCTGTCAACTCGGTCTACGTCTTTGATGACCGGGTCGTACTCAATTTCAACTTCAC
>JAHYYL010000036.1:570-23973 GCA_019424965.1 Collinsella sp.
AAAACGGTCACCCGTGAGGAAGTGTTGGGTTCGAGTGCTGTGGACAATGCTCCAGCATGCTGGGATCGAACTCGCTAGCCGGAATCACACGGTACCCGTGACGCAGCAGCAGATCGACAAAAACACCATTGCCCGCGGTGAGCGTACCGCTAAAGGTGCCATCGTAGACGTGACCCGTACCGCACGAGGGGCTGCGGTCCTGCAAAATGCACGCAACGATCTCGGACGGGCCGCCCGCCTGCTCGCACATATCGAGCGCGCGCTGAGCACCCTGGCGAAACTCGCGATCGACCGAGATGCCCTCGCAGGTACAAACCTCGCCATTCACAATCTCGGACGGCTTGCGCGGTGTGGGCAAGCCGCCAAAAACCTCGGGGCACACCAACAGGACCTCGGTCCCTGTGCGTTCGCAGGCCTCGACCAACGCGCGATGGTAATTGTCGAGCCCGTTATATTTGCAGCTCTCTCCCATCAAGCAGGCACTCACCACGATCTTCATACATATCCCTCCCAAACAAAACGCCCCATTTGAGATAGAAACTCAAATGGGGCGTTCGACGTTGTGCAACCAGCCTTACTGCTGCTTTGGCATCAGCGGATTCTCGCGCGTGAGGAGATTCATGAACTCCTCGCCCGTGATCGTCTCCTTCTTGTACAGATAACGAGCCAGCTCATGGAGCTTAAACTTGTTCTCCTTGAGGATCTGCAGGGCGCGGTCATGTGCGTCCTCGATCAGCTTGGCGACGATCGCGTCGACGCGCTCGGCCGTACCGGGGGCACAGGTGAGCGACGTGTCCTGGTTGAGGTAGGCATTCTGAACGGTACCGAGCGCCATCATGCCAAACTCTTCCGACATACCAAAGCGCGTCACCATGTTGCGGGCGAGCTTGGTGGCCTGCTCGATATCATTGGCCGCGCCAGTCGTCATCTCACCAAAGATGAGCTCCTCGGCAGCACGTCCGCCGCAGTAGACAGCGAGCTTGTCGAGCACCTCCTGGCGCGTGGTCAAGAAGCGCTCGTCCTCCTCGACCTGCATGGTGTAGCCCAGAGCACCGCTCGTACGCGGCACGATGGTGATCTTCGTAACCGGCGCAGAACCCTTCTGGCGGGCGGCAACGATGGCATGGCCGATCTCGTGATAGGACACGACCTGTTTCTCGTGATCGGACAGCACCGTGGACTTACGCTGCTGGCCGGCGATGACGACCTCCACCGACTCCTCAAAGTCATCCTGCGTGGCGCGCTTGCGACCCTCGCGGACAGCGCGCAGGGCGCCCTCGTTGATGATGTTGGCCAGGTCGGCACCCGAGGCGCCAGGCGTGGCGCGGGCGATCGCGGTCAGGTCGATCGGCGGCTGCGTCTTCACGCTCTTGGCGTGCAGTTCAAGGATATTCTTGCGACCGGTCAGGTCGGGCAGCTCAACGGGGATGCGGCGGTCGAAGCGGCCGGGGCGCAGCAGGGCCGGATCAAGGCTGTCGGGACGGTTGGTCGCAGCGAGGACGACGATACCCTTGTGGTTATCGAATCCATCCATCTCGGTCAGCAGCTGATTGAGCGTCTGCTCGCGCTCGTCGTTGCCACTAAAGCCGCCGCCATCGCGCTTCTTGCCGATGGTGTCGATCTCGTCGATAAAGACGATGCACGGGGCCTTTTCCTTGGCCTGCTTAAACAGGTCGCGAACCTTAGCGGCGCCGCGGCCGACAAACATCTCAACAAACTCAGAACCAGAAATACTAAAGAACGGCACGCCCGCCTCGCCGGCCACAGCCTTGGCGAGCAGGGTTTTACCGGTACCCGGAGGGCCGACAAGGAGAGCGCCGCGTGGCAGTTTGGCGCCGATCTCCTCGTAGCGCTGCGGCTTCTCCAGAAAGTCGACGACCTCCTTGAGGGACTCCTTAGCCTCTTCCTGGCCGGCGACATCCTTAAAGGTCACGCCCACGTCCTTGGAGGCGATCACGCGCGCGCCGGACTTGCCCAGTCCGCCGCCGCCAAAACCACCGCCGCCAAAGTTCATCGACGGACCGTCATCACCCATGGCCTTCTTCATGCGGCGGTTGAGCCACCAGCCAATCAGGAAGAAAATCACCATGGGAAGAATGAGGGTGAGCAGGTAGTAGGTCATCAGGCCCGAGTTCTTATCGGGAACGACCGACTCAAGCGAAGCACCGGACTCAAGCACGCGATCGGTAAAGCCCGCGTCATTCGGCACACCGGTCGTCTTGTAGGCGATATTCTCGTCCTCGCCCTTCTTGGTGTAATAAATCGTGTAATCGTCCGTGTTGTACTCGACCTTGTCGACGCTCTTCTTATCGAGCGCTTTGACAAACGTCGAGTAATCGGTCTTCGTAATCTGCTGCGTGTGACCGATGTTGGGGAACAGAACGGTCGAGAGCACGAGGTAGACGACGAAGGCGATGAGCACGTAGAGGATCATATTCCGTCTACGTTTATTGTCATCCATCTCCATCTGCTTGAACTCCATCTACTGGGGTTGATAATTTTTTCTAGAATACCCAACCCGGACGGCGATAAACCGACGCCGGGCACGAAAGGACAGAGAAGGCATCACTGGGAGTCGGCAAGGTTCAAATCTATACGGGCGACGGCAAGGGCAAGACGACGGCTGCGCTGGGGCTTGCGCTGCGCGCCACGGGCTATGGACTTAACGTACTCATGCTTCAGTTTGCCAAGAAGCTGCACTGCGCCGAGCATGATGCGGCGCCCCGTTTAGGTCTGCGCATCGTACAAGCCGACCGCGACACGCCCGAAGCCTGTGCCGCACAGATCATGGAGCTGGCGCGCGAGCAGATTAGCCAGGTCGACGTGCTGATCTTGGATGAGCTGGGAGAAGCCATGCGCCGAGGCTTTGTGACGCGCGAAGATGTCGAAGCGTTGATCGCAATGAAACCGACCACCACAGAGCTCGTGCTCACCGGCCGCGGCTTGCTGCCACTGGCCGATCTCGCGGACCTAGTAACCGAAATGCGCCCCGTCAAACACTACTTCGACGAAGGCCTCCTAGCCCGCCAAGGCATCGAATACTAGTCGTTTAAGAACGTCCCCAATGACTAGGCGGTGGCGCGGCCGAGCCAGTTGCCGCTGTGGTGGTAGATGGTGAACATCGTTGCCGTGATGAGCCAGGTTACGGGGTAGACCAGCAGCAGATGCTCGAGCGAGGGGTCGAGCGGCATAATCGCGAACACCCACGCCACGCGGAGCACGACCGTGCCGAAGATCGTGAGCATCATAGGCTGGAAGCTCACGCCGGCGCCACGGATGGAGCCGGACGCGTTTTCGATAATCGAGAAGATCGCGTAGAACGGCGCGATGAAATGAAGAATCGTCGTGGTGTAGGCCGAAATCGCGGCATCGTCGATAAACAGACGCGAAAGCGGGCCCGAGAACACCAGCAGCACGGCAGACAGGCCGCCAATAAGCACAAATGAAAGCACGAGCGACGTGTGGTATCCCTTTCGCATGCGATCGTAATTGCGCGCGCCAAAGTTCTGCGCCGAGAACGTGGTGATCGACACGCCGAGCGCCTCGGTCACCATCCAGATAATGCCATCCAAACGGCCCGAAAGACCCCACGCCGTGGTGACATCGGCACCAAATGAGTTGACCGACACCTGAATCAAAACGTTGGAGATGGAATACGCCGCAGACTGAACGCCCAGCGGCAAACCGCACGAAAGCATGCTCTTGCAAATGCCGCGATCGATACCGAGCTTGGATAGCGACAAGCGCCACGCCCCCGGAGCGTGCATCATGCGAATCAAAATCATCGTGGCATTGGTGCAGATAGTCAGCGCCACCGCGATGCCACAGCCCAGCGCTTCCATGTGCAGCACGGCGACAAAAAGAATGTCGAATGCCACATTGACGAAGCAGCCGGAGGCAATAATGACCGCCGGACCACGCGTGTCGCCCACGGCGCGCAACAGCGCCGTCCCCATATTGAGCAGCAGCGCTGCAAACATGGCGGCAAAGTAGCAACGGGCATACGCCACACCCTCGGCCAGCAGCTCATGCGGTGTATTCATCAGCACCAGCATCGGCTCGACAAACACCATGCCGAGAATGGAAATGACAATGCCGCCCACCAGCGCGAGCGTCATAGCCGTATGGACCGATCGGCTCAGGCGTTCGTCATCGTGCTGACCAAAAAACTGACCGGTAATGACCGCGCAGCCAGCGCCAACGCCAACGCAAAAGCCAATGCAGAGCTCGGTGAGCACCATCGTGGCTTGAATGCCACCCAGCGCGAGCTTGCCGCCAAACTGGCCGACGATATACGTACCAATAAGCGTGTAAGCCTGCTGAAAAAACGAGCTAAAGAAGATAGGGACGCACAGCGACAGCAGCTGTTGCCAAATGACACCCTGCGTTACATCGATAGCCGTAGATTTCTTAGCCACACGCCCTCCCCACCAGCGTACGTCAAACAACAAAACGGCAATTTAAGACCAAAGCCAATACCAGCTTAGCACCGACCGACGTCGGCCGAAACGCCCCGAACCAGAGCCCGGTGCTAACTATCTGCCTAGTGATACAGCCCCGGCTGGTAGTGGTACTCGTTGCTCACATGCGGGCACAGCTGCCAAAAGGCAACAGCGCTTGCCGCGGCCACGTTGAGTGAATCGACCCCATGCGCCATCGGAATACGCACGGCGCGGTCGCAGCCTGCAATGGTCTTGGCGCCCAAGCCAGCACCCTCGGTGCCCATAAAGATTGCCAGGCGGTCAATCTCCTGGAGCGCGGGATCGTCCAGCGACACCGAATCATCCGTCAACGCCATAGCGGCACACGAAAAGCCGGCATCGTGTAGCGCCGCCAGCCCATCATGCGGCCATACGCGCGCTTCGCTGCCAATGCGTGTCCAGGGCACCTGGAACACCGTGCCCATGCTCACGCGGGCCGAACGACGATACAGCGGATCACAACACGTAGGACTGACCAAAATGCCGTCGACGTTGAGCGCGGCCGCCGAGCGGAATATTGCGCCCACATTGGTATGGTCGACAATGCCCTCGAGCACGCACACGCGCACCGGGCGCTCCCCCGCCGCCTCGACGACGCCGCCCAAGAACTCATCAACCGGAATCTGTCGCGGGCGACGAAATGCCGCGAGCGCACCGCGCGTCACATTGAAGCCCGTCAGCTGCTCCATGAGCTCCATGGAGGCAACGAACACAGGAACCGGACCCGCGCCCTCGCGCACAACCAGGCGCTCAAACAGCGGCATCATCTGGTCGAGCCAGCGCTCACCCAACAGAAAACTCACCGGCCCGTATCCGGCGCGAACCGCGCGCTCGATAACCTTAGCGCTCTCGGCGATAAAGATGCCCTTTTGCGGCTCCAGCACGCAGCGCAGCTCGCGCTCGGTCAGTCGCACGTAGGCATCGAGCCGCTCGTCCTCGAGCGAATCGATTCGCAGCACCTCAACGGCATCAGTCATAGCAGCCCGAACCCTTCCAATAGCAGCATCTATATACAACGAGGCGACGCCAGGCGTCGCCCCTCAATCATTCCAACCCGATAATACCGTGGCAAAAGGTGATTTAAGCACTAACGCGACGATACGTCACGAACTCATAATCGAGGCCTTCGTCACCCTCGCCCGCGGCAATCGTGGCAACCCCTTCGCGCCGCGCAACTTCCCACGCGGGATCGGCGTCCAAGTCGGGAAAGTACGTGTCCACGGGATGGACGCAGTGGTCATGCGTGACCTCGGCCTCCACGCAGTACGGCAAAAACTGCCGATAGACATCGCCGCCGCCGATCACCCAGGCAACGGGCTCATCGGCAACCGCGGCGAGCGCCTCGCCGATACTATGCACCACGTCGACTCCCTCGGGCGTAAAAACCTCGTCGCGCGTGAGCACGATATTGCGACGATTCTTGAGCGGACGTCCACCGGGAAAACTCAGCAGCGTCTTGCGTCCCATGATGACCGGACAGCCCTTGGTACACGCCACAAAATGGCGCATGTCGGCGCGATTGGACACGACCATATCGCCCTCGCAGCCAATGCCCCAGTCGTCACACACGGCGACGATGGCAGAAAGCTTACACGTCATACCTGCCACCTATACCGCAATGGGGATGCTCTTGACCTGCGGGCCGTGCTCGTAGCCCTCGACGATCAGGTCGTCGGTCGTAAACGCGTAGAAATCGTGCACATCAGGGTTAAGCGTTACCTTGGGCGCCGCAAACTGCGGACGCTCGATAAGTTCGCGGACGATGTCGACATGGCGGTCGTAAATGTGGGCATCGGCAATCACATGCAGCAGCTCGCCGGGAATCATATCGACCGACTGCGCGACCATCATCAGCAAGATGGCGTACTGGCACACGTTCCAGTTATTCGCGGCCAAAATGTCCTGGCTGCGCTGGTTGAGAATCATGTTGAGCGTCGGTTTGTCATCCTGCGGTCGCTGTGTCACGTTATACGTCACGCTGTAGGCGCACGGATACAAGTGCATCTCGGAAAGGTCGCTAAACACGTACGTGTTGGTCATGATGCGGCGACTGTACGGCGTATGCTCAAGGTCGTACAACACACGGTCCATCTGGTCAAAGTCGCCCTCGGTATAATGGCTCTTCTGGCCAATCTGATACCCGTAGGCCTTGCCGATGGAGCCGGTCTCGTCGGCCCACTCGTCCCAAATATGGCTGTTGAGGTCATGCACGTTATTGGACTTCTTTTGATAGATCCATAGGATCTCATCCATGGCAGATTTGAGGGCCGTACGACGCAAGGTAAGCGCGGGAAACTCCTCGCGCAGGTCGTAGCGCGCCGTAACGCCAAAGTTTTTAATGGTATAGGCAGGGGTGCCATCCTCCCACACCGGACGGACCTTTTGGCCCTCGGTGGTGGTGCCATGGTCCAGAATATCGCGGCACATGGTTACAAACTGTTGATCAGCCTTGCTCATTGACCCTCCTGTCAGTCGCCTATAAGCAATTTTTATTGTAGCCCAGGCGCACGCGGCCCCACAGCCCAAACATAAGCCCTCATTTTCTGACATATGCCAGAAATTCCTTGCACAAATCCGCACGTTCGCTATTCTATTGTTGACATATGTCAGATTTGGAGCACGTATGGCAGGAAGACGCGAAAAATTACGCCGTGTTGGGATCATCCCCGAATATCGCGGCTTTACCCCCGACGGCCTTGCCAGCGGAGACGCCATCGAGATGACGGTCGATGAGCTCGAAGTACTGCGCCTGTGCGACCTGGAAGGCCTCAATCAGGAGGCCGTCGCCCAGCAAATGGGCATCGCCCGCGCCACCGTGGCGGCCATCTGCAGCCGCGCACATCGCAAGGTGGCAAACGCTCTGGTCAACGGGCGGGCGCTCGTCATCGAGGGCGGCAATATCGCGTACTCCCCCATCACCGCAACGACGGCCGCATGGCCAGCAAAGGAGGTCTACACCATGAGGGTGGCAACCACGTACGACAACGGCAACATCTTTATGCACTTTGGCCGCAGCGAGCAGTTCAAGATCTACGACATTCAGGATGGCAAGGTACTCAACGAGCAGGTCGTGGGCACCGACGGCACCGGCCACGGTGCCCTTGCGGGCCTGCTCGCCAACGGTGGCGTGGACACGCTCATCTGCGGCGGCATCGGCGGTGGCGCCATCAACGCGCTTGCCCAAGCCGGCATCACGGTGTACGCAGGAGCTCAGGGCAGCTGCGACGCTTGTGTCGAGGCCCTTATCGCCGGAACGCTCGCACAGAACGGCGAGGCCACGTGCGGCTGCCACGGCCATGACCACGCCCACGAACATGGCGAGTCCTGCAGCTGCCACGGCCATCACGAGCACGAGGGCCACGAGGGCTGCGGCTGCCACTAACGGCACGGCACCGCGAGCTCGGGGCGCGACGCTGAACGCAGCCCAACTATCAAAGCCAACAACAGAGGCCACCCGGTAGCTTCCGAGTGGCCTTTGCCATATCAAGCTGGAATTACAGCCCTATTTCTTATTGCGCATCTGCGCTTCCATCTGGCGCAGCAGGTCCATATCGGACTTAGGACCACCCGTTCCCAGGCCGCCCATGCCGCCCAAGCCCATGGCATCCAGACCGGGAATATTGGGCATGCGCATCTTCTTGCCCTTCTTGCCCTTTTTGCCCTTCTTGCCGCCGGCCTGTGCCTGATTGGCCATCGTGCGCATGCGGCCCATCATCTTGTTCATCTCGCCCCACTGCTTCATAAGGCTATTGACCTCGGTGGGGGTCACACCGGCGCCCTTGGCGATACGCGCGCGACGCTGGCCGTTGATGATGGAGGGACGCAGACGCTCCTCCTTGGTCATCGACATGATGATGGCCTCGTTCTTGTCGAAGATGCCCTCGTCCAGGTTACCGCCCATCTGGTTGAGCGCGCGCTGGCCACCGGGGAGCATGCCCAGGATACCCTTCATGCCGCCCATCTTTTTGACGGCTTTCATCTGGTCGAGCATGTCGTTCATGGTAAAGCCCTCGCGCAGCATGCGCTCGGCAGCCTCGAGCTGTTCGGCATCGGCGGCCTCCTGGGCCTTCTCGATGATGCCGACAACGTCGCCCATGCCCAAGATTCGCTTGGCCATGCGATCGGGATAGAACGGCTCAAGCGAATCGGGTTTCTCGCCCATGCTCACAAACTTGATGGGCTTGCCGGTCACCTGACGCACCGAAAGCGCGCCACCGCCACGGGCGTCACCGTCGAGCTTGGAGATAATCACACCATCAAAGTCGGTGCGCTCGGCAAACGTCGAGACCACGTTGACGATATCCTGGCCGGTCATGGCGTCGACGACCATCAGCACCTGGTCGGGCTTGACGGCCTTCTTGATGTCGACGGCCTCCTGCATCATCTGCTCGTCGATCTGAAGACGTCCGGCGGTATCGACGATGACCACGTCACGCAGGTGGTCGACGGCCTCCTGGATGGCGCCCTTGGCGATGTCGACCGGGTGCTCGCCGTCACCGCGGAAGACCGGCACGCCGATCTCGCCGCCGAGCGTGGCAAGCTGGTCGGCAGCAGCGGGACGGTAGACGTCGCACGCGGCGAGCAGCGGCGAGCGGCCCTGCTTCTTGAGCAGGTGGGCAAGCTTTACGGCAGCCGTGGTCTTACCGGAGCCCTGCAGGCCCACGAGCATGATGACATTAGGAATGCGGTTACTAAAAACGAGCTTGCTCTCGGTGGAGCCGAGCATCTCGGTGAGCTCGTCGAGCACGATCTTGACGACGTTTTGCGCCGGCGACAGCGACTCCATGACCTCGGCGGTCATGCAGCGCTCCTTAGTCTTAGCAACGAACTCCTTGACGACCTTAAAGTTAACGTCGGCCTCGAGCAGCGCCATGCGAATGTCGCGCATGGCCGAGGTGATATCGGCCTCGGTCAGCTTACCCTTGCCGCGCAGGCGGTCAAATGTGTCGTTGAGGCGATCGCTCAGGGAATCAAACACTGGTTACTCCTTAGTTGGACTCGCCCACCAGGGCGCGGCAGAAATCTTTGGCGTTAAACTCCTGCAGGTCATCGACCTGCTCGCCCACGCCGATGCGCAGGATCGGGAGCTTGAGCTTCTCGGCCACGGCCATGGCGATACCGCCCTTAGCCGTGCCGTCGAGCTTGGTCATGATAATACCGTCCAGGCCCAGCGCCTCGTTAAACTCGAGCGCCTGGTTCAGACCGTTCTGACCAGTGGCGGCATCGATCACAAGCACGACCGAAACCGGCATGGGGCCGGCGGCCATATTGGCGGCGCGCTTACGCGTCACGTTGACCACCTTGGCGAGCTCGCGCATGAGCTCGGGGCTCGTATGCAGACGACCGGCGGTGTCGATAAGCACCAGGTCGCTGCCGCGCCTGTCGGCCTCGTCGAGCACGTCGTAACAAACGCTCGCCGGGTCGGAGCCGCGGTCGCGCTTGATGACGGGAACACCGGCGCGCTGACCCCACACATCGAGCTGCTCGATGGCGGCGGCGCGGAAGGTATCGGCCGAACCGATCACGACATTCTTGCCGCGGGAAGCCATGGCGCTCGCAATCTTGCCGACCGTCGTGGTCTTGCCGGCACCGTTGATGCCCACAAACAGCACGCAGCTCGGCGTATCGGAGAACGGATCGCGCTCGATGGGCACAAAGTGCTGCTCAAGCTGCTCGGCCAGAGCGCGACGAAGCTGCGGTGCGGTCTTGAGGTTCTTCTTGGCTGCGGCATCGCGCAGGTCATCGGAGACCTGAATAGCGACCTCGGCACCCATGTCACCCATAACGAGGGTGTCCTCAAGGTCCTCCCAAAAGTCCTCGTCGACCTCGCCGCCAAAGTAGAAGACCTCGTTGAGGGCCTCGCGGCTGCGCTCAAGTCCGCGCGAGAGAGCGTCAAAGAATCCCATTATGCATTCACGACCTTTCCGGTTTCGCGATCGAGTTTTTGCGAGACGACGCGGCTGACGCCGTCGGCTTGCATCGAGACGCCATAGAGAACGTCAGCGTCCTCCATAGTACGGCGCTGATGCGAAATGACCAAGAGCTGTGTATCGGAACGCAGCACATCGAGGGCTCCGATGAGCTTGGACAGGTTGGCGTCATCAAGCGCCGCCTCGACCTCGTCCAGCACATAGAACGGCACCGTGCGCGTGCGGTACACGGCAAAGAGCAGGGCGAGCGCCGTCAGACTCTTCTCGCCACCCGACATGAGCATCATCTTGGTAATGCGCTTGCCGCGCGGCTGCGCCACAACCTCAATGCCCGTCTCGGCAGGATGCTCGGGATCGGTCATCTCAAGATGAGCCTGGCCACCCGGGAACAGCATGGCGAAGATCTCGCGGAAGTTCGCGTCGACCTTCTCAAACGTCACCAGAAACGCCTTGCGCATCTTGCGATCAATGGCCACCGTGATCTTGGTGAGCGCCTTGCGCGCGCTCTCCAGATCAGCCAGCTGCTCCTCGATGTAGTCGGCGCGGCGCTTGAGCTGCTCGTACTCCTCCATGGCAACCTGGTTCACGGGGCCCAGATTGTTGATCTGGCGCACAAGCTGGTTGAGCTCGCGCTCGGCGGCATCGCGATCGGTGGGCGCCGGCAGCATGAGCGCTTCCTCGAGCACCGTGGTACCGTCGGCGGTAATGGCCTTGATGGCCGCCTCTACCTGCACCTCGAGCTTGCCGCGCGCAACCTTGAACTCATTTTGCATCGCCGTGGCGGCATCAACCCGCTCCTTGGCACGGGAGACCCCGGCCTTGGCATCCTCGATGGTCTTCTTGAGCGAAGCGGAGTCCGCCTCTTCCAGAGAGGCCTGGTCACGCAGGCGCGCTGCCCAATCCGATGCGCGTTCCAACAGGGCAGAATAGCGTTCGTGCATGGGGTCGACGCGCAGGCGCAGCAGCTCGAGCGAGCGCGAAGCCTGGCGTGTTCCGCGGATACGACGGTCGATGCCCTCAAGACGATGCTCAAGGTCGGGCACGCGGCCCTTCAGCGAACGCAGGCGCTCGCTCGTCTGGGCCAGGCGCACCTTGGCATCGGCGAGCTTACCGGCGGCCTCGGAATCGTCACGGCGAACGCGATCGAGCTCATCGTTGGCCTCGGCAATCTGGAGACCCAGGTCGCTTGCCTGTGCACGCGCCTCGTCACGCGAACGGGTGAGCTCGTCAACGCGCGGGCGCGCAGCGCGAACGGCCTCGGAGGCCTGCTCGCGGCGCTTGGAGATGCGCACGCGCTCGACCTCGGCATTGTTGACGCTTTGCTCCAAGCGGCCGATCTCGGAGAGCAGCGAGCGGCGCTCGCCCTCAAGACGGGCGATCTCACCGGCGGCATCGCCCTCGGCGGCACGTGCCTCCTCGACGGCGGCGTTGGCCTCAACGACTTGGTCCGAAGCATGCTCAAAGATGGCAGCCAGATCGGGTTCCAGGCCCTCGAGCTCACGGATGCGGCGCTTGCGCTCCAAGGCACCCGAAGCCTCGCCGGCATCGAGCCCCACGCGCACCAGACCACCACAGCTCACGCGGGCGCCATCGGGAGTCACGTAGGTCACACCGTCAACGACAGGGGCAGCCAACGCGGCAGCCAAGTCATCGACCACGTAATAGCCGCCGAGAAGGGCCTCGACAACCGGGCCATAACCGGAGCGCACGGACAGACGATCGACCAGACGCGTACCGGCAGCGCCCTCGGCGGCAGCAGAGCCACTCACGCCGCGCGCCATCAGCAGCGCCTCGCCCGAAGCCTTCTTTTGGTCCAAAGCCGCACGACCGGCGCGCTCAAGCGTAGCGGCATCATCAAACAAAAGAGCATCGATATCGCCGGCAAGTAGTTGCTCAACCAGGCCCTCAAGCTCACGAGGGGCGTCGAGCACGTCGCCCAGACGGCCTGAGACATCGTCGCCCAGCGCGCCCACCAGACGGCTCACCAGCGGCGAGCTGTCTGCCATGCGGGCATCGAGCTTCTTTTGGCTGGCAAGCTCCGAGCGCACCTCGGACAGCTTGTTGCGCGCCTCGCTCTCACGATTACGCAAGTCCTTCAGGGCTGCACGGGCGACCTCGGTGGCCTCGCGCGCATCGTTCTGGGCCTGACGAGCCGCCTCAAGGGCACTCTCAAGCTCCTCAGCACGGTCGCGACGGCTATCAAGCGATGCTGTAACCTCCTCGAGCTGTTCATCAATCTGCTCCAGGCGCGAGGCGTACATGTTGTCCTCGACCTCGGCGTTGCTCAGCGAGTCCTTCACCTTGGCGAGTTCGAGCGCCGCGTTATCGGCCACACGCTGCACATCGCGTTGCTCACGCGTAAGCTGCGAAATCTGATTGTCGAGCGCCACGCGCCGCTCGTGGAGCTCAGCGGCGGCAGGACCAGCGGCGTCAACGTCCTCCTGGGCCTGCATGTGCGCGCCGGTCACTTCCTCAAGCTGCGCACGTGCATCCTCGAGCTCCTCGACCACGCGACGACGCTGATGCTCGGAGCTCGAGATCTGGCCGCGCATGTCGGACAGGCGCGACACCATATTGTGGCCCTTTTCCTCGAGCAGGCGCATATCGGAGTTAATGCGACCGACCACGTCTTGCATATGGCGGCGCTGCTCGCCCAGATCGCCCACAAACAGGCCCTTTTCCTCGAGCATGACCTGGAACTTCTCGAGCTCGCGTTCCTTTTCGCCCAAGCGGTACTGCGCAAGCTCAAGCTCGGCAGCACCCTCCTTGGAGCGGCTCTCCAAGTCGTTCCACTGCGACTGCAGCGAACGAAGCTCGTCGACGGCCAGCATCTGCGTAAGCTCGTTCGCGCGCGAGGACAGCTCTTTGTACTTGCGCGCGCGATCGACCTGACGCTCCAGCGGCCGCAGCTGACGGGCGATCTCCTTATTGATGTCGCGGGCACGGGTCAAGTGCTCGTCCATCGAATTAATCTTTTTGAGCGCACGCTCCTTGCGGCGCTTGTGCTTGGAGATGCCGGCGGCCTCCTCGATGAGGGCACGGCGCTCCTCGGGGCGGCTCTGCAAAATGGCGTCGAGCTTGCCCTGGCTGATGATGGAATGCGTATCCTTGCCCAAGCCCGAATCGTGCAGGATGTCCTGAATGTCCATCAGGCGGCACGGACTCGAGTTGATGAGGTACTCGCTTTCGCCCGAGCGATACATACGACGGGTGATGGCGACCTCGTCAAAGTCGACGGGCAGCATATGGTCCGAGTTATCGAGCACCAGCGTGACCTCGGCGACACCCACCGGCTTGCGCGCTGACGAGCCCGAGAAGATGACATCCTCCATGGCCTGGCCGCGCAGCTGCTTGGCACTCTGCTCGCCCAGGACCCACAGAATCGAGTCAGAGATGTTCGATTTTCCCGAGCCGTTGGGACCGACGATGACGGTCAGGCCCGGCTCAAACGTCATATGGGCGCGGTCGGCAAACGACTTGAACCCTTTGAGCGTGAGGGACTTGAGATACACGGTTCCTCGCTTAAACAGGCTTCTTGTTGAGAATCACGCCGTTGGTGGTGTAGCCCATGCGGTCAAGTGCCTCGAGTGCAGCGGCTCCCTCGGCTTCCTTCTTTGAGGAGCCGGAGCCGCGACCCTGGCGAATACCATCGATCAACACCACGGCGGTAAAGGTGGGCGCATGCGCCGGGCCCTCGGAGCCAACAAGCTTATACGCGGGAGGCTCATGGCCGTCTGCCTGCACGCACTCCTGCAAGAACGACTTGGGGTTCGCAGGATGCTCGGCACGCTCAGAGGCCAAATGGGGCTTAAGCGTACGGTGGATAAACTCCGCCGCCGCATCCCAGCCAGCATCCAGATACAGCGCGCCCACGAGCGACTCATAGACGTTCTCGAGCGCCGAGTGCAGGCCACGCGCGCCGGTACCGGTCTCGGAGGCACCAAAGATGATGATGTCGTCGATACCCAGCTCGTGCGACACCTCGGACAGCGTAGCGCCCGAGACAAGCGACACCTTCAGGCGCGTGAGCTTGCCCTCGTCAAACTCCGGATAGGACTCAAACAGGGAGCGTGCGACCACAGCGCCCAAAATGGAATCGCCCAAGAATTCAAGGCGCTCATAGCTGGCAGAAACCGGCTGGCCCTCGACTGCCGAGGGATGCGTAAGCGCCGCGCGCAGCAGCACCTTATTATTGAACTCGTGGCCCAGGATTTCCTGGGCACGCGTAAGTCGTTCAGACAAAGCCAAGACCTAGGCCTCCCTGGCGTTTTCGATCGCGTCGACGGCGTCGGCGACAGAGTTGAGCGAGAGCAGAGTCTCGTCATCGATCTCGAGGTTGAACTCGTCCTCGATAGCCGTAACCAGCTGCAGGCGCTCGAGCGAGTTGGCATCGAGATCGTCAAAGGTGGTCTCATCGCTAATTTCGGCAACATCGACGCCCAGAACGTCAGCAGCGACCTCGGCGATCTTGTCGAAGATTTCGGAGCGGTCCATAGCGCTTCCTCTCATAGTGAATGAATACCAAAAGAATGGTACCGCCCGGGCGGTACCAAGACACGGTTCTGATTCTACCCCACGAAGCAGGCCGCGAGGCACATAACAGCGCTCTAACTCGCTCTTACAAAACGATGCCGTCCATGGAGTTGGCGACGTTCTCGACCAGCCCCGCGCGCACGGCTTCGGCCGCCGCGAGCGTACCGTTTTTAACAGCCTCGACCGAGGTGGCGCCATGGCCGATTAGGACCACGCCACGCAGGCCCAAAAGAATCGCACCGCCCTTGGCATCACCAGAGAGCTTGGCCTTAATCTCGCGCATCTGCTTTTTGATGAGCAGCGCGGCGATCTTGGTGCCGAGCGAGGCCATAAAGGCACCCTTGAGTTCCTGCAGCAAAAACTTGGCAGCGCCCTCGGTGGCCTTGAGCGCAATATTGCCCGACATGCCATCGGCAACGACGACATCGAAATTGCCCGAGGTGAGGTCGGTGCCTTCGCAGTTGCCCACAAAGCCGGGAACGGCGGCTTTCATGGCCGGGAAGCAGGCCTTGGTAAAGTTGGAACCCTTCTCGTCCTCGGTGCCATTGGCAAGCAGGCCCACGCGGGGATGCTCGATGCCCAGGACGACGCGGGCATAGGCGCTACCCATCTGGGCAAAACGCACCATGTCATCGACCTCGACATCGGGGTTGGCGCCCATATCGCACAGCACCGTCAGACCGCCGGCGCGATTGGGCAGCGCATTGGTCAGACAGGGACGCACCGGCTGCTTCTTGCCTTCGGCCATATATCTAAACGGCGTCACATAGGCGGTGGCGGCAGCGGTCATGGCACCGGTCGAGCCGGCGGAGAAGAACGCGTCCGCGTTGCCCTTTTTGATGGCGCGGCAGGCAAGCACGATCGACGATTTACGCTTGGTCATCACGGCGCGAATGGGATCGTCATCCATGGCGATAACGTCAGGCGCCTCAAGAGCCTCAACACGTGCATGGGAAGCAGCAAAGGGATTGACGATTTCAGCGGGGCCAGCTGCCAAGACCTCGATATCGGGATCGGCGGCAAGCGCAGCCTCGATACCATCGAGAACAACCTGAGGTTTCTCGTCTCCGCCCACAATGTCTACACAAACGCGAACGTTACTCATATACATGCTCCTTATACAAAAATGGCCGACTCATTGAGCCGGCCATTGTGGTTCCATTTGGAACGGCATCGCATCCAGAGTATACCGTTACTCGGTAACGATAACCTCGCGGTCCTTGTAGAAACCGCAGCTGGGGCACACGTGATGCGGAAGCTTGACAGCGCCGCAACGGGGGCTTGTTGATTCGGCGGCCGCCGAGATCTTCATGTTGGCGGAACGACGGGTGTGAGTGCGGATACGACCCTGCTTTTGTTTAGGTACGGGCATAGTGACCTTCCTTATGAACTATCCAGTGTGGCGATTACGCGCAAGTAGCGATACTACCACAGTTTTACTCATCGAGCTTGAGATTCTTCAATGCTGCAAATGGATTTTCCGTGGCAGCGGCCCATTCTGCCTCTGCCTGGGTGGCGCAATCGCATTGCTCGACGTTGAGATTGCAACCGCAAGTGGGACACAGACCGCGGCAATCGGGCTTGCAGAGCACCACAAACGGCGTGTCCATGACAACGGCATCGTTGATGGGCTCACCCAGATCGACGATGCGGTCCTCACCCAGGAGCTCGTAGCCGTCCTCGTAGGCCTCGGGATCCTCGGGCTCCTCAAAGAGGTAGAACTCCTCGATCTCGCCGGCGATATCAAACGAAGCGGGCTCCAGGCAACGGTCGCACTCGCCGGTGGCGTGCGCGCGGACCATGCCCGTGAGCAAGACACCGGTACCGGCATTGGTAAAGACAACGTCGTAGTCGATGCCGTCCTGTAGCTGGTACTCCTTCTCGCCCACCGTATAGGTGGCGACATCGACCTTGCCGGTCAGCGGATACGAATCTCCGGGAAACTCGAGCTGTTCGGAAAGATCGACGGTAACGCTCGGGAACTCAGCCATTACCACTGACCATTCTGTTGGGCGGCACCCTCGTTGAGCTGCTGACGGCAACGGGTAACGGTGCCGGTCAGGCTCTTGAGATTCTCCTCCAGGTGCGTAAAGACCTGCTCTGCGTAGTCCTCGGCAGCATAACGCGTCTCGCGCTCGTACTGCTGGGCACGATCGCGGATGTCGTCGGCCTGCTGCTGTGCCAAGCGGACGATCTCCTGCTCACCGGCAATGGTGAGGGCCTGCTGCTGAGCGTCGGCGATGATGGAATCGGCCTGAGCGGCGGCGGAAGCCATAAGCTCCTCGCGCTCCTTAAGGATACGGCGGGACTTCTGCCACTCCTCGGGATAGCTCATGCGGATCTCGTCGAGGATGTTGAAGAACACGTCGGCGTCGATGACCTTGAACTGAGCGTTCTTGCCGAAAGGCGGCTTGGCTTCCTCGATCAGACCTTCGAGCTCATCGACCAAGCTGACGATCCTATCGCCAGGAAAATTCTCGCCCGGCATCCGGTCTCCTTTCATAGGTAACATATCATCGTGCTAGTTTACCACATGCCACCAGGCAATAAAAAACGTCACGAAAAGCGATGTCTGAGCGCTTCGACCACGTTGGGCGGGACAAACGTCGATACATCGCTGCCGAGTGAGGCGATCTGACGAACGACCGAGCTCGAGATATAGCCGTACTGCGGCGCACTCATGACAAAGATGGACTCCAGCTCGTTATCCAAGCGATAGTTGAGATCTGCCTGCTGCAGCTCGTACTCAAAGTCGGTCATGGCGCGCAGGCCCTTGACCACGGCCCCCGCCCCCTGCTCGCGAGCGAAGTCGACCAAGAGGCCGGTAAAGGGCAGGACCTCGACGCCGTCGATATCACCGAGCGCCTCGCGGGCCAGCGCCACGCGCTCATCGAGCATAAACGTGGTACCCACACCGTTTTTACCCTGCGACTCGGCAACAGCGACGATCACGCTGGGAAAGATGCGGCGGGCGCGGCGGATGACGTCGATATGGCCAAACGTGATGGGATCGAAGGTGCCCGGGACGATCACGCGGTTGATGGTGTCATTCATGGGCGTCCTCCTGAAACGTCGTGGCATCGTTGTTGTTAGCATCGGTGCCGGCGTTATCGCCCTCACCATCGTCATCGCCGACCCAACGAAGCAGGTCGACCGAGGTAATGCCGTAGCGCTTCTCGCGCACGATCTCAAAGCCTGCCGGATGCGCGCCCGCATCGGCGGCGGCATGCTCAAACAGGGCATAAGCGCCAGGCGCAAGCAGACCCTGCTGAGCCAGGTTCTGCAGCAGTTCCTCGACCGGCTCGGCACCAAAAGCATAGGGCGGGTCGAGCAGGACCAGATCAAAGGGGCCGCCCGGCACACGACCGCGCGAGGCGCTCGCCAGCATGTCGCCCGTTACCACGCGCCAACGCGCACGGTCACGGCAGAGCGACTCGATATTCTTGGTAATGAGCCGCGCGGCATTCCGATCGATCTCGAACGTCGTGAGCGAGCGGGCACCACGTGAGAGCATCTCGATACCCAAAGCGCCGGAGCCGCCAAAGGCGTCCAGCACGCGGACCTCGTCAAGATCGAAGTCGAATGCCGACATGACCATAGATGCGCATGCCTCGCGCACGCGATCGGTCGTGGGGCGGGTGACATCGCGACCACGGGGCTCCTCGATCTTACGACCGCGCCATTCGCCGCCGATGATTCTCATCCTCCGCTGACCTCCTTAAAAATGTGTCGATATCGCATGGCGACCGCATCGCGCAGGGGGCGCGTCGCCACGGAGTCAAGGGTGCAAGCATACCGCAAGAGCTCGACCGCGTCCAAATGGGCCCACTCGATCAGCTCCTCGTCGGCATCCAGGTCGACAAAGCGCAGGGTCACACCGCCATGCTGGCGGTACCCCAGAATTTCGCCCTCGTGGCGCAGACGCAGGTCCATCTGGGCGAGCGTAAAGCCGTCCGAGGTCTTTTCGAGCGACTGGAGACGGTCTTGCGCCGCCGAAGCGCCGCCGTTGCCCTTGGAGTGCGTCATGACCAGGCAGGTGCCCGACACGCTGCCGCGGCCCACGCGGCCGCGCAGCTGGTGCAGGGCCGCCAAGCCAAAGCGCTCACCGTTCTCGATGACCATGACGGTGGCGTTGGGCACGTCGACACCCACCTCAACCACCGTAGTCGAGACGAGCACGTCGATCTCGCCGCGCTTGAAGGCATCGATAACCTGGTCCTTCTCCCCCGCTGGCATGCGGCCGTGAAGGCGCTCGATGGCAAGACCCGGCAACGCCAGACGCAGGCGATCGAGCTCGGTCGCCGTATCGTGCAGCGGCACGGGGACCGTCACGCGGCCCTCGTCGTCGCGGGCGATACCGGGCACGTCCTCCAGATCATCGGCCGAGTCACTCGGCTCCACGAGCGGGCAAATCACGTAGGCCTGCTGACCCTTTTCATGCGCCTCGCGGATGGCGCCATAGGCAAGGTCGCGGCTCGACTCGGTAAGCACGCGTGTCGTCACGCCAGCGCCAGGGACGGGCCGATGGCGGATGATGCTCGTGTCCAGATCGCCGTAGACCGAAAGCGCCAGCGTACGTGGGATGGGCGTTGCCGTCATAACGAGCAGATCGGCACCAGGGCCCTTCGCACGCAGGGCGTTGCGTTGGCCGACGCCAAACCGGTGCTGCTCATCGATGACCACGAGCGACAGATGCTTGAACGCCACGTTATCCGAAAGCACCGCGTGGGTGCCAAAGAGGACATCGAGCTCGCCCGATTCCAGCTGGGCATGGATCCGCTCGCGCTCGGCCGCCGGCGTGGCGCCCGTCAGGAGCGCCCAGGTCATGCCAGCCTGCGAGAGCAAGGGGCCGGTCTTATCGGCATATTGACGCGCCAGCACGCCCGTGGGCGCCATAACGCAGGCCTGCGTGCCGCTATCGGTAGCCACAGCCAGCGCGCAGGCGGCAACGGCGGTCTTACCGGTACCGACATCGCCCAGCAGCAGGCGGTTCATCACGCGCCCGCCATCGCACATATCGCGCAGGATATCTTGGAACGCGGCCTGTTGCTCGTCGCTCAGCGAAAACGGCAGGGCCTGCTTGAGCGCGGCCAGGTGCTCGCCCGCGGCGTGGGCGTAGGGCACCACATCGACCAGGCTGCCGTCGTTGCGCAGGCGCAGCGCCAGCTGCAGGTAAAGGCACTCCTCGTAGGCAAGCCGTGCGCGCGCGATATCGCGCTCAGCCATGCTCGAGGGAAAGTGAATTGATCGAAGCGCACGAGCATTGCTCATCAGGCGACGTTTAACGCGCAAGCGTGCGGGAATCGGGTCGAAGGTATTGCCGACGACCTCGAGCGCGCCACTTACGATGCGGCGCATCCATGCCTGGCTTACGCCGTCACTCACATAATGGACCGGCAAAATGGTGCCCGCAGCACGCCCGTCATCGAGCTTTTCAAAGTGCGGCGAGGCCATCTGCTTAAAACCGAAGGCAAACTCGACCTTGCCCATCACGGCCAGGCGGTCGCCCTGCTTAAGCTGCTGGGCAATCCAAGGCTGACGGAAAAAGGCGACCTGCAGCACGCCCGTCTCGTCAACGAGTGAGACCTCGGTCACCTGCATGCGCGGACGCGGCTTCTTTTGAACGATACGGTCGACCGTGGCGATGATGGTGCACACGGTACCGATGGGCGCCATCTCGATGGACCAGGAGCGCGTAAAGTCGAGGTATCGATGAGGGATATGGAGAAGGAGGTCCCCCACCGTCCGAATTCCCAGACGGCGAAGGGCCTCCTCACGTTTACCCGAAACATATTTGAGTCGCGCGATATCCTCGTCGAGCGCATTGCTCTGGGCAAAGCGATCCGAGACGCGCGGCACGGAGCAGAGCTCGGACATGGGCAGATGCCTACTCGATCGAGAAGATCACGGGATAGAGCGGCTGCTCGCCACGATGGGCGTCGATCTCCAGGTCGGGCTGAGCCTCCTCGATAGCGTCGACGATCTCCTGGAAGGCTTCATCGGACAGCTCCTCGCCGGCCAGAATCGTCAGCGCGTCGCCCTCCTCTTCCTCCTGCATGCGGTTGATGCAATCGAGCGTGACCTGCTTCACGTCGGAGCCGACCACATCGATGGAGCCGGCAATGATGCCCATGACGTCACCGGAGTGAATTGGCGAACCGTCGGAGGCGCTGGAGTCGCGCACGGCGCGGGTGACCTCGCCATCGCGGACCTCGCTGATGGCGTCGACCATAGCGGCGACGGCATCCTCTAACTCGGAATCGGGCAGGACCGCGAACAGCGCGGAGAAGGCCTGCGGAACGGCCTTGGTGGGAACGACGGCGACCTTCTTGTCGGTGCAGGCAGAGGCAGCGGCCTCGGCGGCCATGCGGATGTTGCCGTTGTTGGGCAGGATGATGACCGAGGTCGCGTTGACCTGGTCAACAGCGCCCAGCAGGTCTGCAGTCGAGGGGTTCATGGTCTGACCACCCGACACGATCACGTCGACGCCGAGGGACTTGAGGATGTCTGCCTCGCCGGACCCAGCGGCAACGGCGACAAAGCCCAGAGCCTTGGCGGGCTCGGCGGCCTTTTCCTGGTCCTCATGAATCTTGGCGGTACGGTCGTGGGCCTCCATCTCCATGTTGTGGATAAAGACCTCGTAGATCTGACCAAGCTGAAGCATGTGCTCGAGCACCAGGTTGGGGGTGTTGGAGTGCACGTGGATCTTGTAATCGGGGTAGGCGCCCACGAGTAGCTCACAGTCGCCCATGGAACCCAGGAACTTAAGGCACTCATCCTCGTCAAACGGGGCGTCGGCCTTAAAGAGGAACTCGTTGCAGTAGCGGAACTCCGAGCCCTCCCAATCGTCGTTGGCCTCGATCTCAACGCGGCCAAGAGCGGCATCGCGTGCAGAGCCAGCGGAATCGAACGTAGCGGAGAAATCCTCGACAACGGTGCTGCGACCAAGTGCTGCAGCCACAAAGTTCTCCAGGAAGATGGCAAAGCCAAAGGCGCCGGAGTCGACCACGCCGTTCTCCTTCAGAACGGGCAGAAGGTCGGGCGTGCGAGCGACAGACTGATATGCCTCGACGACGATAGCGTCGAGCGCGTCCTCGGCCGAGAACTTCTTCTTCTCGCACTCGTCGGCCTTGGTCGAGACATCGCGCAGCACCGTGAGGATCGTGCCCTCGATGGGCTTGCGGACGGCCTGGAAGGCGACCTTGACGGCTCGGCGGAACGCATAGGCGATGTTGGCGGACGTAATGGGCTCATCGGCAGAAACGAGACCCTCGGCCACACCGCGCAGGATCTGCGAGGTGATGACACCGGAGTTGCCGCGGGCGCCCATCAGGGAGCCGTGGGTGATGGCGCCGGCGATGGCCTCCATGTCAGCGTCGGCGGGAAGAGCGGAGAGCTCCTTGGTCACCGAGGCGAGCGTGAGCGACATGTTGGTGCCGGTGTCACCGTCGGGCACGGGGAAGACGTTGAGCTTATTGATCTCCTCGGCCTTGTCGGAAACGGCAGCCGCAGCGATCGGAAAACAGGTGCGAATGGTCTTTGCAATCATGGGTATTTGAATCTCCGTTTTCGGATGCTAGTTCAGACGGCTCTTGAGCGCGTCGATATGGATGCCGATCTTAAGGCTGGCGGGGTCGATCTGAGCGATCTCCTGCAGGGTGAAGGCAACGGAGCTCGAAAGATTGTGGCAGACGGACTTCATGTTGACGCCGTTCTCGAGCACGACGTGAAGATCGACCGTAAGGCCGTTCTCGTCGGCGGAGACAAGCACGCCCTTGCGGAGGCGCTGACCGGCAAGCAGGCGCACGCTCTCGGCGCCTTGGAGCTGCTCAGCCATACCGACGACGCCATAGCACGTCATCGCAGCATAACCGGCAATATCGGCAATAACGTCGTTCGAGACGCTCAGGCTACCGTTAATGGTCTCAGACACAAGAATCTCCTTATCTGGTGCTCGCGGCACCATGTCGTGGGAGCAATCATTGCAATATTCTACAACGACCGCGCCATGTTGAGGTGGTGGGTCGCGGGATTACATCCTCGACACGAAATGTTGATATGGCAACGTTCGAGTCAAGTGGTCGCGGCATGAAAAAACCCGCCGCATAAGCGACGGGTTCTACAACCTGGCTCCCCGGGTAGGACTCGAACCTACAACAGCGCGGTTAACAGCCGCGTGCTCTACCATTGAGCTACCGAGGAATTAAAAAGCCCAGCGGAATGGGCTGAGAAATTCTGGCTCCCCGGGTAGGACTCGAACCTACAACAGCGCGGTTAACAGCCGCGTGCTCTACCATTGAGCTACCGAGGAAAAGGTGCGTGCTCTCAAGCAACGAAATATATTATACGGACGAATCAGCTCAGGGCAAGAACTTTTTTAAGAAATTTTCCGCCCTAGTCATTGGCCTTGATTCTCATTTTCATTGCAACAGCCTCAGGACTCAGCGCAACGCGTTGCG
>JAHYYL010000037.1:0-1536 GCA_019424965.1 Collinsella sp.
CAGCCTGACCACCCTGCCCATGGGCGGCGGCAAGGGCGGCTCCGACTTTGACCCCAAGGGCAAGTCCAACAACGAGATAATGCACTTCTGCCAGTCCTTCATGACCGAGCTCTATCGCCATATTGGCCCCAACACCGACGTTCCCGCCGGCGACCTGGGCGTTGGTGGCCGCGAGGTTGCCTACATGTTCGGTCAGTACAAGCGCCTGACCAACGAGTGGACCGGCGTCCTCACCGGCAAGGGCCTCTCCTTTGGAGGCTCGCTCGCCCGTACCGAGGCCACCGGCTACGGCCTGGTCTACTTTGTGGACGAGTACCTCAAGAGCCGCGGCGACTCCTTCGAGGGCAAGAACGTCGTCGTTCACGGTTCCGGCAACGTTGCTATCTATGCCGTCCAGAAGGTCTCCCAGCTCGGCGGCAAGGTGCTTGCCTGCTCCGATACCCACGGCTGGGTCGAGGATCCCGACGGCATCGACTACTCCGTGCTCGAGCACGTCTACAACCAGAAGCGCTCCGGCCACGACAAGGGCGTCACGCTCGCCATGTACGTTGACGAGAAGCCCAACGCCGTGTGGCACGAGGGCGACGGCCGCGGCGTGTGGGAGCTGCCCTGCGACATCGCGCTGCCCTGCGCTCGCGAGAACACGCTGCTGCTCGAGGACGCCCAGGCGCTCGTCGCCAACGGCTGCAAGGTGGTCGGCGAGGGCGCAAACATGCCCACGACCATCGAGGCCACGACTTACTTCCAGGAGAACGGCGTCGCCTTTATGCCTGGTAAGGCTGCCAACGCCGGTGGCGTGCTCGTGTCCGGCCTGGAAATGAGCCAGAACGCCGAGCACCTGTCCTGGACCTTCGAGGAGGTCGACGGCAAGCTCGAGCAGCTCATGCGCGGCATGTTCCACAACGTGGACGACACCGCCAAGGAGTACGGCGAGGAGGGCAACTTCGTCATGGGCGCCAACATCGCCGGCTTCCTGAAGGTCGCCGACGCCATGCTCGCCCAGGGCGTCTGCTAAATCCAGCTCGACATAGCAACTGATGAGGCTCCCAGCATTTGTGCCGGGAGCCTTTTTCTATGGTGGTGAGGGCCGTGCGCCCTCGTTTGGTACACTAGAGGACACTGGACAAGTGAAGAGATGGGGGAGAACGTGCTCAAGTTCGGTACCTATGTCCGTGTTGGAAACGCGGCCGAAGCCTATGAGCTCTTACAGAAGAACCGCAACAACAAGATTGTGGGCGGCGGCATCTGGATGCGTCTGGGTTCGCGTCGCGTGGCGACGGCGATTGACCTTTCGGCCTGCGGACTCGATCAGATCGAGGAGACCGAGACCGAGTTTCGCATCGGTGCCATGTGCACCCTGCGCCAGCTCGAGCGTCATGCCGGGCTCAACGCGCTTGTCAACAATGTCTTTGAGTTCGCCGTCCACGACATCGTGGGCGTGCAGCTGCGCAATACCGCCACGGTGGGCGGCAGCATCTACGGCCGCTTTGGCTTCTCGGACGTTCTCTCGGCGTTCCTGGCGCTCGATTCGTATGT
>JAHYYL010000037.1:1546-21759 GCA_019424965.1 Collinsella sp.
TGTTGAGCTGACGGGCGCCGGCCGCGTGCCGCTCGCCGAGTTCGTGCGGATGGGTTACGTGCGCGACGTGATCGAGCACATCGTGGTCGTTAAACACGATTACAGTGCGAGCTACGAGGCCGTGCGCAAGGCCGCGACCGACTTCCCCTCGTTGAACGTCACCGCCGCCTGGTGGAACAACACTTGGCACGTCACCGTGGGCGCCCGCCCGCTGCGCGCGACCCTGCTGCAGGGCGTGGCGTGCGGCCTTACCAACGAGCAGCCTTCCGAGGACGAGCTTCGCGCCCTTGCTGCATCCGTGCGTGCCCTGAGCTACGGAACCAACCTGTGGGGCTCGGCCGACTACCGCCGCCGCATCTCGGCCCCGCTCGCCATCCAGGCCGTGCGCCGTGCCGCCGGCATCGAGCTTTCTGCCGCGCTTGCCCGCGAGCTCGAGACCGTGCAGATCCCCAAGTTCGCCACGGACGAGTATTCCTGCCGCCGCGTGCCCGGCGTCGATTCTAGCGAGGTGCGCTAATGGCTGCCAAACTCATCGATCTTTCCTTTACGCTCAACGGTCGCAAGGTCAAGGTTCAGATTGCCCCCGATACCATGCTCTTTTCGCTTTTGCGTGAGCAGGGTTGCGCGTCGGTGCGCTGCGCCTGCGAGACCACCAACTGCGGCCTGTGCACGGTGTGGCTCGACGGCGACCCGGTGCTGAGCTGCTCGGTTCCCGCCGCGCGCGTCGAGGGCCGCTCCATCACCACGCTCGAGGGCCTCAAGGCCGAGTCCGAGGCGCTGGCCCGTGCGATGGCTGCCGAAGGCGCCGAGCAGTGCGGTTTTTGCGCCCCCGGCCTCATCATGAACGTACTGGCGCTTGCCTGCGCCGCCAAGGAGGACCCGAGCCTCGTCGCCACGCGCGAGGAGCTCTCGCGCCAGCTCGCCGGCAACCTCTGCCGTTGCAGCGGCTACGAGAGCCAGCTGCGCGCCATTGTCCGCTTCCTCAACGAGTCCGGCGTGCAGGTGGGCTTTGAGATGCCCGAACTGCCGGTCAACGACACCAGCTGCGACGGTGTCTCGTACAAGCAGATCACCCATAAGCAGCCCAAGAAGGACTCGAAGGCGCTGCTCGAGGGCCGTCCCGTCTACACGGGCGATATGGTGCCCGCCGGGGCCCTGATCGTCAAACTCAAGCGCAGCCCCTATGCCCGCGCCAAGATCCGCTCCATCGATACGTCGCGCGCCCTGAAGGTGCCCGGCGTCGTGGGCGTCTACACTTACGAGGACGTGCCCAAGCGCCGCTTTACTATCGCCGGTCAGAGCTATCCGCAGCCGAGTCCCTACGACCGCCTGATTCTCGAGAACCTTGTTCGCTACCAAAACGAGGAGGTGGCGATCGTTGCCGCCGAAACCGAGGAGGCCGCCGACAAGGCGCTCAAGCTCATCAAGGTCGACTATGAGGTGCTCGAGCCCCTGCTCGACTTTACCCAGGCACTCGATAACGATATCGTGGTCCACCCCGAGGGCGACGTGACCTTTATGTTCCCGCAGGGCGGCGACGTTCCGCGCAACCTGGTGTGCAGCGGCACGAGCGACTTTGGCGACCTTGACGAGGCCTTCGCCCAGAGCGACATCGTCTTTGAGCGCACTTACACCAGCCAGGCCACGCAGACCGCGCCCATGGAGACCTTCCGTGCCTTCGCGACGACTGACGCATTCGGACGCATCTCGGTGACCACCTCTACGCAGGTGCCCTTCCACGTGCGCCGCATGGTCGCGCAGTCGCTCGACATTCCGCAGTCGCAGGTGCAGGTCATTAAGCCGCGCATCGGCGGTGGCTTTGGCTCCAAGCAGACGGGCTGCTGCGAGATCTTCGTTGCGTTTGTGACGCAGCAGACCGGCCGTCCGAGCTACTGCTGCTACACCCGCGAGGAGACCATCACCGCGGGCAACTCGCGCCACCAGATGCAGATGACCGTTAAGCTGGGCGCCATGAACGACGGCACCATTACGGCCATCGATCTGCACACGCTGTCCAACGCCGGCGCGTACGGCGAGCACGCTACCACGACGATCGGCCTTTCGGGCCACAAGAGCCTGCCCATCTACAACCACGTGAAGGCGAGCCGCTTTAGCTGGGACGCCGTCTACACCAACACCAACCGCGGCGGCGCGTATCGCGGCTACGGTGCCACCCAGGGCCAGTTTGCCGTGGAGAGCGCCGTCAACGAGCTTGCCGACATGCTGCACATGGACCCCGCCGACCTGCGCCTTAAGAACATCGTGCGCGAGGGCGAGATCATGCCGCAGTACTACAACGAGAAGCTCAACGCCTGCGCGCTCGACCGCTGCCTGCTGCGCGCGATGGACATGATCGGTTGGCGCGACAAGCCGCTGGCCGTCGACCTGGGCGACCGTGTGCGTGCTCTGGGCTGTGCGCTCACCATGCAGGGCTCTGGCATTTCCAACGTGGATATCGCCGGTATCGACATGCGCCTGGAAGAGGACGGCTTCATTACCATCGGCACCGGCGCCACCGATAACGGCATGGGCGTCGACACGATCCTGGCGCAGATTGCCGCCGAGGAGCTGGGCGTGGAGAGCTCGCTTATCGTGGTGCGCGGTGTGGACACCGACGTGTCGCCGTTCGACGCCGGCTCGTACGCGAGCTCGGGTACGTACGTGACGGGCCTTGCCGCTAAGAACGCCGCGACCGAGCTGCGCGAGAAGATTTGCGTCAAGGCCGCCCAGATGTGGGACGTGGACGCCGCCGACGTGGTCTTCGACGGCCAGTACGTGCGTCTGTCCGACGAGCGCGCCGCGCGCGAGCAGAACCGCTACCTCACGCTGCGCGACTTTGCCAACCTGTGCGTCAAGAACATCGCGGGTGGCGACGCGCTCACCTCGCATGCTTCTGCCTGCCTGCCCGTTTCGCCTCCGCCGTTTATGGCCGGCATTGCCGAGGTCGAGGTCGACAAGGCCACCGGCAAGGTGACCGTGGTGGATTACGCGGCAGCCGTCGACTGCGGCACCGTGATCAATGAGGCGCTCGCGCGCGTCCAGGCCGAGGGCGGCATTGCCCAGGGCATCGGCCACGCGCTCTACGAGATCGTCGAGCACGATGAACGCGGCCGTCTGCGCACCGGCAACTTTATGAGCTACAAGCTGCCCACGCGCTTGGATATCGGCAGCATTCGCGTGGCCTTTGAGCCGAGCTACGAGCCGACGGGCCCGTTTGGCGCCAAGTCGATCGGCGAGGTCGTCATCAACACGCCGCTCGCCGCCGTGGCCTCGGCCGTGGCGCACGCCACCGGCCATCAGGTTCGCTCACTGCCCATCACGCCCGAGAAAGCGCTGCTGGGGGAGTAGCGGGTTAGCGAACAAGTCGTAGTTGGCGGGACGGGACAACTCGTCCCGCCTTTTGCACTCGTGGTGAGGTCGTGAGCCTGTAAAACGTGTGCGTGCGCTTGCCGTTCGTATCTGCTATCATTCGTAGTCTGTGCGTTCATGCGGGCGTGGCGGAATTGGTAGACGCGCCAGATTTAGGTTCTGGTGGGATTCCCGTGAAGGTTCGAGTCCTTTCGCCCGCACCATCGCACCTGCGTCGGCTTCGGCCGTCGCGACTCTTTGTTGCATAAAGGTACCAGCACCTCAGATAAGCTGGGCAGTATGAGGAGGAACGTGTTGAACATCACCGCTTCTGACGTCAAGGACGCCAAGCTCACCGCTACGGTCACCATCCCGGCCGCCGACGTCGACGCCGCGATCAAGAAGGCCTACAAGGACACCGCCAAGAAGTACCGCTTCCCGGGCTTCCGTGCCGGCAAGGCTCCCCGTCCGGTCATCGACTCCGCTCTTGGCGCCGAGGCTACCCTCGCTCAGGCCACCAACGACCTGATCGCCGCCAACGAGCCCGCCGTCCTCAACGAGCTGGACATCGTCCCCACCAAGAACGGTGACTACAAGGACCTCGACCTCGCTAAGGATCACGAGGACTACACCTACACCGTCGAGTTCTCCCTGCGTCCCGCCGCTGAGCTCTCCTCCTTCGACGCTGTCGAGATCGAGATGCCCCCTGCGGAGGTCACCGAGTCCGAGATCAACAACCAGGTCGAGATGCTCCTCAACTACCGTACCACCTTCGAGGACGTTGAGGGTCGCGCCGTCGAGGCCGAGGACTACGTCACCGTCGACCTCAAGGCTGTCGAGAACGCCGACAACTTCGCTGCTGAGGGCCGCATGCTCATCGCCGGTAGCGACAGCAACCCCGCCGAGTTCAACGAGGCCCTGATCGGCGCTAACGTCGACGACGTCAAGACCGTGGCCTGGACCGACGAGGTCGAGGAGGGCGAGGAGGCCGAGACCCACACCGTCGAGGTCACCGTCAAGGGCATCAAGGTCCGCAACACCCCCGAGCTCACCGACGAGCTCGTCAAGTCCGACTTTGGCTTTGACAGCATCGAGGCCATGCGCGACGCCATCAAGATCGAGATCGAGCAGGACAAGGCTTCCCGCCTCCCGGCCGAGAAGGAGAACCGTTGCGTCTCCGCTCTCGCCGAGCGCCTGCAGCTCGACGAGATGGACGCCGACTACGAGCAGTCCGTCTTTGAGGAGCTTGGCCAGAACTTCCTGTCCAACCTCGCTGCCCGTGGCATGACGCTCGACACCTGGCTGCCCGCTTCCGGCCTGACCATGGAGCAGTTCATCGGCGACCTGCACAAGCAGGCCAACGACGTTGCCCGTGAGTCCCTGGCTCTCGACGCCCTCGCCCGTGAGCTCAAGATCGAGGTCACCGAGGACGACATCAACGCCGAGTTCGAGAAGGCCGGCGTCAAGGACGTCGAGGCTTCCAAGGCCGAGTTCATCGCCGATGGCCGCATGCCTGCCGTCCGTGAGTCCATCCGTCGCTCCAAGGCCGTCGATCACCTGGTCGAGAACGCCAAGGTGACCGAGGTCGACGAGACCGCCAAGGACGCCGAGTAATTCTCGCCACCTTGCCCACGAGCGCTTGCGTGCGCCCGTGATGGGGTAAAGTTATAAGCCGGTTATCCGGTTGCTTCGTACGGTGCCAGCCAATGCATAGCATGCGGGCACCGTACGTTTGTCTAGAACCACTATTGGTCCGTAAGAGAAATGGAGATGCGTATGATCGCTAAGTTCGATTCCGCCCTCGTGCCATACGTTATCGAGCAGACGCCGCACGGCGAGCGCAGCTACGATATCTATTCGCGCCTGCTCAACGACCGCATTATCTTCTTGGGCGAGGAGATCAACTCCGTCAGCGCCAACCTGGTCGTTGCCCAGCTGCTGCATCTTGAGAGCCAGGATGCCGAGAAGGATATCTCGCTCTACATTAATTCGCCCGGTGGTGAGGTCTACTCCGGCCTGGCGATTCTGGACACCATGAACTTCATTAAGCCGCAGGTCTCTACCATCTGCGTCGGTATGGCCGCGTCCATGGCCGCCGTGCTGCTTTCGGCCGGCGCCAAGGGCAAGCGCTTTTGCCTGCCGCACTCCAAGGTCATGATTCACCAACCCAGCGGTGGTGCCCAGGGCCAGCAGACCGAGATCGAGATCGTGGCCGAGGAGATCAAGAAGACCCGCCGCGAGCTCAACCAGATCCTGTCCGACGCCTCGGGTCAGCCCATCGAGAAGGTCCAGGCCGATACCGAGCGCGACAACTACCTCACGGCTGCCGAGGCCCTCGACTACGGCCTGATCGACCGTATCGTCACCTCGCGCGACCTCGCCGCGAAGGACGCCTAGGATGGCCGGTAACATGCAGGACACCTTTGACGAGAACGGCAACCCCATCCGCTGCTCCTTCTGCGGAAAAGAGCAGGGGCAGGTTCGCCGCCTTGTAAAGGGCCCCACCAACATCTTTATCTGCGACGAGTGCGTTGCCGCCTGCTCCGAGATCCTTGAGGAGTCGCTGGCTTCGGACTTTATGGACGCTGCCCGCAACGGCAAGCTGCCTGGCTTCCTCAACGACCATGGCCAGGCTGCATCCCAGCCCGCCGTGGACCCCGAGGCCGAGGGCTTTGAGCTCGAGGACGACGCCCGCCAGGTCATTACGCATATGCCGACACCGCACGAGATTTATGACGAGCTTTCGGCCTATGTCATGGGCCAGGAGGACGCCAAGCGTGCCATGTCGGTTGCCGTGTACAACCATTACCGCCGCGTGATCGAGGGTGGCGCCGCGCTTTCGGCCTTTGACGACGGTTTGGACTCGCAGCTCGACGATGATATGGACGAGGTGGAGCTCGCCAAGTCCAATATTTTGCTGCTCGGTCCCACCGGTACCGGTAAGACGCTGCTGGCCCAGACGCTCGCGCGCATCCTCGAGGTGCCGTTTGCTATCGCCGACGCCACCGCGCTCACCGAGGCTGGTTACGTGGGCGAGGACGTGGAGAACATCCTGCTCAAGCTTATCAATGCTGCCGATGGCGACATTGAGCGCGCTCAGGTTGGCATTATCTACGTGGACGAGATCGACAAGATCGCCCGCAAGGCCGAGAACCTCTCCATCACCCGCGATGTCTCGGGCGAGGGCGTTCAGCAGGCATTGCTTAAGATTCTTGAGGGCACGGTGGCAAGCGTTCCGCCCACCGGCGGCCGCAAGCATCCCCAGCAGGAGCTGCTGCAGATCGACACGACCAACATCCTGTTCATCTGCGGCGGTGCCTTTGTGGGCCTGGATAAGATCATCGCCGACCGTGTTGGCAACAAGGGCGTGGGCTTTAACTCAGAGATCGCTGGCCCCACCTCGGTCGACGAGAACGACCTGCTGCGCCAGGTGCTCCCGCAGGATCTCAACGCCTTTGGTATGATCCCCGAGTTTGTGGGACGTACACCCGTCGTCACCCAGACGCAGGCGCTCGACGAGGACGACCTGGTGTCGATCCTGACCGAGCCCAAGAACGCCGTGGTGCGTCAGTACCGCAAGATGTTCCAGCTCGAGGACGTTGAGCTTGAGTTTGAGGTCGCCGCCCTGCACGAGATCGCCCGCATGGCGCTTGCCCGCAAGACCGGCGCCCGCGGTCTGCGTTCCATCTGCGAGGACGTGCTGCAGCAGACGATGTTCGACCTCCCCGGCGAGGAAGGCGTCACCAAGGTCATCGTGACCGAAGCCTCCGTAAAGGGCGAAGAGCAGCCCCAACGCATCTACGGGTAAACCTGCCAAAAACGTGCTTGCAAATAGCCTCCGACCATCCGCGGTCGGAGGCTATTTTATATATACGCAAAACACCCAACTACCTGTGTTATTCTGTGTGTTTGTTTAAGCCTCAGCGAAGTCATATCAGACTGAAGTAATCGATACCTAAGGCGCGTCCGCCTGCTTGGTTTTCGTAGATTCCGCACGAGCCGAAGAGCACTTAATGTGCTCTTCGTGCGAGCCAGGACCTGACCGAGCGAAAACCAAGCAGGCGGACACGCCGGCGGGACAGGGAGAGATATATGGAAGAGATGCCCAAGAACTACGATCCGTCGACCAACGAGCCGGCGATCCTGCAGAAGTGGCTTGACGGCGGCTACTACAAGCGCCGTGAGGGCGTGGGCGACTGCACCGTCACCATTCCGCCTCCCAACGTGACCGGCAAGCTCCACATGGGTCACGCCACCGACGACTCCATCCAGGACGCCATCATCCGCATGGCCCGCATGCGCGGCAAGTCCACGCGCTGGGTGCTGGGCACCGACCACGCCGGTATCGCCACGCAGACCAAGGTCGACAAGAAGCTCAAGAGCGAGGGCATTAGCCGCCTGGAGATCGGTCGCGACAAGTTTGTCGACGCCTGCTGGGACTGGACCCACGAGTACGGTGGTATCATCGTCGAGCAGATTAAGCGCATGGGCTGCTCCGTTGACTTCGACAACGAGCGCTTCACCATGGACGAGGACTATGCCCAGGCCGTGCGTAAGGTCTTTTGCGACTGGTACCACGACGGCCTGATCTATCGTGGCAAGCGCATCGTCAACTGGTGCCCCAACTGCACCACCGCTATCTCGGACGACGAGGCCGAGTACAAGGACGAGAAGGGCCACCTGTGGCACCTGCGCTACCCGCTGACCGAGCCGGTCAACGGCCAGGACTACATCGTCGTCGCCACCACGCGCCCCGAGACCATGCTCGGCGACACGGGCGTCGCCGTCTCCCCGAAGGATCCCGAGAAGGCCGCCTTCGTGGGTAAGACTGTCAAGCTCCCCATCGTCGACCGCGAGATTCCCATCTTTGAGGATTGGCATGTCGACGCCAACTTTGGCTCCGGCTTCGTCAAGGTCACCCCTGCCCACGACCCCAACGACTACGCCATGGGTCAGGCTCACGACCTGCCGCAGATCAACATCTTCGACGAGCACGCGGTGGTCGTCGAGGGCTACGGCGAGTTTACCGGCATGAACCGCGATGAGTGCCGCGAGGCTGTCGTCAAGTGGTTCGACGAGCACGGTCTGCTCGACCACGTCGAAGAGCTCGACCACTCCGTCATGCACTGCTACCGTTGCGACTCCGCCCTGGAGCCGTGGCTGTCCGAGCAGTGGTTTGTGGCCGTCGACAAGCTCAAGGGGCCGGCGCTCGACGCCGTCAACTCCGGCAAGGTCACCTTCCACCCCGCGCGCTGGACGCAGACCTACACCACCTGGATGGAGAACCTTAAGGACTGGTGCATCAGCCGTCAGCTGTGGTGGGGCCACCGCATCCCCGTGTTCTACTGCGAGGACTGTGGCTGGGAGGACGCCCTCACCGAGGACACCGACGTGTGCCCCAAGTGTGGCGGCCATCACGTGCATCAGGACGAGAACGTGCTGGACACTTGGTTCAGCTCGCAGCTGTGGACCTTCGCCACGCAGGGCTGGCCGCAAAAGCCGGAGCTGCTCGAGGGCCATCACCCCACGACGGCGCTCGTCACCGCACGCGACATCATCGCGCTGTGGGTCGCCCGCATGGTCATGAGTTCGCTGTATTTCTTGGACGAGGTGCCGTTTAAGGACGTCGTCATCTACCCGACGATTCTGGCCAAGGACGGCAGCCGCATGTCCAAGTCCAAGGGCAACGGTGTCGATCCCATGGACCTCATTGGCATGTACGGCGCCGACGCCATGCGCTTCAACCTGCTCACGCTGTGCACCAACAACCAGGACGTCAAGTTTGACGCGAACATCGACAAGAAGACCAAGAAGCTCATCGACAGCCCGCGTACCGACCAGGCCAAGAGCTTTGTGACCAAGATCTGGAACGCCAGCCGCTTCCTGCTCATGAACATGGAGGGCTACACGCCCGGCGAGCCCGTCGTGGAGACGCCGGCCGACGCCTGGATGTTCAGCCGCCTGGCCAAGGCCGTGAAGATGGTCACTGAGGGCATCGAGAACTACACCTTTGGCGACATGGCCCGCGGCGTGCAGCAGTTCTTCTGGAACGAGGTCTGCGACTGGTACGTCGAGGTCACCAAGGCCCGCCTGAAGGGCGAGGGCCGTCTACAGGCGCAGCGCAACCTGATCTTTGTGCTCGATACCTCCATTCGCCTGATGCACCCGCTCATGCCGTTTGTCACCGAGGAGATTTGGGACAACATGCCGGCGAGCGTGCTCGATCTGGACGCCGAGGGCAACGTGAACCGCGCCGAGGCGCTCATGATCGCCAAGTGGCCCGAGCCCGCCGACTACGCCAAGTACGTCGACGAGCCCGCCGAGCGCGCGTTTGAGCTGTGCCGTGCCGTCGTGTCTGCCGCCCGTGCCACCCGTTCGCGCTATCGCTTGAGCCCCAAGGCGGAGCTCGACGTTGTCGTGCGCGCCGGCGCCGAGGATATCGAGAAGCTCGAGAGCCTGCGCTCGACCATCGAGCCGCTGGCGAACACCGCTTCGCTGGTTATGGGTACCGACGTTGAGAAGCCGGCTGCGAGCATTGCCGTGGTCGACAGCGGCGTCGAGGTCTTTGTGGTTCTCGAGGGCAAGGTTGACCTTTCGGCCGAGAAGGCACGCCTGGAGAAAGAGATTGCCGCGGCCCAGAAGGAGCTTGCCGGCTGCGAGAAGACGCTCGCCAACGAGGGCTTTGTGGCTAAGGCCGCGCCCGCGGTGGTCCAGAAGAAGAGGGACCGTGCAGCTGAGCTCAAGGAGATCCTGGCGGCGCTGACTGCTCAGGTTGCTGACTTCTCGTAAGGTTTACTCGGGGGACGCGGTTTGGGGCATTGCTCGCTACTGCGGACAGTCCTGCTCGCACGAAGGCCACATTAAGTGGCCTTCGGCTCGTGCGGAACTTGTATCGAGCAAAGCCCCAAACCGCTCCCATAGCGGTTACGTGGTCGTCCGCTGCCTGGCAGGGCCACTGGGTTGTGCCCTTGATTTTGCTGCAAGCGGATAAAGGCTGATATTGTCAACGCGAGGGGCTCATTTTTTTGGTGGGCCTCTTTTTCTGTAATTGGAGACTTGGGTTATGGCTAAGCGTTCTGGGTCGTATTCTGTGCCGTTCTCGTTTGAGTTGCTTTCGTTTGATGAAGCTGTCGGGCTTGCTGCTGATACGGGGCGGATTTCTGGGGATGCTGGGCCTCTGCTTGAGACGGTTGTCGATATGCTCGATGAGCTGGGGCGTCCGGATGAGTATTTCGATTGCATTCAGGTTGCCGGTACCAATGGTAAGACTTCGACCACGCGTTTTTCGGCTGCCATCCTTCGTGGCGAGGGGTTAAAGACCGCGCTGTATACGTCGCCGCAGCTTGTACGCTATCCCGAGCGTATGGAGGTCGATGGGCGCGTTGTGAGCGATGAGGCGTTTGCCCGCGGCGTTTCTGCCGCCGTCGAGTCGGGGCATCGCGTGAATACTCGTCGTGTGGCGGCGGGGGAGCGCGCCTACACCATCACGCCGTTTGACCTGCTGACGGCTGCCGCGCTTGTCGTGTTTGCCGAGGCCGCGGTGGACATTGCCGTGCTCGAGGTTGGCATGGGCGGCCGTTGGGACGCCACGAGTGCGACCGATCCCGTCGCCGTTGCCATTACGGGCATCGGGCTCGACCACACGCGCATCCTGGGTGACACGCTCGAGGCCATTGCGGGGGAGAAGGCTGCGGTCATTAAGCCCGGACGCCTGGTTGTGCTGGGCGAGGGCACGCACGAGGCGAGCGTTCAGCGCGTGATGGATGCCCGTTGCCGCGAGTGCGGCGTCGTGCCGCTCGTGGTGAGCCACGCCACGACCAAGGTGCCGGCGCATGTGGGCGATACGGTTGAGTTTAGCTGCACCACGCCGCGCGCGATTTATACGTCGAGCATGGTCAAGCCGGCCTATCAGCCGCAGAATGCTGCGTGCGCGATTATGCTGTGCGAGGGCTATCTGGGCCGCGAGCTCGACCATGAAAAGCTCGATGCTTCGCTTATGGGCTGTCCCACGCCGGGTCGCTTTGATGTGCTGGGAACCGATCCACTCAAGCTGATTGATGCCTGCCATAACCCTCAGAGCTGCGAGAACTTTGTGAGCGCACTGGATGAGATCGACCCGTGCGTGGAGAATCGCCCCACGCTGCTGTGCGCCGCGCTGGCCGACAAGGACGTGGCGGGTATCGTTGACGTGCTGATTCCGGCCTTCCCGCGTGTAGTCGTAACGCAGACCGATTCCGATCGCGCCCTGGCGGCAGAGGAGCTCGCTGGTCTTGTGGACGCCGATAAGCTCGCAGGTGTGTACCCTAGTGTATCCGAGGCTCTCGCAGCCTTCGATGCCGCGGGCGAGCCCTTCGTAGCGGCAGGCACCATCACCCTAGCCGGCGAAGTGGCAGGCTTGCTGCGCTAACCCACTCGAGGGGCAGCTAATTTGGGCTGTTCGCCAGGAAATGGGCCTATTTACTACGTTTAATCGACTGCCCCCGACCACACCGAGAATTGCGAAATCAAAACCGCAGGTAGAAGGCTTGCCAATTTTCAAAAAAGACCCGCATGGTCGACCCATGCGGGTTAAACGTAGTAGATAGTCCTTTTTCGTGGTGCAGCGTTGGTGGGATGCGGCAAAGGGACAGCGCCTTTGCCGCATTGCCTAGTCCAGACGGACCGGATCGTGTGGGTAGGCGTTGAGAATCTCGACGCCGGTCTCGGTGACCAGGGCAAGGTCCTCGATGCGGACGCCGGTGTGGCCGGGGAGGTAGATGCCCGGCTCGATAGAGAACGTCATGCCCGGCTCTACGACCTGCTCGTTGACAAGTGAAACGTCGCCTGGCTCGTGGTCCTGCAGGCCGATCGAGTGGCCCAGGCGATGCGTGAAGTACTTGCCGTAGCCAGCGTCCTCAATCACGTCGCGCGCGGCACGGTCCAGATCGCACATGCGCACGCCCGGCGCGATGAGCGCCTCGGCGGCCTCGTTGGCGCGGCGCACGATGTCGTAGATGCGTGCCGTCTCTTCGTCCGGCTCGCCCCAAAAGAACGTGCGCGTCATGTCCGAGCAGTAGTTGCGACGACGTCCGCCAATGTCGAACAGCACCACGTCACCGCGCTTGAGTACGGTGTCGTCGGGCTCGTGATGCGGGTCTCCGGCGTTGGCGCCAAAGCTCACGATGGGCGGAAAGCTAAAGCCCTCGCAGTCGTGCTTGCGGTACAGGCCGAGCATCTGGTCGGCAATTTCGCGCTCCGTCACGCCCTCGTGGACGAGCTTGATGGCGTCGGCCATCACAGCGTCGTTTGCGGCCGAGGACACGCGCATGAGCTCCTGCTCGGCTTCGTCCTTGTGGGTGCGTGCGGCGGTGACGGCAAAGTCGCCCAGGAAGAACTCGCTCGCGGCGCGACGATCCATGAGCGGCATCAAAAAGCCGGAACGCATGACGGTGTCGATGCCGAGCGGTTTGGTCGGATCGACCTCGCGAGCGATGGCGTCGCCCACGATGTCGGTATCGGTGTGATAGGCGACGCGGGCATTATCGTACTCGGGCAGCTGGTGCAGGGCGTTGACTAGGATCACCGGCTCGGCATCGCGCGCGAGCAGCACGCCGCAAAAACGCTCGAACATATCGGCATAAAAGCCGGTCAGGTAATAGATCGACCACGGGTCGTTTACGAGCAGCTGCGCGCCGGGGTGCTGAGCCTCGAGCGCATCGAGCACGCGCGCCACACGCTGGTCATCGACATGTGCCATGAAACATCCTTTCGCTAGGGTGTCACCATGGTATCCCCAACGCCAGGGTAGTCAATTTGGGACGGGGCTATTTTAGCTGTGTCAAACATGCGGAATGATAGGTAAAAGTAGTCATAAGAGGGTCGTCCCGAATTAGCTGCTTTCAAAACTATGGCGGATTACGGGGCTGGACCTGTATTACTTGACCATTGGAAAAATTGCGAAATTAAAACCGCAGGTAGACGGCTTATCAAAAATCGAAAATGCCGGTATGGATGGGGGTCTCCGAATCAGCCCCGTAATCCGGCATAGTTTTGAAATGGCACTAAAGTAGGCACAGGCTAAATACCGATTCCAATGATAGTTGCGGTGGAATAGTTCCTGGATACAGGGGTTTTGGCGGAAAGCAGGAACTATTTCACCGCAATTCAGGAGGGGCGGGGTGGATGGCGGGGTAGCTAAAAGAGCCCCGTCCCAAATTAACTGCTTAGACGGGGTCGATGTCCATGCTGGCGATGAGGTCGGTACCGGTATCTAGGAGGTTGGGGAGGACTACATCGCTCATGCGGATGGGGGCTTTGACCTTTAGGCCCCGGATGAGGTCCATCGCCTGGGCATGGAGTGCCAGCGGGATGGCTTCGGCCGTGCGCACGGGCAGCAGCGCCTCGTCGCCGCCGGATACGGCCACGGTCGTGGTAAGCACGCGCATGGGGCAGGTGAGCTCCTGATGTGCAAACTTATCACCGCGCGGGCAGCTGTTGCCGGTTGCGGAGCGCACCTCTGCCACGGCGCCGTCTGCGCTGCGCTCGACCTCCACGGTCAGGAGGCACTCGGATGGGCAGGTGGTGCAGTTGAACTGCAGCGTTTCAATCGCGTTTGTGCTCATGACTCTACGCCTCCTCAGCGGGGTCGACGGACAGGACAATCTCGCTAACGCCCATATCGAGTGCGCGCTGAATCACCTTTGCCGGTAGCGGGAAGCTTTCCATGACGCTCGGTTTAAACGGGCGGATCTTGCCTGCAAACAGTTCCTCGTCGCCTGCCAGGATACGTACGCGGGCGGCATTGACCGGTCGGCGTACGCGGAAGTTGAGCTTAGTGAGCCCGACGGTCGTAACGCGGCCCGGCAGTGCGTAGCCTGCGATGCCGGCGGGGGAGACCGTGAGTTGGCAACCCGTGCCCGCAGCGTTTGCCCCGGCGTCGCCGCCCAGCGCGTACGCCGCTGCGGCCGTGCCGGCGCGCTCGGACTCGGTCGTCACGTTGTCGGCCAGGTCGTGTACGTGCAGCACGTTGCCGCAGGCAAAAATGCCCGGTACGCCCGTTTGCAGACTCTGGTCCACCACGGCGCCGCGCGTACGTGGGTCCAGCTCCACGCCCGCGGCAACCGAAAGCTCGTTCTCGGGAATCAGACCCACCGAAAGCAGCAGCGTGTCGCACGGAACAACGCGCTCGGTTCCCGGAATGGGTGCAAGGTGCTCGTCGACCTGGCTCACTTCGACGGCCTCAACGCGGTCGTGCCCGATCACGCGTGTGACGGTTGTGGACAGATGCAGCGGAATGCCAAAGTCGTCCAGGCAGTTCTTCACATTGCGACGCAGGCCGTTGGCGTACGGCATGAGCTCGTACACGCCCTCGACCGAAATCCCCTCGAGCGTGCAGCGGCGCGCCATGATCAGCCCGATGTCACCCGAGCCCAAAATGACGGCGCGCGAGCCGGGTTTTAGGTTCTCGATATTGATGTATCGCTGCGCCAAGCCGGCCGTAAACACGCCGGCGGGTCGGCTGCCGGGAATCTTGATCTCGCTGCGTGTGCGCTCGCGGCAACCCATGGCAAGGACGACCGCGCACCCGTTGAGCTGCAACATTCCGGTGGGGCTCATGAGCGTGACGGTGTGGACCGCGGCGTCTTCCGGGGACTCGCCCGAATCAATCCCAAGCACCATGCTGTCCAAGAACAGCGCAATGTCGGTCGCGCGCACCTGGTCGATAAAGCGCTGCGCGTATTCGGGGCCGGTGAGCTCCTGCTTAAAGTGCGAAAGGCCAAAACCGGGATGAATGCACTGGCGGAGGATGCCGCCCAAGTGTTGCTCGCGCTCCACGATAGCAACGCGCGCGCCGGCCTTATGCGCGGCAAGTGCGGCAGCCATGCCGGCGGGGCCGCCTCCGATAACGACCACGTCGAAGGCCTGCGTCGGTACTGCCTCAACGGCGTCGTTATCAAACGCGCTCGATTTGAATGCCGCCATCCTAGCGCACCCCCTTTAAAGGTCCCTCAACGAGCCACGAGCCAGTGTCCTCCAGCAGCACCTCGCTGGGGTCGCAGCCCAGCTCGCGCGCTAGGATGGCCACCACGCGGCTCTGGCAGAAGCCACTCTGGCAGCGGCCCATGCCCGCGCGGCAGCGGCGTTTGACGCCCTCGACCGAAACCGCACCCGGACGGCGCCGAATCGCGGCCACGATCTCGGCCTCGGGCACCGTCTCGCAGCGGCAGACTATCTGCCCCCACGCGGGGTCAGACTCAATGAGCTCCTCCTTGCGCGCAAGCGGCGCACGGTCGAAGTCGTCCGGTGCGCGGCGAATCGGATCCCAATCGGCCCGTTCGCGCAAAGCAACGCCCGCCTCGCGCATCACGTGCTCCATACGCTCGGCAATGGCCGGCGCGCTCGCCACGCCTGGCGACTGAATGCCCGCCGCCTGAAACAGCCCCGGCAACACGGCCGACTGCCCAATAAAGAAGTCGTTGGTTCCCTGAATGACCGGACGCCCACCGGCAAATGCGCGCACCACGCGGCGCGTGTCCAGATCGGGAACCAGCTTGCGCGCTCCCGTTAGTAACGCGTTCACATCGCTCGCATAGGTCTGTGTGTCGCCCGGCTCACGCACGGCAGCGGTCGCGGTAATCACGGTGTTGCCGTGCACGGTGCCCGTAACGATAACGCCCTTGGACACTGGCGTCGGAACGGGGTAGAGCGGCATGAGCGTGCGCGGCTCCTTGTCCAGTACCACGATGTTGCCCTGGCGCCAGACCATCTGGAACTCCTCGGCGCCCGCCATATGCGAGATGTCCGCGGCACCGTTGCCCGCGGCGTTGATCAGATAGCGGCAGCGCACATCGCCGGCGGGCGTTGCCAGCGTAAAGCGCGCAGCCCCGCCGTTAGCCTCGCCGCCAGCAACCTCAATCGCTTCCACCGGCGCGGAGCGCATAAACGTCACGCCGTTGGCCACGGCGTTCTCCAGCGCGGCGATGGCGACCTCAAACGGATCGACAAAGCCAGTCGAGGGGCACCACAGCGCGCACGTCGCCTTGGCACTCGCGCGTGGTTCCAGCTCGCGGATACGCTCGGGGCCGATAATCGACAACTCGGGCACGCCGTTGGCGTGGCCATTGCTGCGCAGCCGCTCAAGTTGCGCACGGTCCTCGTCGCTAAACCCCAGCACCATCGAACCGGTGCGGCAAAATAAAAAGCCCAACTCCTGAGCCCAGGTACCATACAGCTCGCAGCCACGGGCATTGACCTGTGCCTTTACGGTGCCCGGTGCCGGATCGTAGCCAGCGTGCACCAGGCCACCGTTGGCCTTCGACGCGCCCAGGGCGACATCGTTGGCCGCCTCGACCACGCAAATGGACAGGTCAAACCGCGCGAGCTGCCGCGCGATGGCGCACCCCGTGATGCCCGCGCCCACAATTGCGATATCAAACGTTTCTGCCACGGTGCCTCCCAGAAGAGTTGACAGGCTGTCAATAAGACTATCCTACGGTTCGCACGCCCCTAGTGCGGCGGCAATGCGGCGAACAGCCCCCTCGCATCCGCAAACGGCAGGCGAGGGGAGACTCAGGATCATAGGTGACCTCGTCTGCCGTCCCGGGTGTCAGAGGTTTGTCTCGTTCTGTAACAGTAAGCAGAAGAACTGGGTTCCAGATGTTACAGATCGAGACGTTTGCCAGATGGACCCTCCGTTTATCTTGATCTGTAACAGTAAGAGGGGGAAATCGGTCCTATATGTTGCAGATTGAGATTTAAAGTCAGGGAGAGATTCTTCTGTCTCGATCTGTAACATCTAGGGACCGTTTTGGGGTCTAGATGTTACAGATTTAGATGAACCTATCAGTCGGTTTCGAATATCTAAATCTGTAACGGTTAGACCTGTTTTTGCCGAATTGTTGTTACAAATTGAGATATTGAGATTGGACGTTTTCCTTTGTCTTGATCTGTAACAGATAGAAGGGTTTCTGGCCCCTAGTTGTTACAGATTGAGATATTTAACGGAGGGCTCACCGTTCATCTTGATCTGTAACAGTAAGGACTGATTTTGGAGTCAAGATGTTACAGATCGAGATTGAAGTCGGGGAGGGACCCCTGTGTCTCGACCTGTAACATCTAGACCCGGATTCCGCTCCCACCTGTTACAGATTGAGATGTTTGTGTCCGCGCCAGCCCCGCCCCTAGCCGTGGTCCCATATAAACAAACCCCGTGGTAAACTTGACCGGACTGTTAATATCCCGAAAGGTACCCGTAATGTCCAAGTACATCTCCGAGCTCATGTCGCCGCAGCTTATGGGCGTCGTCTATGCCTTCGTTGGCTTTATCATCGCCCTGTATGTGCTGTCGGTCGTCTATGTGTTCATCGACGCTCGCCGCCGCGGCGCCAGCGCCTACGTGGCATGGGGCATCATCGCCCTTATCCCGTTTGTGGGCCTCATTGCCTACCTGGTCCTGCGCCCGCACTCCTACGCGTCCGACCGCGAGGAGCAGGAGCTGGACATGGCCCTGCGCGAGCGCCAGCTTGCCCAGTACGGCACCTGCCCGCAGTGCGGCGCGCCCATCGAGAAGGACTTTGTTGTCTGCCCGGTGTGCGATACCCAGGTTCGCAACGTATGCCCCAGCTGCCATCGCCCGCTCGACGCGCACTGGAAGGTCTGCCCCTACTGCCGAACTCGCATCCAGTAACGCATCCATCGCCGGGCCGGCCGCAAGCCACGGGCACCGCGCGTCCCGCGCAAGCCACGCGCGTCCCAAACCCCGCCCCACACGATGAAGCATGCGTAGAAAATCGCCCGCCGTGCCATTAAGGTGCGGCGGGCGCTTGTATACCAAGGCAACCTGCCTATAATGATGCAAGTTAAAACGCCGAGCGCATCGCACGCACTTGCATCAGGCATCCGAGAGGAGAAAACATACCCATGAAGGCACTCTACAATGACGGTTCGGTGGCCGAGCTCCCGCAGGACGAGGTCACGCACGTCATCCGCCACTCTGCCGCGCACATTATGGCGCAGGCCATCAAGCGCCTGTACCCCGAGGCCGACTTTGCCTACGGTCCCGCGACCGACAACGGCTTCTACTACGACGTCGATCTGCCCGAGGGCGTCAAGATCAGCGAGGACGATTTCCCCGCGATCGAGGCCGAGATGAAGAAGATCGTCAAGGAGAACCTCAAGTTCTCCGTGTACGAGAAGCCCCGCGCCGAGGCCATCGCCCTTATGGAGGAGCGCGGCGAGAAGTACAAGGTCGAGCACATCGGCGACCTGGACGACGACGCCCGCATCACCTTCTACCAGCAGGGCGACTACATCGACATGTGCGTCGGTCCCCACATCTGCTACACCAAGGCCCTGAAGGCCTTTAAGCTCACCGGCGTCTCGGGCGCCTACTGGAAGGGCGACAAGGACAACAAGATGCTCACCCGCATCAACGGCGTCGCCTTTGCCACCAAGGAAGAGCTCGACGAGCACATGCATATGCTGGAGGAGGCCAAGAAGCGCGACCACCGCAAGATCGGCCGCGAGATGGACCTCTTTATGATGCGCGACGAGGCTCCCGGCTTTCCGTTCTTCCTGCCCAACGGCATGATCCTTAAGAACACGCTGCTGGACTACTGGCGCGAGATCCACCACAAGGCCGGCTACGTGGAGATCTCCACGCCGCTCATCATGAACAAGCAACTGTGGAAGACCTCGGGCCATTGGGACCACTACAAGGACAACATGTACTCCACCGTCATCGACGACGAAGAGTACTGCATTAAGCCCATGAACTGCCCGGGCGGCGTGCTGGTTTACGCCTCCAAGCCGCACTCCTACCGCGAGCTGCCCATCCGCGCTGGCGAGATTGGCCTGGTGCACCGCCACGAGCTGCGCGGCGCCCTGCACGGCCTGTTCCGCGTGCGCTGCTTTAACCAGGACGACGCCCACCTGTTTGTGCGTCCCGACCAGCTGACTGACGAGATCGTGGGCGTGGTCAACCTCATCGACTCCGTGTACCAGAAGTTTGGCTTTAAGTACCATGTAGAGCTTTCCACCCGCCCCGAGGACTCCATGGGCTCGGACGAGGACTGGGCTCGCGCCGAGGAGGGCCTGCGTACCGCTCTGGAGAAGCTGGGCATGGACTACGAAGTCAACGAGGGCGACGGTGCCTTCTACGGCCCCAAGATCGACTTCCACCTGGAGGACTCGCTCGGCCGTACCTGGCAGTGCGGTACCGTCCAGCTCGACTTCCAGATGCCGCTCAACTTTGATCTGGAGTACGTGGACGCCGACGGCACCAAGAAGCGCCCCATCATGCTGCACCGCGTATGCTTTGGCTCCATCGAGCGCTTCATTGGTATTTTGATTGAGCACTTTGCGGGCAAGTTCCCCACCTGGCTGGCTCCCGTGCAGGTCAAGGCGCTTCCTGTCTCTGAGAAGAGCCGTGACTACGCCCATGAGGTGTGCGCCAAGCTGGAGGAGGCCGGCATTCGCGTGGTCTGCGACGATCGCGACGAGAAGATCGGCTACAAGATCCGCGAGGCCCGCAGCATCGACCGCGTGCCCTACATGCTCATCCTGGGCGAGAAGGAGGTCGAGGCCGGCAACATTTCCGTCCGCGATCGCTCCAACGAGACCGTTCAGATGAGCGTCGACGAGTTTGTTGCCAAGGTGACCGAGGAGATCAAGACCCGCGCCTAAGGCAAGCTGCACAACAATTAACAATGGCGACCGTCCACAAAGGGCGGTCGCCTTTTTCTTACCAAAATGAGAAAAGCCGCTGGTCGAGCGGCTTTTTTTGTTGCACAAAAAGGTACAGGTTTTTGTAGAGGGGTATGGAGATGTATCTACCGGTTGATTTCCGATCTCAGCCGAACACATTGAGCTGATGGCTCGCTCCCGCA
>JAHYYL010000038.1 GCA_019424965.1 Collinsella sp.
ATGCCGCCGAAGTTGAAAGGCAGATTGCCGCTCTGGCGGGCTTGCAGCGTCGAGCCGTTACGCGGTTTGGTAAAACCGCGTAACTAGTTAGCCGCCCAGGTAAGCCTTGCGGACGTTGTCGTCGTGCAGGAGCTCTTGGCCGGTGCCGGTCATGGTGATCTTGCCGGTCTCGAGCACGTAGCCGCGCGTGGCGATTGAAAGCGCCATCTGGGCGTTCTGCTCGACCAGAAGCACCGTGGTGCCGGCCTTGTGCAGGTCCTCGACAATCTGGAAGATCTGCTCGATCAGGATCGGCGCCAAACCCATGGAGGGTTCATCGAGCATGAGCAGCTTGGGATTGCTCATGAGGGCACGGCCCATGACGAGCATCTGCTGCTCACCACCCGAGAGGGTGCCGGCCACCTGGCGACGGCGTTCCTTCAGGCGCGGGAACTGCTCGTAGACGCGCTCAAGGCCCGGAGCAACCGTGGACTTGGGCTGCGTATAGGCACCCATCTCCAGGTTCTCCTCAACCGTCATCTGCAAAAAGGCGCGACGCCCCTCGGGGACCTGGGCCAGGCCCTTGCCCACCAGCTTGTCGGCAGGCGTATGGGTAATGTCCTCGCCCATAAACTTGATGGAGCCGGTCTTGGAGCGCAGCAGGCCCGAGACGGTCTTAAGCGTCGTGGACTTGCCGGCGCCGTTCGCGCCGATCAGGGCCACGATTTCGCCCTCGTTGACGTTAAAGGAGATGTCCTTGATGGCGTGGATGGCGCCGTACCAGACGTTGATGTTGTAGACGGAAAGCATCGGCTCTGCCATTTAGTTCTCCCCCTTATCCTGCTTGCCCAGATACGCCTCGATAACGGCGTCGTTGTTCTGGATCTCCTCGGCCGTGCCCTTGGCGATGACCTTGCCAAAGTTGAGCACGCAGATGCCCTCGCAGATGTTCATAACGAGCGACATGTCGTGCTCGATAAGCATGATGGCAATGCCGAAGGTGTCGCGAATCTTGACGATGTTCTCCATGAGCTCGGCGGTCTCGGACGGGTTCATGCCGGCGGCAGGCTCGTCGAGCAGCAGTAGCTTGGGGTTGGTGGCAAGCGCGCGGACTATCTCCAGACGACGCTGAGCGCCGTAAGGCAGCGATCCGGCCTGCTCGTTTGCCAGATGCTCCATATCAAAAATGGACAGCAGCTCCATGGCACGCTCGTGGGCGGCCTTCTCGTGCTTCCAATACGTCGGCAGGCGCAGCACGCCCTCAAAGCCGGAGTAGCGCTCCTGATTGTGCAGACCGACCTTGACGTTATCCTCCACCGTCATGGTGTTGAACAGGCGAATGTTCTGGAAGGTACGGGCGATGCCCATGCGGTTGACCTGGTAGACCGACTTGCCCGAGGTGTCCTCACCGTCGAGCAGGATGGTGCCGTGCGTGGGCTGGTACACCTTGGTGAGCAGGTTGAAGACCGTGGTCTTACCGGCACCGTTGGGACCGATCAGACCGGCGATCTCGGTCTTACCGATGGTCAGGCTAAAGTCGTCGACTGCCTTGAGGCCGCCAAATTCAATGCCCAGGTGGATGCACTCGAGCGCCGGGCGCTGGCCCAGGTCGCGGTCGGGAACGATGGCGCCAGAAGGATACGGGACCATCTTGCCCTTGTTGAACTCAAACTTACTGGGCATCGGCTGCCACCTCCTTCTTGGAAGCAAAGCGGTCCTTAATGCGTGCGAAGAACGCCTTGAGCTGCGGGTTGTTGGTAAAGATCATGACCAGAATCAGCACGATGGCGTAGATGAGCATGCGGTAGTCCGAGAACTGACGGAGCAGCTCGGGAAGCACCGTGAGCAGTGCCGCAGCGATAACGGAGCCGCGCATGTTGCCCAGGCCGCCCAGGACCACGAACACCAGGATGAGGATGGACGTGTTGAAGTCGAACTTGGTAGCGGAAAGCTGCGAGAAGTTACCGCCGAAGAGGGCTCCGGCAGCGCCGGCGAGAGCGGCGGAAACCACGAAGGCGATCATGCGGTACTCGGTGACGGAGATGCCCACGGACTCGGCAGCGATCTTGTTGTCGCGCACGGCCATAATGGCACGGCCGGTACGGCTGCGAACCAGGTTGAGCACGATCACGAGTGCGACCATAACCAGGATGGCACCGGCGAGGAAGGTCGAGTACGTCGACACACCCGAGGCGCCCTGGGCGCCCTTGATGATGGCGGTGCCGTCCTCGAGCAGGTGCAGATCGTCGATCGTGGAGTTACCCGTGATGTTAAAGATCACGTGCAGGCCGCGGGAGTCGACACCCACGATAAGGCAGGTGACGATCTCTTTGATGATCTCGCCAAAAGCCAGGGTCACGATGGCCAGATAGTCACCGCTCAGGCGCAGGACCGGGATGCCGATCAAGAAGCCCAGGATGGCAGCAGCGATGGCGCCGACCACGATACTGATGATCAGGCGCACCGGATCGGAGGGAACGGCGCTCTCGAGGGCGACCGCGGTAACGATGCCCGTATAGGCGCCGACGCTCATAAAGCCCGCGTGGCCCAGCGACAAGTCGCCCGCGATGCCGACGACGAGGTTAAGGGAGATGGCCATGACGATATAGGCCGTGATGGGAACCAGCTGACCGGCGATCATGCGCGGAATCATATGATTGGACTGCATAAAGAACACGATGGCGAACGCCACGATGCACATGGCATACGTAACAAAGTCGTGACGCGTCTGCTTGTCTTTAAGAAACTTCATAACGCTCACCTACACCTTCTCGGGGACGTACTTGCCCAAGAGGCCGGCAGGCTTGACGAGCAGGACGATGATCAGAACACCAAAGACGATGGAGTTGGCAAGGCTCGTGGAAATGTAGGCCTGCGCCATCGCTTCGATGATGCCGATGAGGATGCCACCGACAAAGGCACCGGGGATGGAGCCGATGCCGCCGAAAACGGCGGCGTCGAAGGCCTTGATGCCAGGCATGGCGCCCGTGGTGGGCTGCAGGACCGGCGAGTAGGAGCACAGCAGCACACCGGCGATGGCGGCAAGGGCAGAGCCGATGGCAAACGTCATCGAGATGGTGCGGTTGACGTTGATGCCCATGAGCTGAGCGGCGGCTTTGTCCTCGGACACGGCGCGCATGGCTTTGCCCATCTTGGTCTTACCTGTAAAGAACATCAGGCCGGCCATGATAACCAGGCAGGCGACGATGGTGACGAGCGATACGGCGCTCACGTTGAACTTGGCCAAGAACTCCGGCACCGGGAAGGTGACGAGCGAAGTGAAGTTCTTGGGCGTGGCGCCCCACAGAAGCTGCGCGGCGTTCTGCAGGAAGTAAGACACGCCGATGGCCGTGATCAAAACGGCCAGCGGGCCCGCCTGACGCAGCGGCTTGTATGCCAGACCCTCGATGAGAACACCGAGAACGGTACAGACCACACAAGAGAGAATTACAGATGCCCAGCCCGGGAGGCCGAGATACGACGTGGCACAGAACGAGACATAGGCACCGACCATGATGACGTCGCCGTGAGCGAAGTTCAGCATCTTGGCGATACCGTAGACCATGGTGTAGCCCAACGCGATGATGGCGTAGACGCTGCCCATGGACAGGCCGTTGACCAGGTATTGGATAAAGACCGTCATGTTCCACATCCCCCCTTTCGAATAGGTTTCCAGTTAATGTATGAAACAGGGACGTTACACTGTCCCTAGATACCAAGCAAGCAGGGAAGGCCAAAACCTCCCCTGCTTGGGATCAAAACCGCTCCATGTAAGGCGGTCTATTAGGCCTGTACGTACTTGCCGTCGGTGATAACGTACGCCGTGGGGTCCTTCTGGACCTGGCCCTTATCGTTCCAGGTGAGCTTGCCGGTCAGACCGTCAACGGTAATCTTGAGCATAGCCTTGGGCAGCTTCTCGGCGACCTCGGTCGGGTCGGCGTCGACACCAAGACCGGCCTCCTTGAGGGCCTCGGCCACCGCATGCACGCCATCGTAGGCGTCGGCGGCAAACTGGTCGGGGGTATCGCCGTACTTATCCTTGTAAGCGTTGACGAAGTCGGCGTTCTTCTCGTCGTCGGCGGAGAACGGGGTCATGAGCAGCAGGCCCTCGGCAAGAGAAGTGTCGAAGCCCTCAACGCCCAGGATGCCGTCCATGCCGTCGCAGCCCATCATCTTGACGTCGTAGCCCATGTCCTTAGCATTCTTGAGCAGGACGGACGCCGGCGTGTAGTAGATCGGCGCAAAGATCATGGTGGCGCCGGCCTGCTTGGCCTTGGTCAGCTGGTTGGTAAAGCTCGTGGCAGAGTCGTCCTTAAAGGTCTCCTCGTCAACAATCTCGAGCTTAGACTCAGCGGCCTGGGCCTTAAAGGAATCTGCGATGCCCGAAGAATAGGCGTCGCCGGAGTTATAGAACAGTACGAACTTCTCGTCCGCATACTTCTGCGCCAGGAACTTGGCAGCGTTGACGCCCTGGTTGGGGTCGGTGAAGCAAACCTGGAAGACGCAATCCTTGCCGTCGGTGACGTCCTCGGAGGACGCGGACGGGGTAATCATGAACGTCTTGGGGTCGTTACCGCACTCTGCGGCAACGGCAACCGACGCACCCGTGGTGGTCGGGCCGACAAGGGCCTGCATGCCCCAGTCGAGCAGGGTATTAAAGGCGTTGACGGCCTTCTCGCCGTCGGCCTGGTCGTCCTCGGCCTTGCTGGCAAGCGGCAGCTCCTTGGTGGAGAAGTCCTTGCAGCCAAGCTCGACGCCCTGGGTAACGGACTTGCCGTAGGACGCGGCGGCACCGGTCAGCGGGCCGATGGTGCCGACCTTAAACGAAGCGTCGCCCGAAGCGGAACCGCTGTCGCCGCCGCTGGAGGAGCAGCCGGCTAGAATGGACATCGCCCCCAGACCTGCTGCGCTCGCGATAACGCTCCTGCGATTCATAACAGGGTTCAATGACTTACCGGTGAGGCTCGACATGCGGCTCTCCTCTCAAATCTCGTCGGGTTTTAGTTACCCGACAGGCCATCCTTCGCCGTGTTCGGCGTTCGCAAAATAGTAGACGCTTTAGTTAGGAAAAGTGGCGGTTATTTCGACTTTTCTTTGGATTTGTTCATTTATCCATAATTCTGCGTATTTCTATTACTTTATGCAGTAAAGCCACTTTATTGTGTAAAAGCAATGTTTCCGTTCTGTTACAGGCGTCCCCGCCCTGAATAATACAGCCTCACCGGTAGCGCTTTATACGCACTTAGGCGGCGATGTACTTGCCGTCCTGGATCACATAGGCTGTAGCGGGCTTCTCGACTTGGCCCTCGTCTTTCCACGTGAGCTCGCCCGTCAGGCCCTCGATCTTGATCTTGCGCATGGCCTTGGCAAGATCGCCGGCAATGTCGGCGCCGTCGGCCGTAATATCGATGTCTGCCTTATCGATAGCCTCGACAATCGCATGGACGCAGTCATAGGCATCGGCGGCAAACTGGTTGGGCGTCTCGTCGTAGGCGTCCTTATAGGCCTTGACGAAGTCGGCGTTCTTCTCATCGTCGGCAGAGAACGGGGTCATGAGCAGCACGCCCTCGGCAAGAGAGGTATCGAAGCCCTCAACGGAGAGCAGACCGTCCATGCCGTCGGTGCCCATGAGGGTCATGTCGTAGCCCATGTCCTTGGCGTTCTTGAGCAGGACGGACGCCGGCGTGTAGTAGATCGGCGCAAAGATAAGCGTGGCGCCGGCCTCCTTGGCCTTGGTGAGCTGGTTGGTAAAGCTCGTGGCAGAGTCGTCCTTAAAGGTCTCGGTATCGACGATGTCGAGCTTGGATGCCTTGGCCTGCTCGGCAAAAGCGTCGGCAACGCCCGAGCTATACGTATCGCCGGAGTTGTAGAACAGGGCGATCTTGGCGTCTGCATACTTCTCGGCCAAGAACTTCGCGGCGCTGGCACCCATGGTGGGATCGGTGAAGCAAACCTGAAAGACCGTTGTCTTATCCTTGGTCACGTCGAGCGACGAGGCCGAAGGCGTGACCATGAGCATATCGTCGGCAATCTCGCCCGAGACGGCGACGGCAGCACCGGTGGTGACGGGGCCGACGAGCGCCTGCATGCCCCAGTCGCACAACGTATTGAAGGCGTTGATGGCCTTCTCGCCGTCGGCGACATCGTCCTCGGACTTAAGCGAGAGCTTGAGGTCCTTGGTCGAGAAATCCTTGGCGGCGAGCTTGGCGCCCTTCTCGGCCGAAACGCCATAGGTTGCCGCGGCGCCGGTCAGAGGGCCGATGACACCGATCTTGAAGGTCTTGCCGTCATCGGCGGTGCCGCCGTCCGAGCCACCCGACGAGCAACCAGCGAGTGCGGCGGTGCTGCCGAGCGCCGCAGCGCCGGCGAGAAAGTTCCTACGGCTGAGCGTGCTGTTGATGTTGAACATGGTGTCCCCCTTTTTCGCTGGCCGCGGTGCGGCCGTCTTGCGATACAGGGCAAACCTTATGGCGCAAACGTTGACAGTTTGTTACGGAAGTCCGTTTGTAGCGAGCGTGTTTCCAATGTTTCCGCAGCGTTTCGGGGGTGCCGTTTTGTGCGGCTCCTGTTGCCTGGCGAGCACGCGCCCCCGGTTCACGCTAGAATGCACTCAACCTTTAAGCGGTTTATCCATCCATAAGATGCACGAAGGAGTTATCTATGAGCGAACCCCTGCGCACCGTGAACGTCGGTCTGATCGGTCTGGGAACCGTCGGCGGCGGCGTGGCCCGTCTGATCAAGAGCCACCACGATGAGTACCTGGCAGCCTACGGCATCGACCTTAAGCTGACCCGCGCCTGCGCGCTTGCTTGGGAGCAGGCCGAGGCGGCAGGCATTGAGCGCGAGGCCTTTACGAGCGACTGGCACGATGTCGTCACCGACCCCGCCGTCGACATCGTCGTCGAGCTGATTGGTGGCGAGCATCCCGCAACCGAGATCTTCACCACTGCCTTCGAGAACGGCAAGCATGTCGTCTCCGCCAACAAGGCCCTGCTGGGCCGCCATGTCGAGACGCTTGCCGAGAAGGCGCGTGCGTGCGGCGTGCAGATTAAGTGCGAGGCCAGCTGCGGTGGCGGCATCCCCATTGTCAGCACACTCGAGCACGACCTGGTGGGTAACAAGATCCTGACCATCGCCGGCATCCTCAACGGCACCACCAACTACATCCTGTCGCGCATGGACGCCGAGGGCGCCGATTACGCTGACGTGCTCGCCGACGCACAGGCTAAGGGCTATGCCGAGGCCGACCCGTCCGCCGACGTCGACGGCTTCGATGCCGCCAGCAAGACGGCCATCCTCGCCTCCATCGGCTTTGGCACCCGCGTTACCACCGATGATGTGTACCAGCAGGGTATCCGCACCATCGGCGCCGAGGACATCGCCCAGGCCCGCGAGCTCGGCTACACCATCAAACTGCTCGGCATCGCCCGCAACACCGACGCTGGCGTCGACGTTCGCGTGCATCCCACGCTGATCCCCGCAGACCATATGCTCGCCAAGGTCAACGGCGCCATGAACGCCGTCTACGTGGTAGGCGACGCCGTGGGCGAGACCATGTTCTACGGCGCGGGCGCAGGCTCCTTCCCCACCGCGAGCGCCGTCGTGGGCGATATCCTGTCGCTCTCCGAGCAGATCAGCCGCGGCGTGGCTCCGCTGCCCGAGATTGAGCCCTATGGCCACAACCTCACCTTTAAGCCCATGGACGAGCTCCAGACCAAGTACTATGTGCGCCTGAAAGTCGCCGACCGCGTGGGCGCCCTGTCCGAGACGGTCGACATCTTTGCCAAGCACAACATCTCGATCTCGCTCATCAACCAGGTCGAGGACGGCAAATCGGGCGTCAGCGATGCCTGCTCGGTCATCTTCCTGACGCACCGCGCGCTCGAGAAGGACGTCCAGGCCGCCGCCGCCGAGCTTGCCAGCGTCGGCTGCGTGGCCGAGGTCGCCAACGTCCTGCGCATCGAGGACGTTGAGGCTTGGACCGAAGGCGTCATGGCGAACTAGCCCAACGCTCGCCTAGCAATACGCGCCTTGAGGGCTCCCGTCCGATGTGGGACGGGAGCCCTTTTGTCACCTGCCCTAAGCACAACGGCAAAGCATATTTGCGCGAGCCGCTCATCGGTAACGCGGGCTACCGTTCACCGATATGCAAACGCGGCCGATTCCGACTACCGCTACGCTGTGCTGCGAATGTCCGCCCGCGATGAGAGGAAGCACCATGTTGCTCGAGGGCAAGAAAGCAATCATCACCGGAGGCACACGCGGTATCGGCTATGCCATCGCCTGCCGTTTTATCGAGGAAGGCGCTGCCATCACCGTCTTTGGCTCGCGCCAGGAGACCGCCGACACGGCCGTTGAGAAGCTGACAGCCGCCTATCCCGACGCCAAGGTCTGGGGTCGCTCCTGCGATCTCACCTCGCTCGAGGCCGTGACTGAGGCCTTTACGCAGACTGCAGCCGACATGGGCGGCTTGGACACGGTCGTCAACAATGCCGGTATCTCCCAGCGTTCACCCCTCTTGGACTACACGGCCGAGGAGTTCGCAAAGGTCATGGACCTTAACGTCGTCGCCGTCTTTAATGGCCACCAGGCTGCCGCCAAGATCATGACCGAGGCCGGCCACGGCGGCACCATCACTACCACAAGCTCGATGGTCGCCAAGTACGGCCAGCCCTCCGGCGTCGGTTACCCCACGTCCAAGTTTGCCGTCAACGGTATGGTCCAGTCGCTCTCGCGCGAGCTCGCTCCCATGGGCATCCGCGTCAACGCCGTCGCCCCCGGCGTGACTAAGACCGACATGGTCGCCAACCTGCCCGAAGAGGTCATCAAGCCCATCATCGCCACCATTCCGCTGGGTCGCATGGGCGAGCCCGAGGATGTCGCCAACGCCTTTGTTTTCCTGGCGAGCGACATGTCCTCCTATGTCACGGGCGCCGTGCTCCCCGTCGACGGAGCCGCCCGCTCCTAAGGAGCCACAAGCTTTGGCTTCAAGTTTCAACATAGCTCAACCAAAAAGGCGCGCCGTCTGAATCAACTACAGACAGCGCGCCTTCTCCTGTTATGAAAGGGAAACTATGTCCCAGTATTTCGGATCAGAACGGGGCACGGTTTCCCCCAGGACCTCCTTGCGGAAACTGCATCCCACTCTGAGCGCCCATTCCGGGACACAGCTTCCCAACGGCCCCCGTTTCGGAAACCACATCCCGTTCCGAGCCTTCAAAGCGGGACGCGGCTTCCCCGAGAAAGTATCGACTACTTACCGTCGTCGTCTTCGGCTTCTTCGCGCGCATAGAGCTCCAGCATGCGGCGGCGGTATTCGCGCACAGCGAGCTTGGCGCGCTCCAGGCGGCGGCGCTCACGCGGAGTCAGCTCGGACGGGTCGACCTCGTCTCCATAGGTCTTATCGGCAAGCAGGTGCGCCGCGTCCACGATGCGGGCATCGATGTGGCCGCTCGCTGCCTCGGCGGAAAGACGCTCGGCAATCGTATCGAGCGTAGGCAGGCCCTCGAATACGCGACCATGGCCATGCGAGGTCAGCAGCTCGTGCTCTCGTGCGAGCAGACTCGCCAAATCGTGATGGGCACGCAGGATATCGAGTGCCTCGGCAGGATGCTCGGCAACCTCTGCCACGGCGGCGACCGGTGCGGCGTCGACCACGCGGTAGAAGAGCTGCGCGAGCAATGGCATCAAGAACACCGTGATGGCGCCGGCGGCAACCATAACCGACGCGATGTCTTGCGACAGCGCACCCGCGTTGACGGCAACGCTCGTCACGGCAACGATGATCGGCAGCGCCGTGGTGCAGTAGAGCGCCACGGTGATGCGGCCATACGCCGAGACATCGCGCGTCGCAGGACAAATGCTCATAGAGATAAGAATGGGCACGGCACGAATAATCAACAACGCCACGATAAAGCCCGCGAGCAAGCCCGGGCGCGACGCCACGGCCGTCAGGTCGATCTTTGCGCCCGATACGGTAAAGAACACCGGAATCAAAAAGCCGTAGGCCAGGCCGTCGAGCTTGGTCTCGAGCGTATGGTTGCCCTCGGGGATGATATAGCGCAGGACAAAGCCGGCGGCAAAAGAACCCAACACGATGTCGAGATCAAAGACGGCCGAGAACGCCACGAGCGTGACCAGGATGAGCACCGTCAGGCGCACGAAGGTCTGCGACGTGGTATCGGCACGTTCCTCGACAAACGCAAAGAAGCGGCTGCCGACGCGCTTGGAGCGGCTAGGGACCACGGCCAGCAACACGCAAACCGCCGCAAACAAGCCAAGGATTACAAGCGTTTGAATGCCAGTGCGGGCAGACAGCAGCACCGACATAGCAAGCACGGGTCCAAGTTCTCCCCAGGTGCCATACGCGAGAATCGAGTCGCCCACGCGTGTGCCGGTGAGCGAACGCTCACGCATGATGGGCACGAGCGTGCCGAGCGCCGTCGAAGTGAGGGCAAGCGTCACGGCGATACCGTCGAAATGGCTGACCGAGAACCACGGGGTAAAGCGCACGGCGAGCCAGGCGATACCAAACGTGACGACCCACGTCGCCAAACCGTAGCGCCCCTCGACACCCGTGATGCTCTTGGGGTCGATCTCAAAGCCGGCAAGCAGGAACAAAAAGGCCAGACCGAGCTCGGACACCAGCGAGACCTCGGCATCTACATGGATGACGCCGAGCATATGGGGCCCCAGTACCGCGCCGAGCACGAGCAAAAAGACCGTCTCGGGAACGGGTTTTCCAGGAATCGCCGAGGCGATAAAAGGACTCGCAAAGGCCACGAGTGCGATAATGGCGAGCGAAACGAATGCCATGTGATGCCTTTCTCTTGTTTGCGCTTCACTGTAGCACCCTCGCCGTCCTCAACGCGCCGCGAGCTGTCGTATCATAGTGAGGTTTACAAACATGTGGCTCAAGGCGACCGCAGGGCAGACCCCGCAAACCGACCGCTGCCGCATACCGTACCGTACGCCCAACCGATCAGGAAGGCAGGAACCAATGGCCTCTCGTATCTACGTGGAGAAGAAACCCGGGTTCGACGTCGAGGCTCAGCAGCTCAAGGGCGAGCTGACCGAAATTCTCGGCATCAAGGGCATCGAGGCCCTGAGGATCATCAACCGCTACGACGTCGAGGGCATCGACGAGGAGCTTTTCCGCTCCTGCGTGCCGACCGTCTTTAGCGAGCCCCAGGTCGATGTGACCTACGACGAGCTCCCCGCAAGCGATGGCGCCGTCTTTGCCGTCGAATTCCTGCCTGGCCAGTTTGACCAGCGCGCCGACTCCGCCAGCGAGTGCGTGCAGCTCATCAGCCAGGGCGAGCGCCCTGCCGTGCGCTCCGCCAAGGTCTATATGATCTCGGGCACTCTGGACGAAGCCGCCGTCGAGGCCATCAAGCACTACGTGGTGAACCCCGTCGAGGCGCGCATCGCCTCGCTCGACCTGCCCAAGACACTGTACATGGAGACCCCCGAGCCTGCGCCCGTCGAGGTGCTCGACGGCTTCCGCGAGCTCGACGAGGCCGGCCTTGCCGCCTTTATCTCCGAGCGCGGTCTTGCCATGGACGAGGCGGACATCGCCTTCTGCCAGCAGTACTTCCGCGATGAGGATCGCGACCCCACCATCACCGAGATTCGCGTGATCGACACCTACTGGTCCGATCACTGCCGCCACACCACCTTCGGCACCGTCCTGGACGACGTGACGATCGACGACGCCGTGGTGCAGCAGGCCTTCGACCGCTACATGGAAATGCGCCACGAGCTCGGTCGCGACGCCAAGCCCGTCTGCCTCATGGACATGGGCACCATCGGCGCCAAGTACCTTAAGAAGACCGGCGTCATGACCGATGTCGACGAGTCCGAGGAGATCAACGCCTGCACCGTCAAGGTGAAGGTCGATGTCGACGGCGAGGACCAGGACTGGCTGTTCCTCTTTAAGAACGAGACCCACAACCACCCGACCGAGATCGAGCCCTTCGGCGGTGCGGCCACCTGCGTGGGCGGTGCCATCCGCGACCCGCTCTCGGGCCGCAGCTACGTGTACCAGGCCATGCGTGTTACCGGCGCCGGCGACCCCACCGTCCCGGTTTCCGAGACGCTCGAGGGCAAGCTGCCGCAGCGCAAACTCGTGACCACTGCTGCCGCCGGCTACTCCAGCTACGGCAACCAGATCGGCCTTGCCACCGGTCAGGTCAACGAACTCTATCACCCCGGCTACGTGGCCAAGCGCATGGAGGTCGGCGCCGTCGTGGGCGCTACCCCGGCAAACCACGTGCGTCGCGAGTGCCCCGCCCCCACCGACAAAATCATCCTGCTGGGCGGCCGCACCGGCCGTGACGGCATCGGCGGTGCCACCGGCTCATCCAAGACCCAGAACACCGAGTCCATCGAGACCTCGGGCGCCGAGGTCCAGAAGGGCAACGCCCCGGTCGAGCGCAAGCTGCAGCGCCTGTTCCGCCGCGGCGATGCCTGCCGTCTGATCAAGCGCTGCAACGACTTTGGCGCCGGCGGTGTCTCGGTCGCCGTAGGCGAGCTTGCCGACGGCCTGTATGTCGACCTTGATACCGTGACCAAGAAGTACGACGGTCTTGACGGCACCGAGCTCGCCATCTCTGAATCCCAGGAGCGCATGGCCTGCGCCGTCGCCGACGGTGACGTCGAGGAGTTCATGGGCTACGCCGCCGAGGAGAACCTGGAGGCGACCGTTATCGCCGAGGTTACCGCCGAGCCGCGCATGCGCATGGCCTGGAACGGCGTCGCCATCGTCGATCTGTCCCGCGAGTTCCTCAACTCCAACGGTGCGCCCAAGCACCAGGTCGCCCACGTCTGCGCCCGCAGTGTGTGGCAGCCCAGCTGGGCCGGTACCACGCTCGCCGAGCGCATGACCTCGCTCGTCACCGACCTCAACGTCGCTTCCAACAAGGGCCTTTCCGAGCGCTTCGACTCCACCATCGGCGCCGCGACCGTGCTCATGCCCTTTGGCGGCAAGACGCAGCTCACCCCAAGCTCGGCCATGGTCGCCAAGTTCCCCGTGGACGGCGAGACCACCACGGCGAGCGCCATGGCATGGGGCTTCAACCCCTATCTGATGGAGGCCGACCAGTTTGCGGGCGCCTACCTGTCCGTGGTCGAGTCCATCGCCAAGCTCGTTGCCGCCGGCTTTGAGCACAAGCGCACCTACCTCTCCTTCCAGGAGTACTTCGAGCGCCTGCGCACCGAGGCCGAGCGCTGGGGCAAGCCCATGGCTGCCGTCCTGGGTGCCCTTATGGCCCAGGTCGACCTGGGTGCCGGCGCCATCGGCGGCAAGGACTCCATGAGCGGTTCGTTTGAGGACGAGGCCGGCGAGCTCAACGTTCCGCCGACCCTGATCAGCTTCGCCGTCGCCGTGGGCAAGGCCGCCCGCGCCGTCTCGCCCGAGTTCAAGGGCCTCACGCACCGCGTCGTCCGCATCGCCCCCGCCACCTATGGCGAGGACTACCGCCCCGATGCTCAGCAGCTGCTCGCCGCGTTTGACGCCGTCGAGGCGCTCACTGCTACCGGCAACGCCCTGGCCATCTCCACGCCCGGCTACGGCTGCGGCGCCGAGAGCCTCTTTAAGATGTGCGTCGGTAACCAGATCGGTATCGAGCTTGCCGAGGATGTAGACGTGGAGAGCCTCTTCACCCCGCTCTACGGCAGCTTCATCGTCGAGCTCGCCGATGACGCCGAGCTGCCCGAGGTCGCCGACGGCGTTGTCGTCGAGCCCCTGGGCACCACCGTCGAGGGCTATGTCATCGACACCGGCTCCGAGGTCATCGAGCTCGCCAAGCTCCAGGAGGCCTGGGAGAGCGGCATCGAGGGCGTCTTCGCCTACCGCAGCGCCGGCGAGACCCCCGAGGTCGAGACCATCGACTTCCGCGCCAAGGATATCCACGTGTACGGCGGCGCCAAGATCGCCCGCCCGCGCGTGATCATCCCCGTGTTCCCCGGCACCAACTGCGAGTACGACAGCGCCCGCGCCTTCCGTGCCGCCGGTGCCGAGGCCGACACCTTCGTGATCAACAACCTCACGCCCGAGGCCGTCGCCGAGAGCACCCACGAGCTTGGCCGCCGCATCCGTGCAAGCCAGATCGTTATGATCCCCGGCGGCTTCTCGGGCGGCGACGAGCCCGACGGCTCTGCCAAGTTCATCACGGCGTTCTTCCGCGCTCCCGAGGTCACCGAGGCAGTCCGCGACCTGCTCAAGGCCCGCGATGGCCTGATGCTGGGCATCTGCAACGGCTTCCAGGCCCTGATCAAGCTGGGTCTGGTGCCCTACGGCGACATCGTCGACGCCACGCCCGATGCGCCCACGTTGACGTTCAACACCATCGGTCGCCACCAGAGCCGTCTGGTGCGCACCCGCATCTCGTCCAACTTATCCCCGTGGCTGTCGCAGTGCGGCCTGGACGACCCCTACACCGTCGCCATCAGCCACGGCGAGGGCCGCTTTGTCGCCAATGACGAAGTGCTCGCCCAGCTGATCGCCAACGGCCAGGTCGCCACGCAGTACGTGGGCGAGAACGGCAAGCCCAGCATGGATCGCTCCGTCAACCCCAACGGCTCCGCACTCGCCATCGAGGGCATCACGAGCCCCGACGGCCGCGTCCTGGGCAAGATGGGCCATGCCGAGCGTCGCGGCGACAACCTGTACCGCAACGTGCCCGAGCATGTCCCCGGCGATAAGTTCATGCCGATCTTTGAGAGCGGCGTGGCCTACTTCGCTTAAACCTTTCCCATCGGGTACAATCCCCTCGGGTAACAACACCCGCCACCGACACATCCGGTGGCGGGTTCTTTTTTGCTTCGCGCATGCAGGAAGGACATCATGGAAAGCCGCAAGCCGTATCTCGCCACCCTACCCGGACTCATCCTGGGCTGCCTTGTTTGTTGCGCGCTCTGGGGGTCGGCTTTCCCCTGCATCAAAATCGGCTATGCGCTCTTTGGCATCCCCGCGCACGATAACGCCTCGCAGCTGCTCTTCGCGGGTCTGCGCTTCACCCTTGCCGGCGCCCTGGTTGTCGTTGGGATGAGTGCGGCCCAACGCCGCCCCCTCATTCCGCAGGCTCGCGACATCAAGCCCATCTTTGTCTTGTCGCTCTTCCAGACTATCGGGCAGTACTTCTTTTTCTATCTGGGCCTCTCGCGCGCCAGCGCCATGTCGAGCTCCATCATCGAGGCCAGCGCCAACTTCCTCGCAATCCTCTTTGCCGCCCTGGCATTTCACACCGAGAAGCTCGATACGGCCAAGGTGCTTGGCTGTGCGCTGGGCTTTGCCGGCGTCGCGCTCGTCAACCTCTCGGGCGCAGATGGCACCTTTGGCTTCAGGCTCGATGGCGAGGGCTTTATCCTAGCCTCCACTGTCGCGGGTGCTCTTTCGACCTGCCTGATCGGCATCTTCTCGCGCAAGCACGACGGCGTCTTGCTTGCCGGGTGGCAGTTCTTGGTCGGCGGACTGGTCCTCACCGCCATCGGCTTTTTGATGGGCGGCGCGCTCTCCCCCACTGAAATCGCCCCCGCCATCGCGCTCATTATCTATATGGCACTCATTTCCGCCGTCGCGTACTCGCTATGGTCGCGTCTGCTTGCCGTCAACCCCGTCAGCCGTGTGTCGGTCTTTGGCTTTATGAATCCAGTCTTTGGCGTACTGTTAAGCGCGCTGCTGCTCGGCGAGGGCGCTGGCACGAGCCCTGTGACCGTACTTGTTGCCCTGCTGTTGGTCTGCGGCGGCATCATCATCGTCAACAGGCCCAAAAAGGCCTAATGAACTGCCCTTATTTAGCAGAGCGGATTCACATACTTTAGTTTAATGGAGTACATCGGAGAGCCGAGGGCCGCCACGCACGCCAGCGTGTGCCCCTTTTCCTAGCGTATCTGAACGCCGGCTTTCTTCTTCTCGCGCTTTACGCGGTAGAGCTCCGCGTCGGCAGCACGAAGCAAGTCTTGCCAGGTATCGACGCCATCACCAACCCGTGCGTAGCCGATGGACATCCGCAACAGATACGGAACCTCGGCGCGCGCGAGCTCATCGTTGATTGTCGCGCACAGATGCATGATATCCTGTTCCGCCACTGCCTTTTGGAGCACCACGAACTCATCGCCACCATAACGTGCGATAAAGCCGCCAGACGCCGAGCAGACTTCTTTGAGCGCAGCGGATATGACCTGAAGAGCGTGGTCGCCCTCCACATGCCCATAACGATCGTTAATCTGCTTAAAGCCGTCGGCGTCCATCATAAGCAGATATACATCTTCGGCCTGATCCACATTTGAGAAGAGCGACAGCATATAGGTCTCAAAACGGTTGCGATTGTTAAGTCCAGTCAACGGGTCGGTCGAGATGAGCTGCTCCTGGTAGATGATGTAGAGCAGCAACATGCTAATCATTATGCCGACACAAAGGCCGGGCACCGAGTATACGACCTGAAAGGTACCGCCCACCAGGGCCGGAATGGCGAAAAATGCCAAGGTTCGATAGATGGCCTTCGTCTGCAGGCTCTCGACCCTGCGAGATTGCACAAATGCATGCAGGGACGTATGTATAACGTAACAGTAGCTGACGATGGGCTGGATCATATAGGCAAAGCCGCGACGATACACGCCCTGCGAATCGATATAGAACAGGGCGTGCGTCCAGTAACTGGTAAACGCCAGCACGACCACCAGAGCCGTAGGCAACGCTACAAGCACCACCCTATAGCGCGAGGTCAAAAGGCGAGAACCCTGCACCGTCTCGGAATAGATAAACCAAATGAGACACGCGATAGCAAAGAGCGAAAACGAAACCGCGTTGGAAATCCAGTTGGCAGCAATGCCCAACGTGCCGTCCACACCGTCCGAAAGCGTCCAGATCATATCGAATAATATGTACGCGGCAGAGGTGTAGCCAAGCATGCTAAACAATAGCTGCTGGGTGCTCGAGAACAAGGAGCGACGACTTCGCACGGCAAGCCCGATAAGAACAATCATGCATAGCACGAATATCTCAATCTTGAGTGCCTTAACCACTAGCGCCATCCCTTCAATACCCAAGTGGTCAGAATCGCCCAATTCGAATCAGGGCAATAAACACCCCTTTACTCCGCAGGGGTAAAGGGGATAATAGCAGAGCGCCCGAACATCACTGCAAAACAGTTTCTGTTCGGGCGCCCATACGGCGCGAATTGCACACGCCGGCATCATTGATGGGTATCGATTGCTACTCGCCATCGATGTCAGTCGCGACGGCCTCCTCTATGGCCTCGACACCGACAGGCGACAGATCCTCCTTGCCTTGGCAGAACTTCTTGTCGACCCAGCCAGTCAGAATCGGAGCCATGATCGCCGTGATGATAACGGCGGTGGCGATCTGCGCATACGCGGTGGGCGCAAGCTCGGCATAGCGCGGCGCGACCTCAGCAAGAGCAACCGGCGTGGTCATAGCCGTGCCGGCGATGGTGGAGCAAGCAACGGCGGCCTTGCCGTTACCACCGCACAGGCGCTCGAACGCAAAGGTGATGGGACCGACGACAAACAGCGTGACAAGGCCCAGCAAGATGCCGGAAATACCGCCGGTGATAAAGCTCGACAGGTTCATGGACGCACCGAGCTGAAAGCCGATAACGGCGATCGCGGGATTGGCGCCGGGGACCAGCAGGTTCTTGATAAACGGGAACAAGTTGCCCAGGACCATGCCGATAACAAGCGGCAAGATGGATCCGATGATGGTGCCGACGGGGATGTTGGCGAGACCCGAAACGCCCAGGATGATCATGGTGACGGCAGGGCCGGCCGTAAAGAACAGGATACCCACGGCGCCTTGCTCGGACTCATCGCCGAACTCGCCCATGATACCCGTATAGAGCGCCATGTTGCAAAACGTAATGCCGCCGATGATAGACACGGAGCTCAGACCCAGGAAGTTGTCGTTAAAGAAATATGCCACGCCCAGGCCGAGAGCCGCTGCGACGACCAGCTTGGGGATCAGCACAACGATACCGGTCTTGATGGCACCCGGCGTGGACTTAAAGCTGATGCCGGCGCCCACAAACAGCAGGATCGCGGCGACGATGGTATTGGAGCCACCGCGGCAGGCAGCCGTAAAGAAGCCGCCGATCTCAAAACCCTGCGGGCAGAAGGTGTTGAGCAAAAGACCGACGATCATCGGATAGATCATGATGTCGCCCGGGATGCGCGGGACCTTGAATTTCTTTTGCTCGTTGGCGGTCGCTTCCTGTGCCATGAAACCCCCATTTCCGCTGACGGGGTACAAAAGCCCACGTCACACTTTGCTACAGTAAAGTTTGACCATGGTACCAGAAGAAATAGACCAGCTCGGTGAGAAATTCGATTCGTTGGACAGGGGCGCTAAACGTGCCCCGCTCTTATATGAGGCTCAAAACGATATAGAACACGATGCCCGAAACACAGCACCACAGCATCGATTTTGTCTTGACCGCCACGGCCACGACGCCGGCAGCCGCAATCCAGGGAACCAAGGCAGGCCAGGGTCCCGCGTCGAACGCGCCGGGGCTCACCAAGTCGTTGGCGACCAGCGCGGCAAAGGCAGCGGGCGGGATATAACCCAGGGCCTCGGTAATGCGGGGCGACAGCGTTCTCCCGCGCAAGGCAAACGCCGGCGCGATGCGAAAGAACGCGATAGCAGCCCACGACAACAGCCACAGAACCAAGAACTCGTTAACGGGCATCGCGGGCACCTCTTCCGTCTAATACAGCATCGCACGCCAGCGCAATGGCAATGCCGACCACGACGCTTGCCAGCACGGCAATATTCGTGAGGCCCAAGAACTTGCATACGGCGACGGACACCGCGCCCGAAACCGCCGCGACAACGTTGCCGCGCGACAGCCGCTGCGAAAAGAGTAGACAGATAAAGAGCGACGTGCAGACGAAACTCGCAATAGCGGTGGGAACATCGACAACGGCACCGACGATGGCACCCATCGTGCACGAAGCGCCCCATGTCGCGATGAGGATCACGTTGAGCACGAAGGATTCGCGCGGGCCCCAATCCTCCCCCTCAACCAGCTTGGCAAGCGAGATGCCGTATGCCTCCTCGGTGAGCGTCGCGGCAACAGCCAGCGTCTGACGCTTCGAGGCGCCCGCCAGATGGGGTGCGATCGATGCCGAGTAAAGAGCGAAGCGCGAGGAGATGGCGGCGACGCTCGCGATAATCGAAGGTGCCGGTACGCCCGCCAGCCAAAGATTGCAGATCATAAACTGGCCGCTGCCCGTCACAAACGTGCTGCTCAGAGCAAAGACCATCCAGGGCTCCATTCCCGTCTGCCCCATGATCATTCCGCACGGCGCGCCTATTGCAACATAGGTAAGCATCACTGGCCAGACGATTTTAAAGATCCTAGGGACCATGCCACTCCCATTCTGGTAAGTCGTCTGCAGCGCGCCTTGCAACGCAGCAGAAATATCAACCGGTGGCAATAAAGTTCACCTACAATTGCCACCGGATCGAAAGACACAACTTTTTAGGAAGTCATTATGACAGCTATCGATCGAGACCGGGCGCGCGCGGCCTTCAAAAGCTACACCGATGCCTACGACGCCACTAACCCACGCATCGCGCTCAAAATCGAGCATACGTACCACGTGGCCGAGGCATGCGATGCCGTAGCGCGCGAGCAGGGCTGGTCGTCAGAAGATATTGACCTGGCATGGCTTTGCGGCCTGCTACACGATATGGGCCGCTTTGAGCAGTTGCGGCGCTGGGACACCTTTAAGGACGCCGAGAGCATGAGCCATGCAGCGCTGGGCATCGAGGTCCTCTTTGGCGAGAATCCCGCCGATGCACCCGCCGTAACGAGCATCCGCGACTTTATCGATGACCCGGCAGAGGACGAACTGATCCGCGCGAGCATCGCCCACCACAGTGATTTTCGCCTGCCCACGGAACTCGACACCCGTACACGGAGCTTCTGCGAGATCGTGCGCGATGGCGACAAGATCGACATTATGCGCACCATCGCCGACAGCACCGTCGACACCATCCTCAAGGTGGATGAGGACACGTTTCTCGCCAGCCACTTCTCGACACCGGCGCTTACCGCCTTTGACGAGCACCGCTGCGTCGCACGCGATGAGCGCGATGAGCCCGCAGACTACCTGGTGGGACTCATCTGCTTTATGTTTGAGCTCGTCTATCCAGCGAGCCGCGCGCTGGCGCGCAAACAGGGCGATATCCACCGCCTGCTCGACGCGCCCTTTGGCATTACGCGGCCCTTTACCGACCCCGCCACGCAGGCAACCTGGAGCCGCCTAAAGGACGAGATGCGCGACTGGCTGACGCGCGCTTAGCGCTCAAGCTGAGCCAGCAGCTCCTCAACGATCTCAACGGCATCGCCGACGACCTTGTACTGGGCGGCACCAAAGATGGGGGCATCCGGGTCCTCATTGATGGCGACAATGCACTCCGCCCCACCGATGCCGGCGAGATGCTGGATAGCGCCCGAGACACCGATGCTCACGAGGAGCTTGGGCGAGACCGATACACCCGTCTGGCCAATTTGGTGGCGATACTCCAACCAGCCTGCCTCCACAATGGGACGCGTGCAACCAAGCTCGGCACCCAGGGCATCGGCGAGCTTTCGCATCAGGGGCAGATTCTTCTTGGAGCCGATGCCGCGGCCCACCACGACCAGACGCTCGGCATCGGCAATTGAGGCCTGCTGTCCCCACTCCTCGGCGGGAATCGAGATCTCGACGCGGGCCTTAACGTCATCCGCAAGCACTACCTGGGTAATCGTGCCGGAGCGGCTATAGTCAAACTCGGGCGCCTTAAAGATGCCGGGGCGCACCGTTGCCATCTGAGGACGGTGGTTGGGGCAGATAATGGTGGCCATCAGGTTGCCGCCAAACGCCGGGCGCGTCTGCTGCAGCAGACCCGTCTCCGTATCCATAGAAAGCACCGTGCAATCGGCCGTAAGACCCGTCTGCAAGCGCACGGCCACACCGGGCGCCAGCTCGCGACCAAAGGCGGTCGCGCCGTACAGAATGGCCTCGGGCTTGCGCTCGGCTACCAAATCGCAGATCAAGCGAGCGTAGACCTCCGCGTCGTTCTGACGCAGGCGCTCGTCACGACAGACCAGAACTTCGTCCGCACCGGCGCAAATCAGATGCTCCAGGTCCCCGAGTGAGCCCTCGGGGCTCATGCCGACCAGTGCCACCAGACGGCAGCGGCGGGCATCGGCAAGCTCGCGCCCCTTGCCCATGAGCTCGAAGGC
>JAHYYL010000039.1:0-4721 GCA_019424965.1 Collinsella sp.
CATCCCCGCGGCGCTTCGGCGCCAGCTTAAGGCAGGTACAATGCAAAAGCTCCTTGCGCAGATCATGAAATTTGGCGTCGTCGGTGTCATTGCCACGGTCATCGACTTTGGCATTATGAATCTGCTCCACTACGGTCTGGGCCTCAACATCCTAATCGCCAACACCAGCGGCTTTATCATCTCACTCATCTTTAACTACCTCGCAAGCATGAAATACGTGTTTGCGCACAAGGAAGGCATGAGCCGCCGCCGCGAGTTCATCATCTTCGTCGTGCTGTCCGTGATCGGCCTGGCACTCAACTACGGTATCGTGCTGACACTCAACGCCGGCCTGGGGCTCGAGGCCAATATCGCCAAGATTTGCGCCACCGCGCTTGTCATGGTCTACAACTTTGTGACCCGAAAGATCTTCCTGGAAGGCGATGAGACCAAGTAACTCGCAACCTTACAGCTTTACAATGCCCCCGGATGACGCGCGTCGAGCGCTGTGTTGTTCGTGGGCATTGCTCGTTTACGGGCAAATTTTCAACGTTTGCGGATTAGCTCTTGAAAATTTGGCGAGTTCGTATAGTTCTTGGCAAGGACCTTACGTTTCCCTTGCAAAAGCTCTAAAGTATCCTCTGCTCGATTCATCAACGCATTGGATGTGATTACGTGCGCAAGGCACTGGCACAACCTCATACCAAGCAGTTCCTCAAGTTCGCTGTCGTGGGTCTTGTCTCCTTTGGCATCGACTGGGGTATGCTCATTGCGCTCGTCGAGCTGTTCCACCTCGACTTTTTGATGAGTACCACAGTCTCGTTTATCACGTCCGTCGTGGTCAACTACTGGCTCAGCATGAAGTACGTGTTCGACCATCGCGAGGGCATGAGCCGCAAGCGCGAGTTCACGATCTTCACCATCCTGTCGGTGATCGGTCTGGGCCTCAACGACCTGTACATGTTTGTGGGCGTCACGTTTTTGAGCATCGGCTACCAGGCCATGAAGGCCATCGCCACGTTCTTGGTCACCTGGTACAACTACTTTAGCCGCCGCTTCTTCCTCGAGGGCGCACGGTCGTAGTCGATTCATTATTAGCTTGAATGTATAACCGGTTGGAATTCCCGTTCCAACCGGTTTTTTGTTTGCCGAGAGGCCCGGCGACCCGGTCTCATTCGCATGAAAAACGGGCGGCCCGGATGTTTGTCCGAACCGCCCGTCTGGCGCGCTATGTCGAGGCCTCTAGCCTGTAACGTAATACCAGACCACGTTGTCGCCGTTGGAGAGAACGTAGTTGCTGCAGGCCGTCATAGGCGTTGTGCCGTTGACGGAGTACGTCCAGCCGCTCGTGCCGCCGTACTGTTTCTCGGCCAAACCACCAATCGCGGAGACATATGTGCCGTACGACGAGCCATGTGCGTTGACAGAAAGACCCAGCGCGCACAGGGCATCGTAGACGGTAACGCCTTCGTTAAAGGTAAAGGTGCCACCAGAAGACACAGGATTGCCCACAGCGCTCGATGTGACCGAAACCGTCACTGTTACGTAGCTGGACTCCTGCGAGCCGCTCTGGCCGCCCGAGGAGGCGTTTCCACCATTAGAGGATGAGGCTCCACCAGACGACTGGCCACCGCCAGACGCATTGGAAGTATCACCGGCTCCCGTATTTTGGGCAGCGGATTTATCGCCAAACTTCTTGCCGTCCTGGTCCTCGGACTTCTTGTTATCCGAGTTCTTGTCCGATTCCTTGTTTGAAGACTCGGAATCGTCCTTGGACTTGGACTCATCTTTTGCGTCATTCGATGACTTGGAGTCCTCGGAACTGGCCTCGCCCGAAGCCATAGTCGAGCCAGACGCCTTGGTGTCCTTGGTGACGACGCTCTCCCCCGTCACGGCCTGAATGATCCAGTCGATGGACCAGGCGCCGCTCTCGGAAGGATGGACGAAGCCCAGCGAGACGACGATCAGAATGGTGCACGCGGCAGTCAAAACGCCAAGGAGCGCCTTGCGACGAGGGGCGGACGCCGCCGAAGCGGCGCCCTGTTGCTTTGCATCGTCGAACTGAATGAACGAGGAATCTGGTTGCTTGGGGTCAGCGTCCTTGGATTTATTGGACACAGCCCTCACCTACCGACGTTTGGTGAACACGAACACGCCGACGATGGCGAGACCGATGACGCCGGCGGCAACGCCAACAATGGCGAGCGGGTTGGTGCCAGCCTCCTGCTCGGAGGCACTAGAGGACTTCTTAGCAGTGGTCGTGGAAGCAGCACCCGTATCGGACTTGGAATCGGACTTCTTGTCGGACTTGCTGTCCTTCTTGTCAGACTTCTTGTCAGACTTCTTCTCGTCCTTCTTATCGGACTTATCGGTGTCCTTCTTGTCGGACTTGTTGTCCTTGGTCTCGGTCTTGGTCGACACCGTCGTCTTGGTCGTCGGCTTATGACCCGGGGCGATAGCGCCGCCGGCCTGCTGGCCCTTCGTGCCGGAGCCGGAACCCGTGCCCGTGCCAGCACCGGAACCGTTGCCAGCGCCACCGTTGCCACCATTAGTGCCAGAACCGCCATTGCCGCCAGGGTTAACAGCATTCTTGGTCCACTTGGCATACAGCGTCAGATCGGCCGTCACCGGCGTACTGAAGTCATACGCCTGCGTGCAAGCCTCATCGGTGAACCAACCGCCGAAAGTGTAGCCATCGCGCGTCGGATCGGCCGGCTTGACCAGCTTGCCGTCGGCCGTAGCAACAAACTTAGTGTCGCAAACAGACCCGCCGTTGGAATTAAAGGCAACCGTCCAAGACTCAACAGCCCCGAGCTTGAACAGCGTACCCGAATCATTGATGTAGTACAGGTTGCCAGATGCATCGGCAATGACCGGAGAGTCACAGTACTGGTAATGGCCAGCCGCATCATAAATCTGCGTCGCCTCTGCGTCGCCAAGCGTATAGCGATACACGCCACCGCCAGCAGAGTAGTTGACGTAATCCTTGCTATCCGCACTGTTCACGGTGAAGTACACATAGGTCTTGCCGCCCTGAACACTCACCAGCGGAGTAGCAGCAATACCGTTGAGGCCAGCCGGCAGCGCCTTGCCGTCGGCAGCAGCGACCATCGTGGTCTTACCCGTCTTCAGGTTATAGAGAACCAGAGCAGAGCCAGTAGCCGTCTGTCCGCCGACAATCAGATTGTCACCAGACACCGCAGGGGCGCTCAGATTATTCGTAAGGCCCAGATCAACCGTTTTCTGTTCACTCAGCACGCCCTTTGCCGAAAGCGAAATCACATGGAGCATTCCGTCGTGCGTCATCTGATAGAAGGTCGAACCATTGGACGGATCGGCAATGCAATCGGCATTTGCGACAGCGCCGAGCTTCATGGTCGAAACGACATCGCCCGTCGTCTTATCAATGCACTTAAGCGTGCCCGCGCTCGTAGGAACGATGGCATACTTATCCGTCAAAGCCGCACCAGTCCAGTAATAGCCCTCGGCAGGGTCGATGTTCTGCCAAGAAACTTCGCCCGTGGCAATCTTAATGCGCGCAAAGGAGCCGTTGCCGTAGGTCGCGTTGTAATTCTCGTCATACGAAATATCGACCGAGCCTACATAGACGTACTCGCCGTCCGAAACGACGGTGCAGGAGCTCTGCGTCAAGTCCGTCAAACCAGGCGTCAGCCACTTGCAGATCAGCTTGTCTGCAGTAATCGCCTGGACCGCACCGCCGTTGAGCGGAACGATGATAAGGCCATTGGTATAGATCGGACGAGAGGTATAGCTCACCTTGGAGGCAAGCGGCGCAGAGGCAACCTTTTTGCCCGTGGACGAATCAATCTTAATGAGCTCGTTCTCGGTCGCGATGTACACAAAGCCGTTAGCGATGACAGGTTCGCTGCAGTTGGCATACTGCTGACCAGACTCGGCCTTCCAATCGAAGGCCCACTTAAGACCGGCAGCCTGCGCAGGCGTCTTGGCATCCGTTACGGTCGAACCGTTGCCACTGTTGCCGTAGCCGGCCCACTCGGCATCCCAATCAGGAGCCGTCGCGCTCGGGTCCACGACAATCTTGTCGGGATCGGGCATGGGCGAATTATCGGTGGTGTAGGCAAACGTAACCTTGTCGCCGCTCTTGAGCGTGACCTGGTTGGCGCAGAGAGATGTGAGCTCTCCGTTGATATACAGATGCCAATATCTATTGGTCGCACCATCCCAGGCATACGGCTTGTGATCGAACGGCGAAGTAATGGAATTAAGGAGCCAGTACACACCACTCTGGGAGCCGTTATACGCAACGCTCTTGGCCTTCAGAAATGCCTCAATAAGGTTCTGGGCCGTGGAGCCTTCGGGCAAAGAAACATTGCTTGCCGAGCCCCAGCGAGTATTGTTGCCGTTGACATCGGGACCGATAACATCGACAGACCCAAGAACCTGGCCAGGAAGGGCATCGCTGTCGCCAGCATACATAAAGGTGACGGCGTCACCCTCTTGGAGCTCGTAGGCACCAGCGCCAACGTTCTTGAACTCGCCATTTACGTAGAAGCGCCAATAGCTATTGGTTGCAGCATCCCCGACATAGGGCTTACCGTCGACGTCGAACGGCGAATAAATGCCGTTGAGGAACCAGCCCCAAGACGATTCGCTAGAATCGAGCCTAAGGCCGGTCTGCTCCAGCAGATCCTTGGCAGTAGAGCCCGCCTTGAGACTCGTCTGGCCCGTCGAGGCCCACACCTGCTGTTTGCCGTCCTTGT
>JAHYYL010000039.1:4731-19759 GCA_019424965.1 Collinsella sp.
CACCTGAACGGAAGCATGGACGGAATCAGAGGGCAACTGGTCGCCCCAGCCACCGTAGAACCACGTAACGGTATCGCCGGCATGAATGGTGACATTGTCCGCCGTGTAGTCGCTCGACTTGCCGTTGATGAACAGCTGCCAAGAGGTCGAATAATCGAGCGGCGTACCCAGCTCAACGCCGTTGTACTTAAGGCTCAGAATGAAGGAGCCCGCAACAACGGCGTCAATATCATTCGCCTCGAGCGCGACCTTCGTAAGGTCAAGTGCGTTCGAGCCGGACGTCACCACATACTGCGCGTTATCGACCCAAGTCTGAGTCTTGCCCTGGGCATCGCGACCAATGACGGTCACATTTGCGGCAACCTGGTCCTTAACGACAGGGGACGAGCTACCAGCCGTATAGGCAAACTCAATCTTCTGCCCCTGGGTGAGCTTGACGCTGCTCGCACCAACCGAGGAAGACGCGCCGTCGACAAACAGCTGCCAGTAGGCATAAGTCGCCGGATCGAAGGCAAGCGTGCGGCCATCGCTCGGGGACGTGATGCTTTCGAGGTAGAAACCGTATGCCGTGTTCGGATCGTATTTCGCCTTAAAGCCCGTCTTCTCCTGCAGCTTAACGAAGGCGTCCGCAGCCGTCGAGCCCTCGTCGAGCTTAAGCTGCGTAGGTGCCACCCAGGTCTGAGCCTTGCCGTCGGAATCGGTGCCGATAATCGAGAACGAGACCTCAACTTGCTTCTTGGCGACATCGCCGGTTTCTGTCGGGTTCTCTGTCTGGACGGCAGCCGCGGCGGCAGATCCTGCTTGGCCAGTGGGCGCCGTCGAAGACTGCTCGCTCGTGGCAGGGCTCTCCCCCGTCGCCGAGCCTTCGTCGCCAGTTGCTGCCTCTGTTGTGGCGGCACTAGCCGCAGGCGCGCTCCCGGAATCCGAAACCTCGGCGCCGCTCTGCTCGGCAGCACCGTCCGCGGCACCCGTGCCCTCGCCCGGCGTCGCAGCCTGAGCCACAGCCTCGGCAATGCCCTCGGCGCCCTCGGCCCACAGCTGAGCCGGCGTGGTGCCAAAGGCCATCGCGAAGGCCAGGAATGCCACCAGGCCGCGCTTAGCTACACCGCGCGCAATCGCGCCACGGCGATGCGAGACGCGCTGGCGCTCGTCCACAAACATATCCATTTGTCTCCTACTGTCTGTACTTGGAGCGTTGCCTTGAGGCTGCCCCACGTCATCGCGCATGTTGCGCTCGAGTTCCCCCATCGGGGTCCCCCTTCCCTCCAGAGCCCTATGCACACCGGCGGCATACGCCGCAGCCGCATGCAAGATGGGAGGCGATCCGACTTAACCTTAACGACTCGGGCACGTCGTCCGATCTGCGACGCGAACATCCCGAGCCAAGAGGAATTACGGTTACTGGTACAGCCGGGGACTTGCACCCCAATTCTCCCAAACGCGCAGGTAAACCGCGCATTCATGCGTCTCCGCACCACCATCTAGGCCATCGATTATTACCGTCAAAATGGTATCACGCAAAAGGGCCTCGCACGCAGGCGAAGCCCAAGGTAAAAGCTATTGTTTGCGATAGGAAAATGCGGTGACGGTCGCGGCCTCTAGTGCTTGCCGCCGTGACTGTTGAGCCAGATATTGCGGCCCAGCATAAGCGCCAGCACCAGTGCGCTGACGTAGCCCATAAAGCCAATGACTGGGATACCAAACACAACCGGCTCGATGCGCGCGTAGTACACCACCGACGAACCGATAAACAGGCCAGCAATCACAATTGCCATCGACATACGGTCGATAATTCCGCCCAGCTGTCGCAGCGCCTTATCGCTGCTCATGATCTGCGTGTTCACCTTAAGCTGGCCGCGCGTGAGCATGCGCGAAGCCAGGCCAAGATACTCGGCCGCCTCGAGCGAGCCCTTCGCCGCGCGATAGCTGCTCGCGGCAAGATCGCGCCCCATGTCGCGCACGCGCGCATAGGTGCTTTTCTCGTTTTTAATGTGCGTTTGGATGATCTGGATCATGTTGACGTTGGGCATGTACTCGGTCAGCAAACCCTCGAGCGTCACCATGCCGCGCGCGAACATCGTCACCACGCTCGGCAGCTCAACGTCATTCTTACGCGCGAGGTTTAACAGCGAGGTCAAAAACTCGCCGATATCCAGATCCTTCAGGTCGAGGCCCGCAAAGTCTGCGACGATAAAGTCCAAATCGGACAAAAAGGCCGAATGATCGAGCTCTGCCGAATCGCCACGCGTCACGGCGAAGCGCATGAGCGAATCCTTGAGCATGGGCACGTCACCCTCGGCCACGGCGAAAATCATGTCCTTGACGATACCGCGATCGTGACTCGACATGCGTCCGACCATGCCCAAGTCGATAAAGTAAACGATGCCGTCCTTGAGAATAATGTTTCCCGCATGCGGGTCGGCATGGAAAAAGCCGTCATCGAGCACCTGCGTCGAGTAGTCCTCGACGATTGCGGCACCGATCTTTTCCAAGTCATAGCCCTCGGCCACCAAGCGTTCAGGATCGGCGATCGAAATGCCGTCGACGTAGTCCATAACCACCACGTGCTCGGTGCACAGGTCCAGATAGGATTTAGGGCACGTCACGCCATGAACACTCTTATGGAACTCGTAGAAGTCGTTGAGGTTTTTGGCCTCGGCCAAAAAGTTGGTCTCCTCGCGAAACGAGGTCCACAACTCCTCGACTACGCCGTGCAGGTCAACGAATTGATCGGTGTTGACGAACTTGGAAACGATACGCACCACCGAGCGGATGATATCGATGTCCTGTGCCATAACCTGCTGCGCACCGGGGCGCTGCACCTTGACGGCCACGTCCTCGCCCGTCACCAGACGAGCGCGGTGCACCTGCGCGAGCGATGCGCTACCAAGCGGATTGGGGTCGATCGCATCGAACATCTCTCCCAGGCGCAGGCCGTATTCTTCTTCCAGACAACTGAGTACGACCTCGTACGGCACCGGCTCCACGTCGGAGCGCAGACGACGCAGCTCGTCGCAAAACCGCTGCGGCAGAATCTCGGACCGGTTGGCCAGAATCTGCCCCATCTTGACGAACATGGGGCCGAGTTCCTCGAGCAGGCGGCGCAAACGAACCGGCGTGAGGTTATCCCACACGCGATACTTTTTGATCAGGCGAACGATCTGACCGATGCGTTCGCGGCGGCCCGCCGGCGTGAGCTGGTATTCCTCGTCCGGCGCCATCGCGTCGGGCTCCTCGGGGACCATATCGACAGCGCGCGGCTTCTTGCGAGCACCCGAGACGGCGGCATCGACCTCGTCGACAACCGCCGCCTCGTCACACAAGGGATCTTGATTGTTGTAATCGGTGGTGGAATCTGCCATCTGCGCTACTACTCGGCCTCTTCGGCGTCCCCTGCGTCGTCGGGCTCAACAGACTCGACGGGCACCGAGGTCACGTTGTCCTCGACCGAATCGACGATATCGCGCACATGGGCCAGGAAGGCCGTGCGCTCGGGGGCGGTCATAACGCGGACGCGGGCCAGGATGAGCTCGTCGAGCACGCGCTGTGCCGCAGTCTCACCCTGCATGCCCAGGCGCTCGGTCAGGTCGGAGATGGTGCCACCGGCCTGCTCGAACATGTCGGACACACTGCGGGCGATATCGGGGGTGGCGGTGTCCTTGCGCACCTGCTCGCCCTTGGTATTAAGGTCGTCGAGAACCTTCTTGCTGCCCTCGACGGCAACGGCGGCGGCGCCGAAGCCCACGTTGATGGCGCCGTTAACGAGCTGATCGAGTTTCATAACCATGGTTGTCTCCAATCACAAACAACTGCATTGGCGTTCTTGTACCCAAGATTGAGTGAAAGCGACAAAGCGTTTTAGCGCTATTCGATCGACGGGAAATCCCTATCTCACGTTGTCGTTCATCGCGAAAGAGTTCTTCATGGCGCAGCTCGTGGTGTAGAGCACCTTGCCCAGTAGAGCATCAGTCTCTACGCGAACACGCTCGGCAAACTCCTCGTTGGCGCGTGCAAGCTCGGCAGGCACCTCGGCCTCGGGCAGAACGGCTACGGCAGCGTCGACGTCATGAATCTGCTTGTGGCCCATGCCGCCGACCTTCTCCTGATAATCCTCGACCGCGCGACCGCACTCATGGAAGCGAACATCGGCCAGGGCGCCGATCAGGCGGTTGGCCCAGTAGAAGTTTTCGGACGTTACGCGAGCCTGCGTGTCGGCATAGTACTCGGGCATGGTCTCGACGTTGGCGTACAGCGGAACTAGCGCGTTAAACGAGTTGGAACCAAAGGCCATCCACTGCACGGCGCGGTAGGCCGGCTGCGCATAGGGACGCAGCTGCAGTACGGCGAGTTGGCTGTTGCGGTTGATGCCGATGGGGCGATAAGCGCCACGCGTGGCGGGCGTGCCCTTGCTGCCGTAGCAGTCGTACTCCGTGCCCTGGTAGTGGCTCGAGAGTACGTACTTGATGTCCTCGATGGTCACCTTGCGCTCGGGCACGCGGCTCCAGGGGATGTCGTCGCTCTCGGGCGTGTAGTCGGCGTCGGGGCCGTCCCACACGTCGCTGGGGTTGAGGCAGCGCTGCATGTACCAGGCGCGCGGCGTGTTGTAGACATGATCGCTGTCTCTGTGAGAGCCAAAGGCTTCGCGCGGGTTAAAGATCGCAGCCGGGCCGTCGCCATCGACGCCCAGCGTCAGGTCCAGATGCCACTCGGCCATCCAGGCACGCAGGTCGGCGGAGCACATGTGGTCGGCCTGGGCGCCCTCGGCGTCATCCAGGTCAAAGCTGTCGATACCCAGCTGGTTGGGCATGGTCACATAGGCGTCATCGGGCACGCGCTTGGCGATCCAGTGGTGACCGCCGATGGTCTCGAGCCACCAGATCTCGTCCACGTCGCTAAAGGCGATGCCGTTGTTCTCGTAGGTGCCATAGCGCTCAAGCAGGTCACCCAGAATGCGTACGCCGTCGCGGGCGGATTTGGCATATGGCAGCACCAGGGTCACCATGTCCTCCTCGCCCAGACCGCCGGGCTGCGCCGGAACATAGCCGTCCTCGTCCTCGTTGCCCTTGGCGGGCACGTAGTCGACGAGCGGGTCGGCGCCGCGAACGCGCTCGTTGGTGGTGAGCGTCTCGGTTGCGGACATGCCCACATTGAGCTCGTTGAAACCGGCCTCGGCCCAGATGCCGTGGCCCGGGACAACATCGGGGACGCTCGTGTAGCGCATGGGGTTATCGGGCAGTTCAACGGTCAGGTGACTCAGGACGCTCGTGTAGACGCGCGGCTGCTCGTCGGGATGCACCACGCGCATACGCTTGGGCTCAAACACCCCGTTGGACGAGTCCTCGTTGCGGGCAACCAACGTCGACCCGTCGTAGCTCGCGTTCTTACCAACCAAAATCGTTGTGCACGGCATGCGCATCCTCCTTGAGCGAAGAAATCAAACGATAACAGTGTATCGCTTCGGCGCAGAAAGGACGAAACCACGGCGCTGGCAACCCCTGTGGACAAAAAATGCCAAATATGAGTACTGTTGCCAAGATAGTCACATATATTTTAGGTCAAATAGGCTCTCTAACGATATTTAGTATCGATAGAGAGCCTATTTTATTGGACCTATGAGGAATTACATCATCTAATTTTTGAACAAATGTAGACTTTCGACACCCATACGTAGCAAAATTGCTGTTACTAAATTGGTGACAGTACTCATATTTGGCATTTTTTGTCCACGGGGTATAGAGCTAACCCCCTCAAACAGCCCAAACCGCCTATTTCGATGCGCGCTCGGCCGCCTCGATCACGTGTTTGGCGAGGATCGCCGTCGTCACAGCGCCCACGCCGCCCGGCACGGGCGTGATGGCGTTAACGACCGGCTCCGCAGCATCAGAATCGACGTCACCCACCAGCTTGCCAGCGGCCTCGTCCCAATTAATGCCAACATCGATGATCGTCTGGCCCTCGCGAACCGCATCCACGCCAATCGTACGCGCGCGTCCAACGGCGGCAACCACAATGTCGGCAGCACGGCACTCGGCAGCAAGGTCGCGCGTATGCGTATGGCACGTCGTCACGGTCGCATTGCGCGCCGTAAGCATGGCGGCAACAGGACGCCCGATCACCAGCGAGCGCCCGACCACAGCAACCTTAGCTCCATCCAGCTCAACGCCGTAATGATCCAGCAAAGCAAGCACGGCTTCGGCTGTGCAGGGGGCAAAACCCTCGCCGCGCCCCGAAAGCGTGGTGAGCAGCGAAGCCGGCGTCATGGAGTCAACGTCCTTGGCAGGATCGAGTGCCGCGGCAACCGCATCCTCGTCAAGGCCGGCGGGCAGCGGGCGGAACATCAGGCAGCCATGAACAGACGAATCGGTATTGATGTCCTCGATGGCCGCCAACAGCTCGTCCTGCGAAACATCGGCGGGAAGCAAAACGCGGCGAGCCTCAATGCCAACCTTTTCGCAGCGCTTGAGCGCACCGCGCTCGTAGGATAGGTCGTCCTCGCGTTCACCCACGCGCACGATAGCCAGCGTCGGCACAACGCCGCGCTCGCGCAAAGCCACGCAGCGAGCAGTAAGTTCCTCAGTCAAAGCGCGAGCAACGGGGGCACCCTTCAGCAGTTCAGCCATGGCTATCCCCTCTTCCTTGCGGCGTCGGCGGCGCGGCGCGCCAGCGCATCGGCGCGCGGCAACCACATGTCGAGCAACTCATCACACGCCGTCTCGAGCTCCTCAGCACGAGCGCGATCCTTCATAGACGTGGTGTTCGCAAAGAGCGTCAAGCTCGCGCCCTGCATAGCGGAACGGCAGAACACGGCGCCGCACGCCACATCGGACAGCAGCTGACGCGAACCCTTGTCGGCCATGTCCTCGAGCAGCGCCAGCGCGCGCCCGCAGGCATCCATAATGCGATACGGCGGCATAGCGGCCACATGCAGCGCATCCTGAATCGCGGTCGCTCGAGCCGGATCGTCACGCGGAATACCGTATGCCGCGGACACCTGCCCATAGGCACGAACGTCCTCGGCAACCAACTCGACAAGCTCCTGGGCCAGCTCATCAGCATGGGCAAACGCACGCGTCAGGTCATCCGCACGATCAGCAAGCGCGGGATTGGTCGCACCGTAGCGGGCAACCATTCCGCACAGCGAGGCGCCCAGCGCGCCCACAAAGGCGCTCGCGCTGCCACCGCCGGGAACCGGCTCGCGTGCGGCAAGTGCCTCGGCAAACTCTCGACAGGTTTTATCCATCATCTCTTGGCTCATACGCACGCACCTTCAAGTCATATACATCGGTCAGGCAGCAACCGTCGACCAACCGCATCGAACACGTAATGGTGCTAAGTCTAGCCCATAAGCACATGGGCGTCAGCACACCTGGCCATCGCGGATTTCTATGACGAACGATAGGCCATGCCAACGCAAACATGGGACACATGGCCCACGTTTCGAGACTCCCGGGCAGCGGCAACTAGGGCATACATATAGGTAAGGAGCCCCATGTTGGGGCAAGCTCATCACGGCACCGGACGACGAATGGAGGAATCACCGCACAGCAAACAAAGTCATCATGTGCACGCGCAACCGCCGCCCCAGCGATCCGCGGCACACGATGTCCCTGGCAGACAAGGAGGACGCCACCATGAAGAAAAAGACCCTATCGATCCTTTCCCTTTGCATCGCCCTCTTTGCCGCGTTTGCCCTTGTCGGCTGCGGCGGGAGCGCATCGGGCGGCAGCAGCGCCTCCAAGAGCGAGAGCAAGGAAAAGACCCCCGTCGCCAAGAAGACCGACTTTATCTGGTTTAAGGTCGAGATGCCCGAGGGCGTCGGCGTAAGCGACTCCGCCGGCAAGAATGCCGACAGGGTCCAGCTCACCTTCCCCGAAGACGAGAACGCCTCGGCCGATCGTTTTATCCCCGTTTGGAAAAAAGCGCTGACTGCCGAGGAATCCCACGCCGACCAGGCGGAAAAGAAGGGGGATACGTTCCAGTGGAAGGATGGCGGGTCCGTCGAGTATAACGGCAGGACGTGGCTCGTCGGAACGTACGAGGACAACAGTGGCATCACAACCCTCCTCTTTACCGACGTTGAGCCGGGAAGCGTCTACGTCCTCATCTCGAACTTCGACCAGCACAAGAAAGAAGCCGAGGCGCTCCTCAACTCCATCGAGTTCCCCGATGACATGGCAGAGGCAGTTGCCGAGGCACGCGAAGCCGAGATTTCGAGCATCGAGATCAAGTAACGGGACACCCGCACGTGCCTATGCGCACCCGCGTACACGCGCCCCATTAAAACAACGGGCACCCAACCCCGGGGAGGGCCGACAGCATCGGCCCTCCCCTCTTTTGCGTCCGAGCATATTGCCACTTAACGGCGCAAATCCGGCCCTCAGAATGGGACACATGGCCCACCCGAAGGAGCCGCTCGCGCGTACAGTAAAGGCAGGTAATCCATGGGCGGTTACAGATCGAGGAGGACACGACCATGAAAAAGAAGGCCTTTGCGATTCTCACCCTCTGCATCAGTCTCTTTGCCACAGTTGCTCTGGTGGGCTGCGGTGGCAGCGGCGACGCTACCGGCAGTGGTGGTGGCGGCGGAGCAGAAAAGCCAGCCGTGGATATGAGGACCGACTTCATTTGGTTTAAGGTCGAGGTCCCCGAGGGCGTCGAGATCACCGACGTCGCCGGCGACACCGCCGACAGGGCCCAGTTTAAGTTCACCGAGAGCGAGCACGCCAGCGACCGCTTCATCCCCGTCTTCGACACTGACAAGAACGCCGACGAGCTGTTTGACTACGAGGCAAAGTGGAAGGCCAACTCCGGATGGACCGAGAGCGATCCCGTTAAGTACAACGGCAAGACCTGGCGCAGCGCCTACTTTACGCACTCGGGCGGCGTGACGACCGAGTACTTCACCGACGTTGACGGCGGCAGCGTGTACGTGCGCATCGACAACGTCGAGGAACACAAGGACGCCGTCGAGACCATGATGAAGTCTCTGGAGTTTGCCGACGACATCGCCGAAGCCAAGACCGAAGCCATGGACGTCAAGCTCGACGACATCGAGATCAAGCGCTAAACGACTGGCGAGCGCAGCGGGAAACACGGGCACAGTGCAAACAAGCGACGATACCCCAGCGCTTCGCACCAAGGGAGGATCGGCTCGCCGGTCTTCCCTTTCTTATGCCGATAGCCGGCGAACGCGAGGGTGCCGGACGCCGGAACCGCCCCAAATGTGGCAACAGTACGAAAACGACAAACACCTCAACACGTCCGCCCACCGATTTATTGCGCCGCGCAGACAATTAAACCAGCATCTTTAAACATCTGGGCAGTATAGTGACCAAAACTATCGCATAACCGCACGCTGCGAATGGAGGAGTTATGACCGAACACCATGCCATCAGCCGCCGAGCATTTACGCTGGGCTTAGGTCTTGCGGCGCTGTCGCCGCTTGCAAGCCTGCCAGAAACCGCGGCACCGGGCATTCCCCTGCGAGCGGCATTTGCAGACGACACGCCCAAACCGGCGGAGCACCTCGGTAATTTCGTCATTCGCCTTCGCCCCGCGGGCTATTTTCGCACCGCGAGCGTCAACCAAGACGGCAACGTTCGCGGCAACGTCTGCCACCTGTTTAACGACGGCACGTCCAGCAAGCTCATCCTTGAGAACGTAACGACCAAGAATGACGATACAAACTGGTATGCTATCCGCACCTTGCTCAATTTCGAAGAGCATAAAAAGACGGGCTACAGCATTTGGTCGGTCGACGACGACTCGGACAAAGATGGAAAGGTCATCCACGTATGGGGCGGCGAGTATGACAACAAGCCCAGCCGCGCTTTTGCGTTCGAGCGCCAATCAAACGGAACCTATATCATCCGAGACCGCACGGTCGAGAAAGAAACCGAGAAAAAAGACATTAAGTACTTGGCAATAGAATCGAACGGCAAAGACCAGGACAACAATAAGATCTGCCATAAGAGTAAGAGCATTCCGTGGGAGCTCGAACTTATCGGTTGCGACATGAAAAAGAACGATGCCACGGTTAGCAGCCTCGACTGGATCACGTACAGCAGCTACGTCGATGGGCCATGTTGGATGAAATACGTCGACGACAACAAGTTCCTCGACGAGCTGAGCATCCCGGGTACGCACGATTCGGGCACCTGCAGCGTGGACAACGACACTGAGCCCCAATCCTCGCAAGTAAAATGCCAGCAGGATTACATTCCCACGCAGTTGCTCGAGGGAATCCGCTATTTTGATATCCGACTCGGAAAGGGCGACGACCCCGGTATCGACCACGGGATTTTCTACCTACTCAAAAAAGACGGGAACTATCTGCATCTCTCCGATGTCATCGGGTACTTCAAAACGTTTTTGAACGAAAACCCGTCAGAAGCGCTCATCATGCTCGCATCGCGCGGCAACGATGAGGCTACCGACGAAAGCATAACGACGGCCTTCGCCAAGGTTATGGCCGATAACCCCAACCTGTTCTACACATCGAGCCGCGTTCCCACGCTACACGAGGTGCGCGGAAAGATCGTTCTGCTGCGTCGATTTAGGCTCGCCGGCAACAGTGTAAGCGGCCATACGTGGGGCCTCGACCTTACCGAATGGGATGACAAGATCAAGGCTCACTCCGACAGCGCCACTATGTGTCTCGTCCAAGACGCGCGGGGCTTTGAAGCCGCGGGGGAAACAGGAGACAAAGAGCCCTATTGCACCAAGGTATACGCCCAGGACAAGTACAAACTCACGGGAACCGACAAGCTCAGCTGGGTCGATAATGCGCTGAAGGAAACGACCGGGCGCACGCGCAACAAGGTGGACGTCGCGGACGATGACGGGGCCAAGGTGCAAGTCCAGGAGCGTTGCTGGTCTATCAACTACACCAGCTGCACGGGCTTGTCGCACGGAGGCAATCCTTTTACCTCGGCACGAGTAGTCAACGAGCATCTGTATAAGAGCCCGTACATCAATCCCAGCGGCATCGAGGATACAAAGTCAGATTACCTCGAGCACATTGGCATCATCGCATCCGACTTTGTTGATGCGGCGCTGGCCCGGAGCATCTACCAGCGCAATTACGATTACGATACACAGCACAAGCAGACAGCTTCGTACTACCTCCCGACCCGCATGCGCATGACGTACGGCGACTCGCTGAGCGATGCCTCGCTCCAGGATGGCAAGACCGTTGGCGAGGGCCATTTCCGCCTTGTCGACAGCAGCAACGTACTCAACGTGGCGGCTTCGGGCCATGCGTTTGCCATTGAATACGTGGATGTTGATGCCCTGGGCAACGAGACCGTTACAAGACTGCAGGGCTTTGTGCCTATCGATATCGATCCACGCGCGCTGACGCCCCATTTTGAGGGACTCGAAGGCCTTAAGGCCGGCGAAGACGTGCGCGCCAAGATTGCGGCATCACTCGAGGGCAAGCTCGAAACCGATGCCTGCACGGCCCAGCTCGAGTTTGTGCACGACGCGGACGGCGCTCCGGGCACGGCAATGGCCGAGGGCGAAACATTTGCCGCAGGAACGTACTGGGTGCGCGTGAACGGTCTCTTGGGCGACGCGGCGCAGAACTACACGCTCGCCAGCGACGGAGCCGCAAGCTTTACCGTTGCAACCTCGGGCAACGCGGGCGGCAACGGCGCCGGCACCGACGGTGGCACGGGCTCCAACGCAGGTAGCGCCGACAAGAACGGCAAGGGCGAAAGCTCGGCCGGAAAACTCGCCGACACGGGCGACGGCTCTGGCGTTGCCGCCGGGCTCGCTGCCGCCGCCGTGGCGACGACGGTCGCAGGTGCAGCAATGCTTGCCAGTGACCGCGAAGACAGCGAAGGCGCTAGCGAATAGGCAAGCCAGCCTTTTAGACACATCGACTCAATCGGGGGCGCAGAACACCGTTCTGTGCCCCCGATTTTTACCTTGGCCCGAACGCCGCTTTCGACTACATCACCATGTTCAGCGCGTTAACAAACTCCTGGGCCTTCGCACAACTGCTCAGGCTAAAGACACAAGCGGTCAACAGCCTGTTACGTAGGAAAACGTCGCGGCCCTTGATCCTGTTGACCCCAGTGATGTCCTTAAGGTAAACAATCTCGGTGTGCTTGCCACCAAACGTGCCCTTCTTGAGCACCTCAATACGGTTAGGGTAGATCTTGACGTCTTTAAACCTACCCGAACCTTTGTCCTGGAATAGCAGCGTGTTCTTGTCCATGCATGTCACTCCCGTGGGGTTCGCTAAAACTGCCTTTATGGTCACATTTTAACCACCGCAAGGCCCCCATGCGAAGGTGCCAGACAACGCAGCAATTCGTGTCCGCGCGAGGCTTTAAACTAAATGTAATAAAGATGCATTCCTCAAGAGGAAAGTCGGGCGATATTGATGGGTGAACTGGTAAACCGCGGGGAATCGACAATCGTGCCAGAAGTTTTTTACAAGCAGGTTTCCTCGATTCTCAACGCCGCTCGCAACAAGGCATATACCGCCGTTAACTTTGCGATGGTTGAGGCATATTGGGAGATCGGCAAGAGCATTGTTGATGAACAGGGCGGAGAGGAGCGCGCAGCATATGGAGAGGCATTGATTGCGGGCCTCTCCAGAAGGCTTACCGCGGATTTCGGAAGAGGCTTTGGCATCGCAAACCTTCGCAATATGCGTCAGTTCTTTCTTGCGTTTCCAATTCGCGACGCACTGCGTAGCGAATTGAGCTGGACTCATTACCGCAGGTTGATGCGCATTCCCGACCCTGATGCTCGCGCCTGGTACATGAACGAATGCGCCAATTCTCGCTGGAGCACGCGCCAACTCGAACGCCAGATCAACACCATGTTCCGAGAGCGCCTACTTGCCAGCAAGGACAAGGAGGCCGTCACCCAGGAAATCCAAAAGCGCGCCCCGGCTCGTCGCCCCGAGGATATCATCCGCGACCCATATGTGCTGGAGTTTTTAGGTTTCTCGGACGATACTGCGTTTCGCGAGAGCGATCTAGAGCAGGCGCTCATCACGCATCTTCAGAAGTTCCTGCTGGAGCTTGGCCGTGGCTTCGCTTTCGAGGCGCGCCAAAAGCGCATCACCTTTGATGGGCGCCATTTCTATATTGACCTTGTGTTTTACAACTATCTGATGCGCTGTTTCGTGCTCATCGACCTTAAGACCGATGACCTTACGCATCAGGACCTGGGCCAGATGCAAATGTATGTGAACTACTACACGCGTGAGCTCATGAACGAAGGCGACAATCCGCCCATAGGCATCGTGCTCTGCGCGGACAAAAGCGATTCGATCGTCGAGTACACGCTGCCCGAAGACAACGACCAAGTGTTTGCCGCCAAATACCTGCCGTATCTTCCAAGCAAGGAAGAGCTGGCGCGCGAGCTGAGTGCCGAGTACCGCGCCATCAACGAAGCGACCAATGGCGAAACGCAAGGGTAGCAGCACGTTGCGACCGAAACGCCCGACGGCGCTCCACATCACCCGGGAAAAGAGGAGCTTTCCATGACACACAGACCGAAAACAACACTGCGCGACTGCATCTATGGGCTTGCCGTCGGTGACGCGCTGGGCGTTCCCTACGAGTTCAGACCTCGTGGCACGTTCGAATGCACCGACATGATCGGCTACGGCACGCACGAGCAGCCCGCCGGCACCTGGAGCGACGACACATCTATGACGCTCGCCACCTGCGACTCCATCAGAGAGCTCGGCCGCATTGACACCGAGGACATGCGCGACAAGTTCGTAGGCTGGATTGCCCGTAGCGAGTATACGATCGACGGCGTTTTCGATTACGGCGGTACGACCGCCCGCGCCCTGCACACCGGCAAAGGAGGCTCCGGCGAGCGCGACAACGGCAACGGATCGCTCATGCGCATCGCTCCCCTGGCGTTCACCGATGCGACAGACGAAGGGGTCAGCAAGGTCTCCGCGATTACGCACGCCCACAGAACGTCGACCGGTGCATGCGTCATATTTGTCGAGCTGATGAGAGATGTGATGAACGACGTGCTCCCCTCGTGGGCACTCCATCTGAAAGGCGTGCCTGAGCAGGAGATCAGGTCAGGTGGCTTCGTGCGCGACACGCTTAAGGCAGCCACCTGGTGTTTCGTCAACACTAACAGCTACAAAGATTGCGTGCTTGCCGCCGTCAACCTGGGCGACGACACCGACACCACCGCAGCCGTCGCCGGCGCCCTCGCAGGCACGGCATACGGTCTCAAAGCCATCCCGCAGGAGTGGGTCGACACCCTACGCGGAAAAGAGCTGATTGAGCAGTGTTTGTTTTAGGGCGCACTTACGATAGAAACTGACCAGGGGGCATCATGGAAAGAGAGGTCGCAAATATAGACGAGTTCCAAGTGGACGAAAACGGGATTCCGCTATTTCCAGCAGGACTAAAGGAAGAAGCCAACCTCTATGTCCTCCCCGACGGGCGTTACCTCCCCTGCGGCGTCTACAGGACCGCGGACGGCGGTTCGCTCATTTATGAGCCATCCGAACTAAGCTTCTTCGGGCAGATGCTTGCTCAATTCAAAAAGAGCTAGAGGCTTGATTGCCCGTTAGATCGACACTGTTCCAAACCATGGGATGGGTAAGATGTCTCCCACCGCGGCCTGTGAGGTAAAATCTTGACCGCCGCGGAATCCGCCTGCGGGCAACGCTCCGATCTCCGATTGGGGTGAAGCCTATGAACTTGTTTCTTGAAATCCTGCGCCTCTCGATGTATGTGACCGGCATTGCCCGGAACCTCTACTCGATCTGGCGGGAATATAAGCAGTAACGGATAGCGAAGGGAGTCATAGAAAAGGGTCGGTTGCAGCCGACCCTTTAAGACGATAGCACCTGCGTTGCCCGCGCTTCCAAAGTTGACCGACTGAGGAGCGGGTTCCGCGGCACATCCTGATTTTACCCAGTGGCAAGGCTCTTTTACAGCCGTTCCACCGTTTATTTACATCCGCCAATCAAGACCCTTGATTCTCATTTTCATTGCAACAGCCTCAGGACTCAGCGCAACGCGTTGCG
>JAHYYL010000040.1 GCA_019424965.1 Collinsella sp.
CCTGGAGCATCTGGAGGATGATCGAGCTGGTGATGTAAGGCATGATGCCCAGGGAGAACACCGAAACATAGCTCAACGCGCCACCAGAGAAAAGATTCAGGAGGGCCATAGCACCTGCGGCGACCGAATTGTTATCGGTCGAGAAAAGGCCCAGCATCCCCTGGAAGGGAATGCCGGGCACAGGAACGTGCGCACCAATGCGGTACACGACGAGCATAGCTATGGTAAAAAGAATCTTTTCGCGCAATTCTTTGATGCGGAAAGCATTCTTAAGACCATTTAGCACGGCAGCTCGACCTTTCCGCCGGCGGCCTCGATCTTGGCCTGCGCAGAAGCGCTGACCTTGTCGACCTTGACCGTGAACTTCTTGGTGAGCTCACCATTGCCGAGCACCTTGACGGGCTCGAACTCGCTCTTGGTGATGCGAGCGGCCTTAAGAGCGGCACCGTCGATCACAGCGCCGTCCTCGAACTTGCGCTCGAGACGCTCAACGTTAACAGCGGTGTACTCGATACGACGGGGATTACGGAAGCCCGGAAGCTTGGGCAGGCGCATAGCCAGCGGAGTCTGGCCACCCTCGAAGCCGGCACCCTTGGTGCCGCCAGAGCGGGAACCCTGGCCCTTCTGACCGCGGCCAGAAGTGGTGCCGTGACCCGAAGAATTGCCACGGCCGACGCGCTTGCGGTTCTTGGTGGAACCGGGCGCGGGAGTAAGATCGTGAAGCTGCATTTGCTACTCCTCTACAATCTCGACAAGGTGCTTGACCTTGAAGATCATGCCGCGGACGGACTCGTTGTCAGCAATCTCGCGAACCTCGCGGATCCTGTGGAGACCGAGGGCACGGACAGTACGGACCTGGTCCTGCTTGCAACCGTTGGTGCTGCGGACCTGCTTGATCTTGATGGTGTCAGCCATGCTTAGTTCTCCTTACCGACGAACATCTCGGAGACCGTCAGGCCACGGCGAGCCGCGACGTCCTCAGGGCTGGAGAGCTCCTTGAGGCCCTCGACGGCAGCCTTGATGATGTTGAGGCCGTTGTCGGTACCGAGGGACTTGGACAGGACGTTCTTGATGCCGGCAAGCTCGAAGAGGGGACGCACAGCGCCGCCGGCGATAACGCCGGTACCCTCGACAGCGGGCTTGATGATGATGCGGCCGGCACCAAAGTGGCCGAGAACCTCGTGCGGGATGGTGCCCTGCTCGGTCACCGGCACGTGGAACATGTTCTTCTTGGCATCGAGAGACGCCTTGGAGATGGCCATGGGCACCTCAGCGGACTTGCCCATGCCAACGCCGACGTTGCCCTTGCCGTCGCCAACGACGACGAGAGCGACGAGGCTCATGCGACGACCACCCTTGACGGTCTTCGACACGCGGTTGATGTAAACGACGCGCTCCTCGAACTCGGAGGCCTCGCGCTGCTGCTTCTGATTACGAGCCATGTGCTACATACCTCCTAGAACTCGAGACCGGCGGCACGAGCACCGTCGGCGAGGGCCTTGACGCGGCCATGGTAGATACGGCCACCACGATCGAAAGCGACCTTGGTGATGCCGGCCTCGATGGCACGCTTGCCAACGAGCTGACCGACCTTCTCCGCAGCCTCCTTGTTCGAGGTGTGGGTGCCCTTGAACTCGGCCTCGAGGGTCGAGGCAGAGACGAGCGTCAGGCTGGAGCCCTTGCTGTCGTCGATGATCTGGGCATAGATGTTGGCGTTAGTACGGGTCACGCGAAGACGCGGACGCTCGGCGGTACCCGAGACCTTGCCGCGAACACGACGCTGACGACGCTTGAGGCCTTCCAGCTTCGCCTTATGCTTGTTCATACGTAAACTCCTAAAAAGGTTGATCTTGCCAGCACCTAACGGGGTGCTGGTCTTATGCGAGTAAGTCGGTTACGACTACTTGGCGGCCTTACCCAGCTTGCGGCGGATGTGCTCGCCGACATAGTGGATACCCTTGCCCTTGTAAGGCTCGGGAGGACGATGGCCGCGAATCTCAGCGGCGATCTGACCGACCTGCTGCTTGTTGATACCCTTGACGTTCACGTGGGTGTTGTCGGGAACCTCGAAGGTGATGCCCTCGGGAGCCTCGACGATCACGGGGTGCGAGAAGCCCAGGGAGAACTCGAGGTTCTTGCCCTTCTGCTGCACGCGGTAACCGACGCCGGCGAGCTCGAGCTTCTTCTCGAAGCCCTCGGAAACGCCAACAACCATGTTGTGGATGAGGGCACGGGTGAGGCCGTGGCGGGCACGGGTCTCACGCTCGTCGTCGGGACGGGAAACGGTGAGGACGTTGTCCTCGATGTTGATAGCGAGCTTCTCAAAGACATCGAGCTCGAGCTGGCCCTTGGGGCCCTTGACGACAACGTTGTTGCCGTTGACTGCCACTTCGACTCCGGCGGGAATCTGGACAGGCTTATTACCGATACGAGACACGGTGATCTCCTTTCCTTCTACCTACCGAGCGAATTACCAGACGTAAGCGATGATCTCGCCGCCGACGTTGTGCTTGCGAGCATCGCGGTCGGTCATAACGCCATGGCTGGTGGAAATAATGGCGGTACCAAGGCCACCGCGGACGCGGGGCATGTCGGCAACGCCGGTGTACTTACGCAGGCCCGGCTTGGAAATGCGGCGGATGCCGTTGATGACCTTAGCCTTCTTGGGACCATACTTAAGCGTGATGTGCAGAGTCTTCTGGGGAACGGTGTCCTCGACATCGTAGCCCTCGATGTAGCCCTCCTCGTGCAGAACACGAGCGATCTCGACGAGCTTCTTGCTGCTCGGCATGGAGACCGTGGCCTTGTTCACAGAGTTAGCGTTACGGATGCGCGTAAGCATATCTGCGATCGGGTCTGTAAGGTTCATACAGATTCTCCTTCGTTCTTGATGAACACGTGCTCTTGGTTCTTCGCCGCCCTTAACGGCAAAGCCTTTTTAGCGCGTTTTCCCTGTTCCAAACTGATGCTTGAAACGCTGGTAGTGACTTACCAGCTGGCCTTCTTAACGCCGGGAAGCTCGCCCTTGAGTGCAAGCTCGCGGAAGCAGACACGGCACAGGCCGAACTTGCGGTACACAGAGTGCGGACGGCCGCAGCGCTGGCAGCGCGTGTACTCACGAGTAGAGAACTTCTGCTTGCGATTGCACTTGACGATCATCGATGTCTTAGCCACTTATATCCTCCTCACATAGAGTATTGTTCGCCCCAAGCGCCGCCCCCTTCTGGGAACGGCGCTCATAGGGCAGGTGAACCTATTTCTTGAACGGGAAACCGAAGGCGTCCAGAAGGGCCTTGGCCTCCTCATCGGTGTTGGCGGTGGTCACGAAAGTGATGTCCATACCACGCTGGTGATCGACGGAGTCGAAGTCGATCTCGGGGAAGATGAGCTGCTCGGTGACGCCCATGGAGAAGTTACCACGGCCGTCGAAGCTCTTGGCGGAGATGCCGCGGAAGTCGCGGATACGGGGAATCGCGACGGAGGTCAGACGATCGAAGAACTCCCACATACGGTCGCCACGCAGGGTAACCTTGCAGCCGATCGGCATACCAGCGCGCAGGCGGAAGGTAGCGATGGACTTGCGGGCACGGGTGATCATCGGCTGCTGGCCGGTGATGGCGCGCAGGTCGCGCACGGCACCGTCGATGGCCTTGGAATCGGTAGCGGCCTCGCCGACACCCATGTTCACGACGATCTTCTCAAACTTGGGGATCATCATGACGTTCTCGTACTGGAACTTGTCCTGAAGCTGCTGCTTGACCTCGTTGTTGTACTTGGTCTTCAGACGCGGCACATACTTCTCTTCTGCCATTGTTCACTCCTTCTTGGGGTTTTAAGCACGGGGCGTGGCCACGATGGGTTGTCCTCGTGCCTCCTGACTGCATCCGCGCCGCTCATGGCATTTCGCGGTTTGGACTCGACGCAGCAGGAGCCGACAAAACAATCGATACTATACGCGCATCGGAAGCGTATTTCCAGAAAAACCTCGTCTGCCTGCACAACTCCACAACTCCCCCGCACAAATTGATCCCTAGGGCACGGAGGAAAACAGCAGTTGCGGTGAGATAGGGACTGTTTGATGGCTTAAAAGGCTTAAACAGTCCCTATTCCACCGCAACTCATATATGGGGCGTTATTTTTGGCGCGGGAGGACCAGGTTGAGGATCACAGCAACGAGCGCGGCGACGGCAATGGAGGATCCGCCAAAAACGGTGCCGACCCATGCGGGGAATCCAGCGCCGGCAAGCGCGCCGGCCGTGCGCTCAATGCCCGTGCCAAAGGCGATAGAGAGACCCATGAGCGTGGTATCGCGCTGAGACAGGCCGTGGCGGGCAAACATGACCACACCGTTCATACCGATGGTCGCGAACACGCCAATCGTGGCGCCACCGATGACCGGCTGCGGAATAGACGTGAGCACCGCCGCACACTTGGGCAGCAGGCCCGCGATGAGCAGGATGGCAGCCGCAAGCGTAAAGACCATGCGGTTGACGACCTTGTTCTCGGCGATAATGCCCACATTCTGGCCAAAGGTTGCCGTGGGGACGCCGCCAAAAAAGCCTGACAGCATACCGACCAGGCCGTTGGCGATCAGGCCACCCGAGATCTGGCTATCGGTCGCAGGGGTATCGAGCGCAGCGGACGACACGGCGGCAAACTCGCCCATGACCTGTACTGCGTTGACAATGGCGACAACGCCCACAACGGCGCACGCGGCCGGGTCGAACACCAGGCGATGGGCGCCCAGGGCCGGCGGGGCGAACCAGCTGGCGGTCGCGATGGCCGAGAAATCGACCATGCCCAACACCGCAGCCAAAACAAAGCCCGCGCAGATACCAGCCAGGATGCTGCCCAGCCTAAGCGCGCCCTTGCCGTAGTTGCCAGCCATAAAGGTGACGACGAACGTCACAAGTGCGACGGCCCAGTTGGTGACACTGCCAAAATCGGCCGCGCCCTCCCCGCCCGCCATGGAGGCAACTGCCACTGGGCATAGCGACAGGCCAATGACAAAGATGACGGTGCCAAGCACCGGGGCCGGAAACAGAAAACTCACGCGCCTAAACAGTAGGCCGAAGAGCGCGACGAGCGCGCCGCCGATTACCTGGGCGCCCAGTACGGCCTCAAAACCAAGCTCAAGACCGACTGCCTTGAGCGCCGGCACGAAGGTAAAGCTCGCACCCATCACAATGGGCAGGCCCGAACCGACGACACCTTTTATGGGAAACTGTTGAAGGAAAATGTCAATCGCCGAGAGGACGAGCGACGCCTGGATGACAGCGGCTTCCTCTTGAGGGGTAAAGCCACAGACCGACGCGATAATGATGGCGGGCGTGACGATACCCGCGAATGCCGCCAGCACATGCTGCAGTGCATGGGGTAATACCTGCACAAACGAAACTTTTCCCGTACGCTCGAACAGGGCATCCCCTGCTGCCGACTCTGCCATTTGCGCCTCCCATACCCTAGGCAGCGGCCCCATGCCGCTCAACGGTCGGACATTATAGGGCATATGGCACAGGTAGCATTTTGACCCGCATGCGGCAGAGGGCTGGGGCAGCTCATTTGGGATGCGACTAGCGCTTGCGGGGGACGAGTTTGGTGCGACGCAGGTGGATCATCTCGGCGGCGATGGAGATGGCGATCTCCTCGGGGTCCTCGGCCTCGATGGCGACACCGATCGGCAGGTGCAGCTCGTCGATCTGGCCCTGCGTGAAGCCCTCCTGCTCCAGGCGGGCGCGCACAAAGGCGGTCTTGCGGCGCGAGCCCAGGCAGCCCAGATAGGCGGGTTTAGCGCGCATGGCCTGAATCACCACGTCGATATCGGACTTGTGACCCGCCGTGGCGACGACCACCAAGTCGCGCGGGCCGATGGGGCACAGCTCGCTCAGGTTCTTATAATCGACCAGACGACGGTCGTAGACGCCGGGCACCCATTCGGGGGTCAGCGTGCCGGGGCGGTCGTCGCAAGCCACGACGGCAAAGCCCGCCGCCGTGAGCACCCGCGCCGTCGCAGCGCCCACGTGGCCGCAGCCAAAGATATAGGTCAGGCCCTCGGGGCAGAGCGTCTCGATGTGCGCCGGGGGAATCTCGGAGGCGGCGTTGGTGTAGGTGACCTTACTCCCCTCCTCCACCAGCGAAAGCTCGGGGCAGCCGGCAATGGTATGGCGCGATGTCTCGCCATGGTACTCAACCACATCGCCCTCGAGCGCGCTCGCGATAAACGGCTCAAAGTCGATGACGAAGTCGCCGATGCGCCGATAGGCCAAGACGTCGGCAACCGACTGGAACAACGGTGCCTGGGTCGAGTCCAGATGCAGGTAGCACAGGCAGATGGCCCCGCCGCAGATCATGCCGGTATCGGAGTTCTCGCCGCCCATGGTGTAGCGGACCAGACGCGATTGCCCTGCGGCCAGCAGCTCGCGCGCCTCGTCCAGCGCAAAAAGCTCAATCTTGCCGCCGCCGATGGTGCCCGCTTGGCTGCCATCGGCAAAGACGGCCATCCAGGCGCCCACGCCGCGTGGTGATGACCCCGCCGTACCGGCCACGACCACGAGCTCGCACGTCTCGCCAGCACGCAGGGCGGCAAGCGCCGCATTCACAACATCGAGCTTTTCCATTGCCGCCTTCTATCCTCTAAAGACATCGGTGAGCATAGCGAGTGCCTCGAGCACGCCGCCGCCGACCGATGTCGCCTTGTCCGAAATATAGTTGATGTAGCTGGCGTCGCCACGCGGATCGACATCGGCGCATTTAAAGCCCTCAGTCACCTGCACGCCGTTCGCCAAAAGCCCGCGCAGACAGCCATCGATCTGCGTGCACATGGGCGTATCGCCCGCGTAGCCAATCACGTCTCCGGCGCTCACGATGTCGCCGATTGCGCGGTCGGACCGAAACACGCCGGCGGCGGGGCTGTGGATAACACGTTCCTTGCCATAGCCGGCGATAATGCCCGGCACGCCCGTGTTAGGCTGGGGCGAACCTTGGGTAATGACACGGCCGAGAAAATGCCCGCGCATGGTCTCGACCACGGCGTCGCAGTCAACCGGCGCGGTAAAGCCCGGCCCCACGGCGATGACGGCGGGCGCCATGTCGCGCGTGGTGCCCAAGTTGCGCTTAGCCAAAATCGCGTCGACCACAGCCGCGGGTTTCAGCTCGCCGATCATCTTGGCCTGGGGGTCTACCACAACGGCGACGTCTCCAGCCTCGGCAATCGCAAGCGCCTCAGCCGGCGTCTGTGCCAAGCGAGCGCGAATGCCCTCGACCTGGACCTCGCCCAGGCGAATGGCCTCGCAAAAACTGATTGTGCGGCGGATGCACGTGGGAACCGCGATATCGGCCATGACAACCGACACGCCGGCGCGCACCAAACGGGCAGCGACACCCGTGGCGATATCGCCGGCGCCGCGAACATAAACGAGCATTCCCGGGGCACCTCCCTGTGCTACGGTTTGAGCAGAGCAAAAGCGGTTCGACCGCTACTCTGATGATTATTTATTATCACAGTATTATACGGCGGTGAACAGATGGAAACGGTTAGCGGCAATCTTGCCTCGGCGCTCAGGATCGAGCCGGGCATTACCGCGATTATCGGCAGCGGCGGCAAGTCGACCTTGCTCAAGACGCTGGGTCTTGAGCTCATGCGCGCTGGCGGCCGCGTGCTCCTCTGTACCACCACGCACATGTTTCCCGTCGCCGGCGTGCCATGGGATGGGTCGAGCCGTCGCCTGGACGCCGCGCCTTGGAAGCCGGGGACCCTACATGTTCCCGGCTGCACCTGCGAGGCATGCGCGGGACTTGTCCGCGGAAGTATCTGCCAGGCGGGTGTTTTGAACCCGGAGACAGGCAAGCTCTCCGCCCCCGCCGAGCCGCTCAACGAGCTGGCGCAGCGCTTTGACTATGTGTTGGCCGAGGCAGATGGCAGCAAGCGACTCCCGCTCAAGGCACATGCCGCCTGGGAGCCGGTCGTTCCCGCCGGCACGGCAAACGTTGTCTGGGTCGTCGGCGCCTCAGGGCTGGGCAAGCCCGTCGCCAAGGTTGTCCACCGCCCCGAGCTCTTCTGCGAGCGCTGCGGCTGCGAGCCCACCGACGCTGCCACCCCAGAGCGCGTCGCCATGGTGCTCAATGCCGAGCTGCAGATGCTGAACCTCGACAATGCCCGCATCATGCTCAACCAAGTCGACACGCTTGCCGATCCAACGATGGCAGATTGCTTCGAGGCAGCCCTCGGCCGCCCCCTCATCGCCACCAGCCTCCAGGGGTAGCAAATTTGGGACGGGGCTCTTTTTGCTACCCCGTCCCAAAAAATCATCTCCCAAATTAGCTACCCCGGCGGTCTTCCCGTTAGCGGGGCACGTAGCGGCCGGGTTGGGCTCCGGTGGGCTCGCCGTCGCGTGCCGCCAGCACGCCGTTCACAAACACGGCCTTGGCGCGGCCATGTGCCTCAAAGCCCTCGAGCGGCGTGTAGTCCACGGCCTGATGCTGCGTCGCGGCGCTGATCGTCCAACGCGCGCACGGATCCCACACGCACACGTCGGCATCGGCGCCCTCGGCAAGACAGCCCTTGCGCGGATACATGCCAAAAACGCGCGCCGGGTTCTCGCTCATCAGGCGGCACAGATCCTCGGGGCCCAGCTGTCCCTCAAAGCTCGTAGCGATCGCGACGGGACGATGCTCCACGCCGGGTCCGCCGTTGGGAATCGCGTTGAAGTCGTCGCGCCCGCGGTCCTTTTGCCCGTGCAGGTTAAAGCTGCAATGATCGGTCGCAATCGTATCGATCTCGCCAGCCACAAGCGCCTCGCGCAGTGCCGCACGGTCGCCGGCATGGCGCAGCGGCGGACTCATCACGTACTTGGCGCCCGCAAAGCCGTCCTCGCCCTGCTCCAGATAGCAGGTGTCGTCGAGCATCAGATACTGAGGGCATGTCTCGACATAGATGTTCTTCTGCCCGCGCGCTTTGGCAGCGCGAATGGCCTCGAGCCCCAGCCTGGTCGAAAGGTGCACCACGTTGACCGGAGCGTCCCCGGCCAAGTGCGCCAGATACAGCAGGCGGCTCACGGCCTCGGCCTCACACACGTCCGGGCGGCTGAGCGCATGGCCCTCGGGCCCGTGGATACCCTGCTCAAACACGCGCTTCTGCAGCGCGTTGACCAACGTGCCGTTCTCGCAATGCACGCACAGGATACCGCCCACGCGCTTGAGCTCCTCCAGCACCTCGAGCGTCTCGGCATCGTCCAGGCGCAGATGGTCGTAGGCAAAGTAGGTCTTAAACGACGACACGCCCGCCTCGCGCATGGCCGAAAGATCGGCGCGGTTGCGCTCGTTCCACTCGGCGAGTGCCATATGAAAGGCGTAGTTGGCCGTGCAGGTTCCGTCGGCGCGATGATGCCACTCGACCAAGGCATCGGGCATGGTCACGCCGCGATCGGCCGTCGCGTAGTCCACGATGGTCGTCGTACCGCCGCAGGCAGCCGCACGCGTACCGGTCTCAAAGCTATCGGCCGTCCAATCCATGCCGGTCCAGCACTGCATGTGCGTGTGGCCGTCGATAAAGCCCGGGAACACCCAGCAGCCCGCAGCATCCTCGACGGTATCGCCCTCGGCCGGCTCAATCGCCGCGGCAATCCGCACGATCTTATCGCCATCCATGGCAAGATCGGCGCGGCGAAGCCCCTGGGGCGTCACGAGCGCGCCGTTTTTGATGATGATCATAATTGCTCCTTATTGATTGATGCAGTTGGCCACGCGATCAAAATACGAGCAGGCGGCGATATGCTCCGTTATGCGTCGCTGTCCTTTGACGGTATCGACGTCCCACAGCTCGTAGGCACGCGCCTCGACCAGCACCACGTCGGTACGGTCCTTGAGGATCGAACCGCCGCCGTCCTTACCCTCAAGACACATAAGTGCATCGAACAGTTCCGCCGGAAAGAGCACCGGGCTCGAAGGCTCACCGTTGCACGCAAGACGCACCGGATACTTGCGGCCACGCTCATCAAACGCGCGAACCATGGCCTCAAAAGAATCCGAACTCACGAGCGGCTGGTCGCCCGGCAAAAAGAGGCAACCCTTCCAGCCGCGGCTCGCCCCCCACGAAAGGCCCGCACGGACGCTTTCGCTTCTGAGCTTGCCATCGTGCAGCACACACGGGCAATGCTTGTCCTCGCAAATCTGGGCGACCTCGGGCCAACGCGTCGAAACCACAACGTCAAAGCCCCGGGGAACCGAATCGATAGTCCGGGCAATCAGCGGCTCGCCATAGATATCGGCGAGCATCTTGTTAGAGCCAAACCGCTTGCCCTCGCCCGAAGCCATAATGACGCAACCGAGTTTCATGGCGATACCTCCCCTGAAACCATCGTACCCATAACTCGCGTCGCGGGGCATCTACATCGAAAGCGCTTATCCCGCACGCCCACGATGCAAAAAGGGGCACCCCGCCGGTTGGCAGAGCGCCCCCTTTACATGGCTTACCTCAGCGCGGCTTTAGGCCTGGAACCAACGGGCGGTATTGCGCTCGTCGAGGGCCTTGAGGGTAGCGGCGGGATCGGCAACCTTCTGCAGGAACATCATGGCTGCGATGGCGTACGGCTTGTAGCTGGCCTCCTTGTACATGCCCACGCGGTGCATGTCAAAGACGTCGGCATTGACCTCGCCGTGCTCGCAGGAGACACCGGAGATGTCGGCGGGCAGCGGGTGCATAAAGATGGTGTCCTGGCCGTTGGCGGTCTTCTCCATGAGCTCGGTCGTGGAGCACCAGTCCTGATGGGTGGCGTTCTGAGCGAGCAGCTCCTTCTCGAGCGCTGCGATGCCGGCGTCGTCGGCCTCGGCGTACAGGTTGGTACGCTTCTCCATGGCGGCAAACGGAGCCCAGCTCTTGGGGATCACGATGTCGGCGCCCTCGAAGGCCTCGGCCATGGTGTTGACCTGCTTAAAGGTGGTGCCGGACTCGGCGGCGTAGCCCTTGGCGCGCTCGACGACCTCGGGCATGAGGTCGTAGCCCTCGGGGTGGGCCAGGGTGACGTCCATGCCAAAGCGGGGCAGCAGGCTGATCAGCGACTGCGGGCAGGACAGCGGCTTGCCGTAAGAGGGCGAGTAGGCCCAGGTAACGGCAACCTTCTTGCCCTTGAGGTTCTCGAGGCCGCCAAACTCGTTGATGAGGTAAAGCATGTCGGCAGAGGACTGCGTGGGGTGGTCGGAATCGGACTGCAGAGAGATGAGCGTGGGACGGTGATCCAGAACGCCGTCCTCGTAGGCCTGCTGGACAGACTCGGAGACCTCGGCCATGTAGGCGTCGCCCTTGCCGATGTACATGTCGTCGCGGATGCCGATGACGTCGGCCATGAAGGAGATCATGGTAGCGGTCTCGCGGACGGTCTCGCCGTGAGCGATCTGGGACTTCTTCTCGTCCAGGTCCTGCAGCTCAAGGCCGAGCAGGTTAGCGGCCTTGGAGAAGGAGAAGCGCGTACGGGTGGAGTTGTCGCGAAACAGGGAGACGGCCAGACCCGAATCGAAGATCTTGGACGAAACGTTGTTCTCGCGCAGCTCGCGCAGGGCGTCAGCGACGATGTAGAGCGCCTTGAGCTCATCGGTGGTCTTATCCCAGGTGTGCAGGAAGTCGCTGCCGTACATGCCCTTAAAATCGAGGCCGTTCAGCTGCTCGACGAGCTCGGTAAACTTGGCATCCATGTAAATATCCTTTCCAAAGATGAAACGATTGCAATGAGTAGATGTGCTCCGGCATGCGCGTGTGGCTAGAACATGCAGAGCGCTATGACGAGGACCCGCTACCGTTGAGGAAGCATGGGAGATAACGACCGCGGGCCCCAAGTCAACAGGGGGTGCCGGGGACACGAGCGGCCCCCGGCTCAACAAGATCAAGGAATGGGACTAGTCGATCTTGTTGTTGGTCAGACCGGCGCGGAACACGGTGGCGTCGCCATCGGCCTGGCTCGGATCGTAGAGGTTCAGGGCAGCCACATACATGGCGGCAGCGGTGACCAGGTCGTCCTTGTAGGTGACCTCGTTGGGAGCGTGAGCCTGAGACTCGGCACCCGGGCCAAAGCCGACGCAGGGGATGCCATAGCGACCCTGGATGGAAACGCAGTTCGTGGAGAAGGTCCACTTGTCGCACAGCGGACGACCGGTGCGCTTGTCCATGCTGGGCTCGCAGCCGATGCGCTCGTCACCGAACATGGCCTTGTGGGCGTCGACGAGGGCCTTGACGTGCGGAGCGGTCTCCTTGTTGATCCACGTGGGGAAGTAAGCCTCGGTCTCGTAGACCTCGCCGGTCCAGGACGGACGGTCGTACATGTACATGGAGACCTTCACGTCGTCGCCGTACTTCTTGGCGGCCGGCAGGTTGCGGATCTCGTCCAGGCAGGACTCCCAGGTCTCGCCGGCGGTCATGCGACGGTCGATGGAGATGGCGCAGGAGTCAGCGACAGCGCAGCGGCTGGGGCTGGTGTAGAAGATCTGGCTGACGGTGCAGGTGCCGCGGCCCAGGAAGCGGGCATCCTCGAAGTGCTCGGGGTTGTACTTGGGGTCGAGCATCTTGACGAGACCCTTGATGTCGGTCGACTCGTCGCAGCCGTTGTTGTTGAGGGCGCGGACGTCGGCGATGATGTCGGCCATCTTGTAGATGGCGTTGTCGCCGCGGTCGGGAGCGGAGCCGTGGCAGGAGGTGCCGTGAACGTCGACGCGGATCTCCATACGGCCGCGGTGACCGCGATAGATGCCGCCGTCGGTGGGCTCGGTGGAAATGACGAACTCGGGCTTAATGCCGTCCTTGTTGTAGATGTACTGCCAGCACATGCCGTCGCAGTCCTCTTCCTGGACGGTGCCGACGACCATGATCTTGTAGCCCTCGGGGATGAGGCCCATGTCCTTCATCATCTTGGCAGCATAGGTAGCGGAAGCCATACCGCCCTCCTGGTCAGAGCCGCCGCGGCCGTAGATGATCTCGTCGGTCTCGTAGCCCTCATAGGGATCGGCATCCCAGTTCTCGATGTTGCCGATGCCGACGGTGTCGATGTGGGAGTCGATGGCGATAATCTTGTCGCCCTCGCCCATAAAGCCCATGACGTTACCCAAGCCATCGACCTTGACCTCGTCATAGCCAAGGCTCTCCATCTCGGCCTTGATGCAAGCGACAACCTCGCCCTCCTCGCAGGACTCAGAGGGGTGGGAGATCATGGCGCGCAGGAAGCGAGTCATATCAGCACGATGGGACTCAGCCGCAGCCTTAATGGCATCAAAATCGAGTTCTTTAGTCATAACAGTCAACCTTTCTACAAGGGTTTACCTACAGGTAGATATTTCAGATAGATCACTTGTGCCAAGCAGCGTGAGGTCGAGCACCCGGCAAGCAAGTAAACGTAGGGTGGCGGAGCATATGTTTGCTCCGTCGCGAGTTCCGCACGAGCCGGAGAGCACTTAATGTGCTCTCCGTGCGAGCAGGACTGTCCGAGCAGGGAGTAAACATATGCTCCGCCACCCGGACAGGCTAGGCTCGCTAGCAGGTCGGATACTCGCCCTCCCAGACGATGCGACGGTACTGGTCCGGATCGGTGTCGCCCTCGGTGGAGAAGCAGAGCACGGAGCTCGTCTTGTCCAGGCCGATGAGCTCCTTGAGCTCGGCGTACTCGGGATCGAGCATGAGGGTCTCGACCAGGCCGGTGGTCACCGCGCCGGACTCGCCGGAGATGACGCGCGGGTCGCCCTTCTCGGGAGCGCCCAGGGTGCGCATGCCGCGAGCGGTGACCCAGTCGGGGCAGGACACGAAGGCGGTGGTGTGGTTGCGCAGGATATCCCAGCCCAAGATGTTGGGCTCGCCGCAGCACAGGCCGGCCATGATGGAGGGCATGTCGCCGTCCACGATGCGCGGGTCGCCGTCGCCGGCGGCAGCGCCCTTGTACAGGCAGGCGGCAGGCGCGCACTCGACCACGACGAAGGTGGGCGGGTTATCGGGATACAGGTTGGTGAAGTAGCCCACCACGGCGCCAGCCAGCGAGCCCACGCCAGCCTGGACAAAGACGTGCGTCGGGCGGTTGATGGCCATCTCGCGCAGCTGCTCGGCCGCCTCGGAAGCCATGGTGCCGTAGCCCTCCATGATCCAAGACGGGATCTTCTCGTAGCCCTCCCAGGCGGTGTCCTGAACGATGACGCCGCGCTCGCAGGCGTCGGCCTCGGCGGCGGCCATGCGCACGCACTCGTCGTAGTTGACCTCTTCGATGGTCACCGTGGCGCCCTCGGCGGCGATGTTATCAAAGCGGGGCTTGGTGGAACCCTTGGGCATGTGCACGACGGCCTTCTGGCCCAGCTTGTTGGCAGCCCATGCCACGCCGCGGCCATGGTTGCCGTCGGTGGCGGTAAAGAAGGTAGCCTGGCCAAAGTCCTCGGCCAGCTGATCGGAGGTCAGGTAATCGAAGGTGCAGTCGGCAACGTCCTTGCCGGTCTCGTCGGCAATGTAGTTGGCCATGGCAAACGATCCGCCCAGGACCTTAAAGGCGTTGAGGCCAAAGCGGTAGCTCTCGTCCTTAACGCACAGGTTGGACAGGCCCAGGCGCGCAGCCTGACCGTCCAGGCGGGCAAGCGGAGTGACGGTATATTGAGGGAACGACTGGTGGAAGGCGCGGGCCTTCTTCACGTGGTCGAGGCTCATGATTCCCAAGTGCTTATCATCGCTCTTGGGCATCGTGTTGCCCGCCCACTGGATCTTATCGGCCATACGGTGAACTCCTTAAGTCCTCTCTTGCCGGCCCCCGCATACGCGTTTCAGCCCATTCCCATTCATGCGGCTAAACTTTTATGTGGATGCCAAACAAAAAGTTTGTTAGTACTGTTCTATCACACTTTTTGATTGGCAAACCTAACAAATTGTTTGTTGCCGTAATCGGTACCTTTTCGCCGCCGAACGGTCACATAACGCAGCGACGCTTTCGTTATTTGCGAACAAGTGTGGTTTATGGCAAAGTGTGCCCAAACTAATTTTTAGGAAGGCACCCATGACCCCCGCACAGATTGAGTTCTATAAGCGCCTTGCACACGGTCTGGCGCTCCAATTTGGCCCCAACTGCGAAATCGTCGTCCACGATCTGGAGACCAATGACGTGGACCACTCCATCGTAGTGATCGAAAACGGCCACGTCAGCGGGCGCAAACTGGGTGACGGCCCCAGCCATATTGTGTTTGAGTCCATGCACGAGGGCATCACCGACGTGCACGACCGCGAGCCATACCTCACCAAAACCACCGATGGCAAGCTGCTCAAGTCCTCGACCATCTTTATCCGCAACGACGAGGGCAAGCCCGTCGGCATTTTGGGCATTAACTTTGACATTACGCTCATGAAGGCTTTTGAGCGCTCGCTCGATGCCTTTACCGGCACCGGCGCCACGGGCTACACCGAGCCCGAGCCCATTACCAAAAACATCGGCGACCTGCTCGAAGATCTGCTGCGCGAGTGCGAGCAATACGTGGGCAAGCCCGCGGCGCTCATGACCAAAGACGAGCGCATCCGCGCCATTGGCTACCTCGACCGTCGCGGTGCCTTCCTCATCTCCAAGTCGAGCGAACGCGCCTGCGAGTTCTTTGGCATCTCCAAGTACAGCTTCTATAGCTACCTCAATGAGGCCAAGGCGGCGGCCGACGACAAGTAGGCACTCGCCTAGATTGCCCCTCCCCTTTTGGGCGCGAGTTCTGGAAAGCTCGAATCCAAGACCGAGCCGCTTGGGAAGTTCCATATAATCGATGTCATTAGCATTTCGAAAGGGTGGAACAGAATGGCGTTGAGCAAGGCATCATGCACCGGTCGCGGATTGATTCCGGCAATTGGTGGACATGTGCACCGCATGTTCGATGAGGGTGAAGACGACCTGTTTTCGCTGAGCCTTGACGACGTGATGGATGATCGCCCGTGGACCGCCGACGAACTCATGGGCGGCGGGGCTCGCCCGTCAAGCCCCAATCCCGCACTTGCGCCTAAGCCCGCATCTGCGCCGGCTCCTGCGCAGTCGCCTGTTTCGACGCCCGCGTCTGCGCCCACACCCACTTCGGCGCCCACGCCCACTCCCCGCCCCGCAAGCGACCCGTCCGAGACGGCGGCGTTTCTCGCTGCAGCGACGCAGGGCAAATCGGCCGACAGCACCGTTATGTACAGCGCCCGGCAGTTGCCTGTTCCTGCGGCACGCAAGCCTCCGGTCACAAGGCTCGATGAGCCCGTTGCCCATCAGGCTGCCTACGATTCCTGGGCTGCAGCCGATCTGGATGAGACCTCTACCGGCATGCCGGCGCTCGACGTTCCAGTTAATCCGCTTTTTGCCGCCAACACGAGCGCCGCGGGCTATGAGGGCGGTGCGGCATATTCCGATTATTCCGATGGCTATGCTGACGCCGGTCGCATCGAGACCGAGGATTATGGCACCACATCGAGCGATTATCTCAACGATCCGTACGCCGCCACGCCTGCACCGGAATATGACCCGGAGGCCGCGTCCGCACCGGCGTATACCAAAAGCACGGGCGAAGAGCGCTTCGCCGATTATTACGCCGAGGAAAAGTCGCTGCGTTTTTCGGAATTTCCGCAGGCAGTCAAGGTTGCCTTTATCGCCATTGTCATTGCCCTGCTCGGTGTCATTGCGTTTGAGGGATTCCGGCTGTTCTCCGGCCCCACCCAAGCGGAGTCGGAGACCCAGCAAAAAGAGGACGATAACGAGTATCTGGACATCAACACCCTCAAGGGCGACCCCAACGACGGAGACGAGTAGCGAGGGTTAAGGGAGGGCCGGAAGAGCCGGCGGCATGTTACGGCTCCAAAAGCCCTGCCATAAAGATGGGCAGATACAGCACGTCACCATCGCGGTGAAGATTACATTCCGCAAGTACCAGGGCGCGATCGATTCCGTAGCCCTTCGTTGCCAGTGCGTTATCGAGCGCCGCGTGGGACCTAAAGCTCTTGCCCGATTTGACCTCGATGGCAAACACTTCCCCATCGAGCGTCTCCTCCACAAAATCGAGCTCGCCGACTTTTTTAGACGTAAAGTAGCGCAATCTGAATCCGTGGGCTTTGAGCTCTTGGGCAACGAAGCCCTCAAACGCCGCCCCCATGTTCATGCCAAAGGCGTCTTCCGCCTCCCCATCAAAAACGCCCTGGGCGACCCTTTTGGAATACGACGACATGAGCATTCCGGTGTCCAAGTAAAACAGCTTGAACAGATTTCGTTGCTCCCCCAATAAAAGGGGTGCCACGGGCGCCGTTACGTTATACACGGGAAGCGCGACACCCGCCTCCGATAGCCAGAGAAAATGATCTGTCACCTGCGAAAAACGTTTGACACCGTTAATCGATGACAGTTTGAATCGCTTGTTTTTGGAGCCGGCCTCGCTGGGAATCAGATCATAGATATCGCGAATAACCAAGCGTAGCTCAGGCGGAGCGTACTTTGCGATGTCATCGCGATACAGGGCGTGAAGATCACGATGGATGTTTCGAACCTCGTCGACATTGCACGTCGCCAAGAAGGAATTGACCGCGTCGGGCATGCCCCCCACCACCACATACTGATGGAACAGATCGAGCAAGCGGTCATACAGATAGCCGGGGAGCTCCCCCTCATCCTTTAGACAGCCTCTGAGCATGTCAAACACGCTGGCGCCAACGCCATTTGCCCAGCAAAACTCCTCAAAGTCGAGCGGGTACATCTGGACCTGCTCGACATACCCCACCGGCAGGGAATCGATGCCCTCGAGCTCAACGCCAAGGAGCGATCCGGTAAGGATGTATCGAAAGTCGCCGCGCTGGACCAGATATTTGATAAACGTCACTACGTTGGGGCATCGCTGCACCTCGTCGATAACCACAACGGTCTTGTTCGCAACCATCGGCTGCGTTGCAGCAATAGACATGCGCATAAGCAGTTCGTCCGCACTTTTCGCCGCCAAAAACGAATCGCGCACGGACGCGTCGGCGATAAGGTCGAACGTCACGACGTTTTCGAACGATTCGTTTGCAAAGACGTTGACCAAATATGACTTTCCTACCTGTCGGGCACCCTTGACCAAAAGAGCCTTGTTAGGCGACGAGGCAAGCCAAGATTCAAACCGTGCTTTCGCTTTTCTCTGTAGCATAAGCGCACCCCTTATTACGTGCTGTTTTAGCACTAGGATACACTTTTCCGTGGTTGTTAGATGCTTATTTCGACACTTTTTCGAAGCTTTAAAGTGTGTATTTCGACATTTTTCCGTACTTATATGCAGGATATTTCGACACTTTTTCGGATTTAAGCCTAGCAGCAGCCGGCGAAATCAAGCGTCGCTTGCACGTCATTTCGCAGGCGGCGCTTGATTTCTGTCCGCGCGCGCTGATAGACTCCATCGTGCCCGCAAGGAGCGGGCGCGTTTTATCCAGAGTCGGGGTAGAGAGTTGGCTCCACGATCCCGACGCCAACCGGCCAAGAGGCACGGTGGCCCTGCCAACATCGATGAAAGGAGTCCGTATGGACAATTTCTCCGTGCGCAGTGAGCGCAACTTCCACAACCTGGCAGCCAAGCCAAAACGAATTCATCTCCTGGACGGGCCGAGCGGCTATGCCTCGGCCATGGTCAAGAGCAGCCTCTCCCACCAGATGCGCTTTACGGTACAGAAGCTCGAGGAAGAGCTCTGTGCTGCTGGCAACCCGCATGTTCTGCAGATCAAGCTGCTCGGAGACGACTCGCACGAGCCGTCGAGTTGGAAGCTGTTTGCCGACGGCGCGTGCGTCGCAAGCGGCTCGGGTGACTTTGCCCGCGAGTGCTTCTGCGAGGGCGCCGAGGTGTTTTTGGACCTGTGTCGCAATGCCGTCGACGCGGCGAGACTGCACCAGTGGAGCCAGAGGGAGTACGAGCTGCTGAGTGCAGCGCGCGGGATTGCGGGAGTGTAAGCGAACGCACCCGCCACGCGAGACCGCGACATCGTTGTTGGCAGGATTGTCCCTGCCTGGCTCTTTGATTCCACGCCTGACCATATTGCCGTTCACCCGTTCGCCTCAACAGTCGCCAGCAATGCAACGCTATAATTCTGTAAACGCATTTGTATTGCATTTCGAGCGATGGGAGCGCAGATGCCCGACAGCTACAAGGAGCTCATCAAGAGCAATCCCGACGAGACCGAGATCAGGAGCTTCCTGGTGGACGGCAACCAGGTCTCCGTGACCCTGCGCATCCCCGACACCTTGCGCGACGCGGCGAAGGAGGAGGCGGCCCTGCGGGGCATGAGCTTCTCCGCCTTCGTGCGCACCTGCATGATCGAAGAGCTCGCAAAGAAGGGGACGTGAGCATGGTCAGGGTTAAGACTCTCACCGTCCAGCTCATAGACGCGCGGCCTGACCGCATCCGCATCTGTCGCATCGACGGCGAGTCGCTCGTGACCGTCATCGTTCCGAGGGAAGACCTCGCCGAGGCGAAGTCGCTGCCGAACATCCCGCAGCGCGGCGTCTACTACCTACTCGACGAGGACCACGGCAACGTGAGCCGCGTCTATGCCGGGCAGACGACCCAGGGCATCGCCCGGCTCGACGCGCACAAGGCGAAGAAGGAGTTCTGGAACAAGGCTGTCATGTTTCTCGATGACGACCAGAACATCAGCAGAGACGCGCTGGACGTCCTCGAGGCGAAGGCCATCG
>JAHYYL010000041.1 GCA_019424965.1 Collinsella sp.
CTCGCTCCTACCTGTACGGCTGGGATATGCCCTGGTTTACCCAGTCAGCCTTTCAAGACATCTGGCGCGCCAGCATCAGCTGGGTATTTTTGTTTATCGCCGGTTGGATGTGCACCCTTTCGCGCAACAATGCCAAACGAGCGGCTAAGTACGCTGCCGCAGCTTTGGTCGTCTGGATCGCAACAACTCTCGTATCGGTCGACGATTCAGTGAACTTTGGCATCATTTATTGCATGGCGGTGTGCACCGCGGTGGTTGCGTTCACCCGTCCGTTACTCCAAAAATTACCGGGCTCATGGGGCATCGCAGCGTGCCTTGTTCTTTTTGCCCTAACCTGGGGCATTCCAAAGGCGGTCTACCCACTCCCCTACCTGGCATGGCTTGGATTCCCAGGCCCGGGTTTTGTTTCGGGAGATTACTATCCGCTCATACCGTTTGTCTCTATGTACCTTACCGGCTTTTTTGCTGCCCAGGTAGCACAAGCATCAAGTCTCGAAGCGCCAGCATGGGCATACGCCAATCCTATCCCGGCGCTCGCAGTCCTGGGTCGGCATGCCTTACCGTTCTACCTGCTCCATCAGCCAGTCATTCTAGGCGTGCTAGAAATCGTTTATTCCGTACGATAACGCTCGAGCAGCGGTGCAATACGAGCCGGCAACTTCGCCACAATGCGAACGCCGTCCTCGAGATATTCCTCATGCAGAAGGGTTCCCTGCTCATGCACCAGCGTGATGAGAGCGCCCTCACGATACGGGATATCAGCGGAGAGCAACACATCGGTGGCAGCTGCCTCGCGAGCAATCCGGTCGACGAGATCGTCGAGCCCCTCGCCCGTTTGGGCCGAGAACAGAACGGCCTCCGGATAGCGACGACGGAAACTCAATCGATCGACGCTATCGAGAAGATCGATTTTATTGAATACGGTCAGCGTTAAACGCTCTCCGGCGCCGATCTCATCAAGCACGCGGTCGACAGCCTCCAGCTGCCGCTCATAGTCCTCGTCAGACGCATCTACGACTTTGAGAATTAGATCGGCGCCCAAAACCTCGGACAGCGTCGATTTAAAGGCATCGACCAGACCATGGGGCAGCTTTTGAATAAAGCCGACGGTATCGGTAATCGTCATGCCGCGACCGCCGGGCAGACGATACGAACGCGTCGTCGGGTCGAGCGTAGCAAACAGCTTGTCCCGCGAAAGTACCGTAGAGCCGGTCAGACGATTGAGTAACGTCGATTTACCGGCATTGGTATAACCGGCTAACGCGACGCGAAACGCCGGTGACTCAATGCGACTCTTGGATTGAACATCACGACGCTGTTCAACCTGCTTGAGCTCACGACGAAGCGCAGCGATCTTATTACGAATGAGGCGACGGTCGACCTCGAGCTGACTTTCGCCCTGACCAAAACGTGAGCCGATGCCGCCGCGCGTCTGCTCCTTGGCGAGATGGCTCCACATGCCACGCAGGCGAGGCAACAAATATTGAAGCTGTGCCAGCTGTACCTGCAGGCGTCCCTCACGCGTCTGAGCATGCAGGCCAAAGATATCCAGGATCAGTGCTGTACGATCGATAATCTTTACCGGCTCGCCCACGGCTTTCTCCAAATAGGATTGCTGCGAGGGGGTCAGGTCGTCGTCAAAAATAACGACATCGGCATCCATGCGATGCACCAGGCCGCACAGCTCTTCAACCTTACCGGAACCGATAAACGATTTAGGATACGGCTTTACCAAACGCTGCGACAAGCGTGCCACGCACTGGGCACCAGCCGTGTGGGCAAGGCGTTCCAGCTCATCGAGCGATCGATCGAGTGGCCATGCATTGTCGCGCCACTCAACACCAACTAAAATGGCACGCTCGGGCTCGGGTGCCGTGGGAACAAGGGGGAAACGGGCCATTAGGCAGCCTCAATACGATGCAGGATATCCTCAACGACCCCATCGATCGTACATTCATCCATATCAAACCACACGATACGGTCATCGCGCTTAAACCACGAAAGCTGACGCTTGGCATAACGACGCGAACGCATCTTAATGAGTTCGCGAGCCTCATCCATGCTCATCACGCCATTGAAAGCATCGATGATCTCTTTATAGCCAATTGCCTGCATCGACGTCAGGGCATCTCCCAGCCCCTGGTCCATAAGACCGCGGACCTCGTCGACAAGACCCTGCTCAAACATCAGATCGACGCGCAGGTTAATGCGTTCATAGAGCACCTCGCGATTTCGCGTCAGGCCAAACCATAACGCATGATAATGCTCGCGCGGAACACTAAACTGCGACTTTTGCTGCGCATAGGAAACCCCATCATCGTGCATTTCGAGCGCGCGAATCACACGCCGCACGTTATGGGGATGAATAACAGCAGCTGATTCTGGATCACGCTCGGCAAGCAGGGCATGCAGTTCTTCCTCGCCAATACGCTCGGCAAGCTCCTGATAGCCCGCACGACGATCGTCCTCAAGTTCACCCGAGGGAAAGTCCATCTCATCAAGGGCGGCCTTGAGATATAGCCCCGTACCTCCGCAAAAAACCGGCAGGCAACCCGAACCAAGGAGACGTTCAACATGCACGCGAGCGTCAGCCTGATAAAGCGCAGCAGAATATGCCACACCCGGCTCTACAATGTCGACGAGACGCAGCGGCGCCGTACACTCATCGGGCGCCATCTTTGCGGTACCGATGTCCATGCCGCGATAGATTTGCATCGCGTCGCACGACAGCACTTCGGACGAAAGACGGGCTGCCAAACGGTCGGCAACATCGCTCTTACCAACCGCCGTCGGACCGACGATCGCAACGGCGGAAAGACCTGCCCCGGGAGCAACCATTAGCGAGGCTCGCCCACAACGGAGCCGGACAAATACCAGGTCTTGGCAACGTCAACGTCAACATCAACGATCTTGCCAACAAGCTGATCGATGCTGTAACCCTCGGGGATAGGCGCGTGCACAGTCTGATTCTTGGGACTCTTGCCCAGCAGGACCGCGTCGTTCTTTTTACTCGTTCCCTCAATGAGCGCCGGAACCACAGTATGAAGCTCACCCTGGTTATACTCGTATGCCGTGGTCTCGATAACCTTAACCAAGCGGTTGAAACGCTCGAGAATAACCTCATGCGGCGTAGGATCGTCAATCTCGGCAGCCGGGGTACCGGCGCGCTTGGAATAGATGAAGGTATAGGCCTGAGCATAGCGGACCGTCTCGGCAAGTGAGAACGTCTGCTCAAAGTCCTCTTCAGTCTCACCCGGGAAGCCAACGATAATGTCGGTCGAGAGCGCGATGTCGGGCATGCGGTTGCGAATGCGATCGACAAGGCCCAGATAGTCCTCGCGTGTATAACGGCGATTCATCTCTTTGAGGATCCGCGTCGAACCTGACTGGACGGCCAGATGCAGCTGCGGCATAACGGCAGGCGTCTCGGCCATGGCATCGATGGTCTCGGGCAGCAGGTCCTTGGGATGTGAAGACGTAAAGAAGATACGCTCCACACCCGTATCGCCCACGGCACGCAGCAGATCGGCAAAACGCGGCTTGCCAAACAGATCGCGACCATATGAGTTAACGTTTTGGCCCAACAGCGTAATCTCACGCACGCCCTGGCGTACCAAACCGGTCACCTCGTCGACAATCTCCTCGAAGGGGCGGCTCTTTTCGCGACCACGCACATACGGCACGATGCAATAGGTGCAGAAATTATTGCAGCCTGTCATGATGGGCACCCAAGCGTGATACTGGGTCTCGCGATGCCACGGCATGCTCATGGCGTCCGTATCCTCATGCTCATTGGCACGGATATGACGCTTACCATCAAGGAACGCCTCGGCAATGAGCTCGGCCACATGTGCGATGGAATGCGTGCCAAAAATGACATTGACATTATCGACGTTGGTGAGCAGGCCCTCGCCATCGCGCTGCGCGATGCAACCGCCAACGGCAACCACGCGCTTGCCCGAAGGCGAAGGCGGCAGGCTTTTGCAGGAATTGCACTGACCGTACAGGCGAGTATCGGCGGCCTCGCGCACGCAGCACGTCATGAAGACAACGATATCGGCATGCGCGGGATCGAGCGCCATGAGGCAGCCATACGAATCAAGCAGACCGCTCACACGCTCGGAGTCGTGCTGATTCATCTGGCAGCCAAAGGTGCGGATAAAGTAGGTTTTACCGGCAAGAATATCGCGTACGGAACGCTGGTCCATGTGCATAAGTCCTAACGATGGGGAGCGGAACGAGGCAAGCAGAAGCTATGCCACAGGCTTAACATCATCCATGACGACGTTATCCATAGCAGCTCGATTGATCTGGTGAACGTAGATAGAAAGGCGGATGGCCGTGCGCGACTCCCCGTTAATGAGGATGTCGGAGAGCACGGGCGCGCAGGAAATATCAAAACCGGTTGGAATCAAAAAACCGCGCGCGATAGCAACGGCCTTAATGGCTTGGTTGACGGCACCAGCGCCGACACACTGGATGTTGACGGGTACACCATCCTTGACCATGCCGGCGATGGCGCCGGCAACGGACGCGGGCGATGATTTGCTTGATACCTTCAGGCAATCCATGAAGAAACTCCTGCATTTAAAAGTACGTTTTAACTGCAATAACTGTATCGTACCGAGTGGACTCGGTAAAGGCACTATTCCTCTTTGGCAAGATCAAAGGTCACGGTGATTCGATCACGCGAAACACGAATCTTTGGGTCGCCGCAAAGGTTGAGATAGTACCGGGCAGCAAGGTCATTAAAGTCGCGCTCCACAGCACGCGAAAACTGTGCAATGTCATCCTTGGCAATACGTAGCCCGCGACGATCCTTCGCGAGATCGACAGGAGCCGGCGCACGCGAGGACGAATCACGCTCGCGCAGCAGACGCGCGGTCACACCGCGAACGGGCTTAATCTGCCCTACCAAAATGCGATGGGCCGTGCGCTCGGACATCTCAAGACCCAAACCCGAACAGATACGGATAAAGTCCTCGGCATCAGAAGCAAGGCCTAAACGATCGACAACCGGAAGCTCGCTCTCGTCATCAATGAACAGGAGACGAGACGTATCGAGCCGGCTTGACGCCTGAGCATAAAGGGTCGCGGCAATCTCAGACGGAGAACCAAGATAGACATCGCAACCACGCAACTCTTCGAGCGCAAACTCACAAGCAGCGCGAATAATATTATGCGGACCGCGAGCACAGACATAACGTCCGTCCTCATCCTTGACGGCCTGGGGCCAGCTGGACTGATCGGCACGCTCACTGAGGCGGTTAGCCGCAACGCTCACCTTGAAGGCTGAACCAAGATCGACACCGGACGTGACCACACGGGCCTCGTCGGTGTTCTGCTTGATCGAAAACAATGCCATGCCACGACCGTGAACGCCCCAACGGTCCATCTTCATGCTCTCGAGCTTGGAGGTAACGCGGGCATCAAAGATTCGCTCTTGCATATCCTGCGGAACGCCAGAACCGTTATCCAGAAAGACAAGCGTGCGGACGCCATCTTCCTTGGTCGTGGCGAGATAGACCTTGTCGGCGCCGGCATCGCGAGCATTACGGAGCATTTCGATGACGATGTCCTCGACATGCTGAATGTCGTGCTTAGCCTGGCGCCGCTCGGCCTCCGAAACGCGGAGGCGGACATACCCCTCGCCAAGGTTCTCCTCGACGCGAAGGTTGCCCTCCCCCGACATCGACGCGATAAATGAGATGAGCTCGTTCGCGTCGCTCATGTTATTTAGCGATATCGACAGCGCGGCTCTCGCGAATCACGACGACGCGCACCTGACCGGGATACTCCATCTCTTCCTCGATCTGATGGGCGATATCGTGAGCCAGAACCGTGGACTGGGCATCGGAAATCTTGTCTGGCTGGACCATGACGTGGACCTCGCGACCGGCCTGCATGGCATAGGTACGTTCGACGCCGTCATGAGAGTTGGCGATCTCCTCGAGCTTCTCAAGACGCTTGATGTAGTTCTCGGCAGACTCGCGACGGGCACCGGGGCGAGAGGCAGAGACAGCATCGGCGGCCTGCACCAGGACATCGAGCACCGTGTTGGGGTCGACATCGGCATGGTGAGCCTCAATAGCGTGGACGATAACGGGCTTCTCGCCATAACGGCGGGCAAGCTCGGCGCCGATGACGGCATGCGGGCCCTCGACGTCGTGGTCGATTGCCTTGCCCAGGTCATGAAGCAGGCCGGCGCGCTTGGCGGTCACAACGTCCAGGCCAAGCTCGGAAGCCATCACGCCGCACAGATCAGAGACCTCGAGGGAATGCTGAAGCACGTTCTGACCAAACGAGGTACGGTAGCGCAGGGCACCAAGGGTCTTGACGATCTCGGGGTGCAGGTCGTGGATGCCGGCATCGAAGGCAGCCTGCTCGCCAGCCTCGCGCACGCGCTGCTGAACCAGGTCGGCGGCCTTGTGATACATCTCCTCGATACGGGCAGGGTGAATGCGGCCGTCGGCGATGAGGTTCTCGAGGGCGACACGGGCGGTCTCACGACGGACCGGGTCGAAGCTCGAAAGAACGACGGTCTCGGGCGTGTCGTCGATCACGAGGTTGACGCCGGAAACCTGCTCGAAGGTCCGGATGTTGCGACCCTCGCGACCGATGATACGGCCCTTGAGGTCATCAGAGGGAATGTGCACGGAGGTAACGGTGACCTCGGCAGTGTGGTCGGCAGCGCAGCGCTGAATCGCCAGAGACAGAATCTCCTGGGCGGTCTTGTGGCACTCGGCGCGAACCTGCTGCTCGGACTCGCGAATGATCGTGGCGGCCTCGTGGGTGACCTCGCCGCGAACCTTATCGAGGAGCTCCTTGTGGGCGTCCTCGCGGGTAAGGTCGGCGATACGCTCGAGCTCGGAGGTCTGCTTTGCGCAGAGCTCCTCGAGCTCACGGGAGCGCTTCTCGACCTGACCGGCCTGGCTGGACAGCTGATGCTCGCGCTTGTCGAGAGCGTCGTTGCGGCGATCAAGGGATTCCTCGCGCTGCATCACGCGGTTCTCGAGCGTACGAATCTCGTTCTTACGCTGCTTGTCCTCGGCCTCGGCGGCCTGCTTGTTCTTGATGATCTCCTCTTTAGCCTCGAGCAGAGCCTCTTTTTTGAGGGTCTCGGCCTGACGCTTGGCATCACCGATCAGGGACTCAGCCTGTGCGTGTGCCGACTGGATTTTTTCGTCGGCCTCGTGAAGACTACCCTGCTTGGCGGTGCGCATGTAGGCAATGGCGGCGATGGCACCCAAAACGATGCCAACGAGCGCTGCGATGATAGGCATGCTCACTCCTTTTTATGGATTCGTTACACAACAAAGCGAACCGTCCTTACGAACGGCTCGCGACATTTGAGTAATATGGGCGCAGCTTATGCGGGTCGGATACAGATAAACATATAAACAAACTCATCACAGATGAGCACATATCACAAAGCAAATGACAGTGTTTATCGTACGTTGAACCACAACAACTGTCAAATAAATGGCCCCAGCACGGCGGCTAAAACGCGGTGAACGGCAGGGCCACAAAACGCATACGCCTAAACCGCACATTCCTCACGTTCGGCATCGAGACGTGCCTTAACGGCATCGGCGGCGATGTGATACGAGAAGCCCTTGCCCATCAAAAACCGAACCAGTTTTTCGAATCCGCGCGTCTCTGGAACACGCCGCTTGGCGAGCAGGGCTGACGCACGCGCCAAATCGTCTTCGACGGCAAAATAGTCCTCGGGATAACCGGGAATGTCATCGAGCACGACATGACGGCGCTTGAGCTCGGTCTCGATTTTACGCTGTCCCCAACCGCGCCGCTTGCGTTCCTCGATAAAGTACGAGCAAAAGCGGTTCTCGTCTAAAAAGCGATACTCGGTGGCGCGCTCGACGGCGAAATCGATCGCGGTCTGGTGAAAGCCGTAGCGAGCCAGCTTGTCACGGACCTCGCCCGTCGCATGGTCGCGTCGCGATAGCATCTCGGTCACCATGGTAAGTGCACATTTACGCTCGACGAGCTGCACCGCCTCACGAAAGTTGTCCCAATCACAGGGAAGATCGGGGCGGTTTTTGACATACAGGCGCGCGACCCGCGCGGGAATCCAAATGGACCGCTCAAAACCGCCCTCAAGCTCACAATCGATATGTGCGCAAGGCTTTTTGGACGCATACCCGCTCGAGAACGAGGAGGCCGCCTTCTTATCGGGAAAGACGACCGTGGCCTCGGTCACCGTATACGACATGAGCGTAACCGCTACTCGTCGTCATCATCGAGCATGGCGGAACCATCGATGGCGTAAAGCTCGTCAAACTCCTCAGGCGCAGGCTGATCGGTCAGCTCGACCTCGGATGGAGCATCGTCGTCAAACTCAAGCCCGCAGGCAAGGCGGACCTTATGCTCAATCTCGTCGGCGCAATCGGGGTGTTCGCGCAGGAACGCCTTGGCGGCCTCGCGACCGTTGCCGAGCTTGTCCTCGCCATAGGCAAACCAGGAGCCCATCTTCTTGCAGATGCCGCACTCGACAGCCATGTCCAGAATCGAGCCCTCCTTAGAGATGCCCGTACCGTACATGATGTCAAACTCAGCAGAACGGAACGGAGCTGCCACCTTGTTCTTAACGACCTTGGCGCGCACGCGGTTACCGATAACCTCATCCTTAAGCTTAATGCTGTCGATGCGGCGAATGTCGATACGCACCGAAGAGAAAAACTTAAGGGCGCGGCCGCCCGTCGTGGTCTCGGGGTTGCCGAACATGACGCCGATCTTCTCACGCAGTTGGTTAATGAAGATGCAGGTCGTGTTGGACTTGGCAAGCGAGCCGGCGAGCTTGCGGAGTGCCTGGCTCATCAAGCGAGCCTGCAGACCCACCGTCGTGTCACCGATCTCGCCCTCGATCTCGGCACGTGGAGTCAAGGCGGCAACAGAGTCGACGACGATGGCGTCGATGGCACCTGAGCGCACAAGCATATCGACGATCTCGAGCGCCTGCTCGCCCGTATCGGGCTGGGAAATGAGGACCTCATCGATATCAACACCGATGCGCGCGGCATAGGTGGGATCAAGCGCGTGCTCGGCATCGATAAATGCAACGACGCCGCCCATGGCCTGTGCTTCTGCAAGGATCTCGAGCGAAAGCGTCGTCTTACCGGAGGACTCGGGGCCATAAATCTCGACGATACGGCCGCGCGGCACGCCGCCGATACCCAAGGCGGCATCGAGCGCCAGAGAGCCCGTCGGAATAGCCTCGACCTCGAGCTCGGGACCGCCGTCGCCATACCTCATAATAGAGCCCTGGCCGAACTTCTTCTCGATCTCGGCCTTGGTGGTGGCGATCATCTCGTCGCGCTCTTTACCCGTCGTGCGTGCATGAACGGTACGTGCGGGACCTGAATTCTTGGCCATGAATAGCCCTCCTCTTAACAACCTGAAACGATAATAAACGAACGGCTGTTCGTGGTCAACCGTTCAGATTCATCATATGCACCCGACCATTCCAAAACCCGACCAAACGCCGACCAATCACCGACCAAACACTTGACCACGCCAACCACAAATAGAGGTGCTCAAATCAATTTAGGCCTTATACCAGCGCAAACACTAATACCGTCAAAGGTCCCTATCTCCACAATTAAGGGGCCCTAAGGCCCCTTAAACCACGTCTATTCCATAGAATTGAGCACGCGGACAATGCGCTCCAAGGCCTCCGCGACCGCATGGGCCCGAACGCACGACCGATCGCCCTCGTAATGACAGCGCGCAGACTCGACAACCGGCGCTCCCCCATCGGCCGCGCGATACGCCCAGCCAATATAGAACGTACCGGCGGGGTCTTGCTCGGTGCCGCCACCGGGCCCAGCATAGCCCGTTGCGCTTACGGCTATATCGCTCTGATAAAGGTCCAGCGAGCCCGCGGCCATCTCACGCGCCGTCTGGTGCGACACTGCGCTAAACCGATCGAGCGTTTCCTGCTCGACGCCAAGCACGCGATGTTTGATCTCATCGCAGTAGGTCACCGCACCTCCACGAAGCACCGCCGAGGCACCCGGGATATCGGCAATCGTCGAGGCGATCATGCCCGCCGTCAGCGACTCCGCCGTCGACACCGTCACACCACGGGCACTCGCGTGCTCGACAATATCGCGCGCCAACTCCTCGTTGTTTGCGGCAATCTGTAAATAAGACTCCGTCATACCCACCAGGACCTAGACCGAAAAGACGATCTTACGGCAGTTCCAGAAGTACTGGGCACCCGAGACAATGGTCAAAATCACGGCGATGACGTACAGGAAGCGCGACACCGAATAGACACCGAGCAGCAGCGACACCGGCCCCAGCTGAAGACCGGCCATCGCAAAGACGCACAGGTAACCGCAGATGGAGACCATCGTGGTCGCCGTCTTGTACTTGCCAAGCTTATCGGCGGCAACGACCACGCCGGCGGCACTCGCGACCATGCGAAGGGCGCTCACCAGAAGCTCACGGAACAGGATAATGAACACGGACCACACGGTCACAGCGCCAAAATCCAAGAACAGCAGCAGAGCCGAGAACACCAGCAGCTTATCGGCGATGGGGTCCAAGAACTTACCGAAATCGGTAATCTCGTTGCGCGAGCGCGCCAGATAACCGTCGACCTTATCGGTGCACGACAGGATCACATACAGAATGAAGGCAGCGGCGGCGAGCGGGCCGTCGAAGGTGCTCCAATCTGTACCGGCAACACTCGTGTGAGAAAGCGCCGACACGATCATGAACACCGGGATAAAGACGATGCGAACGCACGTCACGATGTTGGCGGGCGTCCAAACACTCGTCAGTTCCTTATTGCTCTCGTTTGCCACGATGCTCTCCTACTCCACAACATGGCCGATAAGCTCATAGCAGAAGCTATCGGTAAACTCGACCGTCAGAATATCGCCCACGGACGCCTCGCTGGCGTCCAAGTGCACCGCGCCATCGGAATCGGGCGCCTGGAACCAAGCGTGGCCGATCAGCTCGGCGCCGTCCTCGGTCTCCTCGATGCCGTCGACAATCACCTGGGCGCGCTCGCCCACATGTGCGGCGGTGGCGGCAAAACCGAGCGACTCGGCCAGGTCCATGGCCTCCTGGGCGCGCTCGAGCTTGACCTCCTCATCGACCTGACCCTCCATCTTAGCGGCCAGGCTGCCCTCCTCCTGCGAGTAGGCAAAGACGCTCGTGTAGTCAAAGCCGACGGTGTCCATAAAGTCGATAAGGTCGCGGAACTCATCGTCGGTCTCGGTCGGGAAGCCGACCATGGCCGTGGAACGGATCACAATGCCGGGGATACGCTCACGCAGATCACGGAACAGGTCCTCGAGCTCCTGGCGCGAACCAGAACGGCGCATAGCCTTGAGGATGCGCGCGTCGCAGTGCTGCACGGGGATATCGATATAAGGCAGTACCTCGGGCGTATCGCGAATCGTATCGATAAGCTCGTCGGTCATGCCCTCGGGCTGCAGGTAGAGCACGCGGACCCAGACGTTGTGCGGGCGCACGGCCTCGGCGACGGCATGCAGCAGCTGCGCCAGATTGCGCGGCGAGCCATCGGTGACGTCTTCGTCGGCAAAGTCGGTGCCCCAAATACCCGTGTCCTGGCCGATCAGCACGATCTCTCGCACGCCACCGGCAACCAAGTCGCGCACCTCGGAAATAATGCTCTCGGCATTGCGCGAGTGATAACGACCGCGGATATACGGGATCATGCAGAAGCTACAGAAGCGGTTGCAGCCATCGGAGATCTTGACGTAGGCGACAGCACCCTCGACGGTGCGCTTGACCTGCGGAATATAGGCGGCAATCTCACGCTCGACACCCAGCACGCCATCGATGACCGTCACAATGCCATCCTCCTCGTCGGCCTTCACAAAGGCAGCGACCTCGGGCAGCTCGTCAGGCAGGTCGTCGCCATAGCGCGACGGCACACAGCCGCACATGACGATGGGACAAGAACGAACGCCGTCCTGAACCTCGTTGGCGAGCTCGAGCGTGGTCTCGATGCTCTCGGACGTTGCGGAGGCGAGGAACGAGCATGTATTGACGATGGCGATATCGGCATCCTGTGGGTCGAATGCCTCCTCGTAGCCCGCGGCGGTCAAAAGAGAACGCATGCGGTCGGTGTCAACCTCGTTCTTAGCGCACCCGAGGGTGATGTAGAGCACGGAGCCCAACGGTGTATCCATGTTGGAGAGCAGTCCTTTCGAATGATATTAGCGGTAGTTGGTGAACTGCAGCGGCTGGCCGTAGTCCTGGTCGCGCAGGAACTGGATCACGGTCTGCAACGCGTCCTTCGAAGCAGAGGAAACACGCAGCTTGTCGGCCTCGATAGTCACCTTGACCTTGAGCTTTTGGTCCTTGATGTCCTTGTTGATCTTCTTGGCGGTCGTCTGGTCGATACCCTCGACGATATGGCCGAGCACGCGCACGGTGCCGCCCGATGCCGCCTGCGGAGCATCCCACGAGACAGCCTTGAGGTCGATGCCGCGCTTGATGAGCTTGGAGCTCAGCACGTCGATAATCTGCTTGGAGACAAAGTCGGCCGGGGCGTTGATCGTAAAGAGCTTGTCGCCCTTCGAAAGCTCGATCGTGGCGCCGGAATCCTTCAGGTCATAGCGCTGGGAAATCTCACGCGTGGTTTGCTGGAAGGCGTTGTCGACCTCTTGCATGTTGACCTCGGACACGACGTCGAAGCTGGAATCTTTAGCCATGATGTTTCCTTTCGCGTACGAGCGGCTTAGTAGCTATCGTACGAATAGTCGGTAGAATCGGTGGGCGTCTGGCCGTCAGTTGCGGTATCGGCGCCATCCGTGGATTGGGCATCGGTGCCGTCGGTGGTGTCGGCACCATCGGTGGTGTCGGTACCATCAGAACTTTCACCATTCTCGGAACCAGTCGTCTCCTTCTTGGGAACGGTGATCGTCACACGCGCCACGCCCGAGGTCTTGGTATCGTAACGGACCTTTTCGCCGTTCTTGGTAACGGTGACATCGGAAGGCTTGGACGTGGTGATCTCGATCGAGGACTCAGGCGTGTACTCCTGCTCAAAGGGGCCAGTCGCCTGGGCGCCATAGACCGACTTGCCATCGACCTTGACCTCAATCCAGGCGGTCTTTCCCTTGGCAACGGAGACCTTGACCTTCGTTACCTCGTTTTCTTCCTTTTTAGCCGTCGTCTTGGTGGCGTCCGAATCGGTCGACTCATCCGTCGCCTCATCGGTGTCCTCATCCTCGTCGACCGTTTCGGTCTTCTTAGAGGACTTCTTGGGCGTCGTCTTGGTAGCAGTGGGCGTCTCGGGCGTGGTCTCGGGCGTCGAAGATGCGCAGCCGCGCAGAAGTACCACGATGAGCACGATCAGCAGCAACGCCACGGCACCGATGCCGGCGTAGACGATACGCGGATCGAGACCGTTGTTTTGAGGAGTACGGGAACCGCCGCGTCCACGACTGGAACTGCTGCGGCCGCCTCCCTGAGGCATACGACCACGATTGCTGTCGGAACGGCCGCGATAGCCACCCTGGCCCTGAAGGCTGCGCTGACCCGAGCGGGGCGCAAGTTCACCGCGGCCTTGATAGCCACGCTGGCACGCACGTGGAGCCGAAGAGCGCTGGCCATACGGCTGTGATTGAGAGCGAAGACGCGGCGTCACCTGCGTGGCATCGGCGTCCGCATAGCCACTGCGAGAACGTCCGGTGGAGATACCACGGTGACCGCGATCGGAATAGCCGCCGTCGCCGTAGCCGGCACGAGGGTCACGCGCCACGCCGCGGGCAGCGGGAAGTGCACGGTCCTCGGGCATCGGCGTACTGCGGAACCGGTCACGCTGTGAGCGAATCTCCTCGCCCGAACCCGTCTCGGTAATATAGCCAGCCTGCTGCGGACGCTGACCATAACGCGTTGAGCGACCACCCTGAACCATCAAGAAGCGCCCATTATCCACCGAGGAACGTGAATTGACATAGCCGGCGGCGTCCTGAAAACGACCGCCCTGCTGCGACGTCTCGCGCTCGTATGCCATCAGCTCGTCAAAGTAGGCATTGACGACCTCGCGCGGATTGAGGCCCAAAAAGCGAGCATAGCTCGAAATCATGCCCTGCGCATAGCCGCGCGGCGGCATCGAAGCAAAGTTACCGGTCTCGAAAAACTCGATGATCTGCGGCCTGATTTTGATGGTGTTGGCGACCTGCTGAATGGAAAGGCCCATTCGGCGACGCTGCTCGAGCAGCATGTCACCAAAGCGTGCAGCCATCAGAATCCTCCAAACTCACGATCTTCACGTGCCATCTCGGCGTCGACAGATTCCAGCGCGGCAAGCCCCTCCTCGTCCAACAGGACCTCGCGCGGCTTGGAACCGTCGGGCGGGCCGACGACACCCTTTTCTTCCAGCATGTCCATAATACGCCCGGCACGCGCATAGCCAACCTTCAGACGACGTTGCAGGCCAGATGTGGAGCCAAGCTGCGATTCCACCACAATATGGGCGGCTTCCCAAATGAGCGGATCATCGTCTTGCGGCTCGGCTACTCCGGTGCGGACAATGCCGCCGCCACCAGCCATGGACATGGAAGCGGGCGCCACGGCGGACAGAATCTCCTCGTGGTAGTCGGGCTCACTCTGCGACTTGACGAACTCGACAATCTCGTTGATCTCATCATCCGAGACAAAGCAGCCCTGGATACGGCGGGGCTTGCCCCAGTCGACCTTGGAGAACAACATGTCGCCCAAACCGGTGAGCTTCTCGGCGCCCATCTGGTCGATGATGACGCGCGAGTCGATGCCCGTGGCGACGTTAAAGGCGATACGGTTGGTGATGTTGGCCTTAATGAGGCCCGTCACCACGTTGGAGCTGGGGCGCTGCGTGGCAACGATAAGGTGAATACCGGCGGCACGGCCCAGCTGTGCAATACGCACGATCGAGGCCTCGACATCCTTACCGGCGACCATCATCAGGTCAGAGAGCTCGTCAATGATAATGACAAGGTAGGGCATCTTTTGCGGCGGATTGTCGTAATGCTCAAACTCGCCAGCAGCCTGCTTTTCGTTGTAGGTCGAGATCTTACGCACATTGAGACGCTCGAAGACCTTCAGGCGACGCTCCATCTCGGACACAGCCCATTGCAGAGCGCTCGCGGCCTGCTTGGGCTCGGTCACCACGGGCACATAGAGATGCGGCAGACCGTTATAGCCCGCAAGCTCGACGCGCTTGGGGTCGACCATGATCAGGCGAACGTCCTCGGGAAGGGCGCGCATGAGCAAGGTCGTGATGATGGAGTTGATCATCACCGACTTACCAGAACCGGTCGTACCGGCAATCAACAGGTGAGGCATCTTGGCGAGGTCGGCGACAACCGGCGTGCCCTCGGCGTCGCGGCCGATGGCGAGCTCGAGCGGACCGCCCTTCACATAGGGCAGCACGTCGCCCAGATTGACGTTCTGGCGCTTGCGGTTGGGAATCTCGATACCAACGAGAGAGGTGCCGGGGATCGGGGCAAAGATACGAACCGACTGGGCGGCGAGCGAAAGCGCAATATCGTCCTCGAGGCTCGAAATCTTGCTCACGCGCTCGCCCTCGCCAGGTTGCAGCTTAAAGGTCGTCACCGTGGGGCCGGCGATCCAGCCGACCACGCGGGCACTGCGGCCAAACTCAAGCAAGGTGGATTGCAGTGACTCAGCGGTCTGCTCCAGCTCCTTATCCGAAGACGCGGCAGAAGCCGACTGCGGGTTGGCATGTAGGATTTCGAGCGGCGGAAGCTTGAGGCCGTCCTCTTCTTCGCCCTCGTTATCTGCGGCGCCGCCGTCCGCTCCCCCATCACGAGCCGCAGCCGATTCGACAGCACTCGTGGCAGGCGCATCGGCAACCTTGGGATGCTTTAAGAAGTCGGGAATCTGAGGTGCGGCCGAAACAGGGTTCACGGCAAACGGCGGCTCGGACTCGTCAACCTTGTCCGGATCGTCCTCCATCGAAAGCTGTCCGGTGACCTGGCCGCGCTTTGCATGGCGACGCGGCAGCAAAGTTGTCTTTGCGGTCTCAATCGGAGCCTCGTCGTCCTCGTCATCGCCCTCGGTGAGCTCAATCTCGCTATCGGACCAAGACGGGTCGGGCTCACTCGTATTGAGCTTAGGCGCAGCCTTGCCCTTCTTGGCATGACGGCGCGGCAGCAGCGTGGTCTTGGCCCGCTCGGCTTCAACCGACTCGGATACGTCGACAAACGGGTCATCGTCCTCGTCGTCATCCAAAACCGGGTCGACATCGCCACCCATGACCGTGGTCACCGCGGCGTCAGTCCCCTTCTGGCGCAAAATGCTCAGGTGCGGACGAGCGACGCCGGGAACAGACAGGGCCTCTTCATCGCCCCACGGGCTCGCATTGACATCGGCACGTCGACGCTCGGCAAAATCGGCAGCGCGATCGCGTGCGGAGCGCAAAACGCCACCCACCGAAAAGCCGATAATGACCAAACCAACGACGACAAGCCCCAGCAAGACAACCATGGCGATAGGTTTACCCAAGGCGTTTTGCAAGGCACTTGCGATAAAGGCGCCAATGTAGCCGCCCGACACGGAAAGGTTCTGCGGCGTAAACATAAGGTCGCACGAATCGCTCGTGCCCGGCACCATCAGCGAAAGAATGGAGACGACGGCGATAAAGACCAAGGCGCCGCCCGCAACAGAGCGCACGTTGAGCGGCGAGTCCTCACCCAAAAAGAGCGTGGCGGCAAACAGCAAGATGACGATCGGCAGCACGTAGGCGCCCAGACCAAAGCCCAGGTGGTAGAAACCGGCAACCGCAGCCGTCACGGGCGCTGTTGCCGGAGAGATCACGGCAATGAAGGACGCGATCGCCAAAACGGCGATGACCACACCGGCGATATCGCGATTGGCCGAAGGCTCGACCAGGGGCTCAAACTCATCAAACTCGGACTCGTGGCCCTTATTGGCACGCAGATGGGAACCGGCACCCTTAGCAGATGCCGGTTGGTTATTGGCCTTATTGCCTTTGGCGTTTTGTGCAGATCCGCGCGCCAAACTAAACCTCCATGACGACCGGGATGATCATCGGACGGGTGCGCGTACGGCTCCAGATAAAGTTAGAGAGCGAATCGCGCACGGCCTTGCGAATGGCATCGGAACCGCTGCTGGTAAAGCTAAACTTACCCTTCTCGATCGTCTTCATAATGGACGCGGAGGCATCCTCGGAGAACTGGTCGTCGATGGCAAACGAGACGCCGCGGCCCGAGAACTCGATGGCCTCGATCTTCTTGTGTTTGAGGGAGACGATGGCAACGGCCGTGACCATACCGTCGTTGGCGAGCTTCTGGCGATCGCGCAGGACGATGGGGTCGGTATCGCCGATACGCAGGCCGTCGACGTAAACGACACCGGACTCGACGGGCGTACCGCGCTTGACGATACCACCGCGCATCTCGAGCGTGTCGCCGTTATCGAGGATAAAGATATGATCGTCCTTGATGCCCATCTTGCGGGCCAGCTGCGCATGGGCGCGCAGATGCACGGCCTCACCGTGAACCGGCATAAAGTACGTGGGCTTGGCCATGGCCATCAGGAGCTTGAGCTCCTCCTGGCTACCGTGACCCGAGACGTGGACGAGAGCGCGGTTCTTATCCCACACGTCGCAGCCGAGCTTGGCCAGGCTGTTGACGACCTGCTGGACGGCCTTCTCGTTGCCAGGAACAGGAGTTGCCGAAAGGATAACGGTATCGCCCTCGTGGATGGAGAGCGTCTTGTGCTCGCCATTGGCCATGCGGGACAGGGCCGACAGCGGCTCGCCCTGCGAACCGGTGCACATGACGACAATCTTATCGTCGGGCAGGTTATCGATATCGAAGGCATCGATGATATCGGCGTCATCGATGTTGAGGTAGCCCAGCTCACGCGCCACGCGGGTGTTCGTGAGCATGGAGCGACCGGTCACAACGACCTTACGGCCGCACTTGCGGGCGGCATCGCAGATCTGCTGCAGACGATGGATGTGGCTCGAGAACGACGCGACGAACACGCGACCCGGGGCGTTCTTGATGGCGTGCAACAGGTTGGGACCAACCTCGGCCTCGGACTTGGTAAAGCCGGGAACCGTGGCATTGGTGGAGTCGGAAAGCAGCAGGTCGATGCCCTGCTTGGCAAAGCGGCTGATAGCGGAATAGTCGGGCGTAACGCCATCGATGGGCGTCTGGTCGAGCTTAAAGTCGCTGGTGTGCATAACGGTGCCCTGATTGGTGCGGATGAACACGCCCAGAGCGCCGGGGATGGAGTGCGTCATCGAGAAGAAGTCGAGCGAGATGCCGCCGAGGTTGACATGGCTGCCGCCCTTGACCTCGCGGAACTTGGGTGCGCGGATGCGGAACTCAGAAAGCTTGCCCTCGATAAAGCCAAGCGTCAGCTTGCTCGAGAAGATGGGCACCTTGTTGTTGAGGTCCTGCAGCAGGTACGGAAGCGAACCGGTGTGGTCCTCGTGGCCGTGAGTAACGATGATACCGCGGAGCTTCTCCTCGTTCTCCAGAACATAGGTGTAGTCGGGAAGCACCAGGTCGATACCGGGCTGGGAGTCATCCGGGAACATAAGACCGGCGTCGACGAGCACCATGTCGTCGCCGCACTCGAAGACCGTCATGTTCTTGCCGATGCCATCAAGGCCGCCGAGCGGGATGATCTTCAAGGGAGATGATTTTTTAGCTGCCATAGGTTAGTGTGGTTTCCTTTCTTCGAAACGGGTCTGGAACAACCGACGGGGCGCTTCTGGCAAACCGACCGTCGGGAACGTACAAACATGCATCACAGAGTCGATGCAGTAACCACAGTATGATACCCATTTGCACAACAACAGACCACCCATGCATCAAAGCCCCATCTGAACCCGTCTATCCCGCCGGTCTGGTCTCAGCGGGCCCGGCACGGGCTAAGTTTCCTGCTCTACAGTCCTGCGCAAGACGGAAAGCACATTAAGTGCTTTCCTTTGCGTG
>JAHYYL010000042.1:0-4426 GCA_019424965.1 Collinsella sp.
AGGCCCTCGCGGCCTAGTCGCTATTTAGGGCGTCCAAGATTTGGGACGCAGTTCATTTTCACTCTGGTTTTGCATTCCTGGATAGATAGAAAAGAAACCGCCTTCTCAAAAGAAAGCGGTTTCTTATAGTTCTATATGAACGCGAGGTCTTTGACCCGGAGAGTCCGAGGTACTTGTTGGTAAGACCTTATTTAGGAGCGCGAAACCTTGCCAGACTTGAGGCAGGTGGAGCAAACGTTCATCTTGCGACGGTGACCATCGACGACGACGTAGACGCGCTGGATGTTGGGGCGGAACTTACGGTTGGTGACGCGGTGAGAGTGGCTGATGGAGCGACCGGCAACGGGGTGCTTACCGCAAACTTCGCAAACTTTGGACATAACTGACCCTCCTTGGGCGACAAACGAACATGTCGCGTTAACAAACAAGCCTGAACTATAGCACAGAAGCAGCTCCCTGTGCGCAATCTACACAGAGATATTCCTCTTTTGGCGATAGTGCTCACGCCACGGCCCTGGACGTAGATCCGATTTGCGTGCAGCAGAGGGGATTATGCCAGCTCGTGCGTGCGTTTTCAAGCTCGTCCCACAAATATATATAGGTTTATGGAGCACCTGCGCCCGTTTACGGATTGTTCTGTATTTATGCTCGCAATTAAGCTCGAGGTTGGCTACACTATCCCTTGACCATTAAAGGGGTACGAGATACCCACATGGAATTACATAGCTGCCAAAGAGCAGCCCTTCCTGTGGGTGTCTGGTCCGCTTTAAGCGGTCGGGCATCTATTTTTTTGACTGTGTCAGCAGTCAAGACATGTGAGGAAGGAGATCGATGGGCACGACTTCCCCCAAGGCGGTCATCATGGACGAGACCGCCGTCAATCGAGCGATGACCCGCATCGCGCACGAGATTCTCGAGCGCAACGAGGGCTGTGAAGACCTCGCTCTGGTCGGCATCGTCACGCGCGGCGACCTTCTGGCAAAGAAGCTCGCCGAGGAGATCAAGGAGATCGAGGGCGTCGACGTTCCGCTCGGCAGCCTGGACATCAGCTTCTACCGCGATGACTATGCGACCAATTTCGCTCCCGCGATCCACGCTACCAACATTCCCTTCAGCGTCGACGGCAAGCGCGTCGTGCTGGTGGACGACATCCTGTATACGGGCCGTACTATCCGCGCCGCTCTGGATGCCGTCATGGACCTGGGCCGTCCGAGCCGCATCGAGCTGGCAGTTCTCGTTGACCGCGGTCACCGTGAGCTCCCCATCTCGCCGGACTTTGTCGGCAAGAACGTTCCCTCGTCGCATGAGGAGAACGTGCACCTGTATATGAAGGAAGTCGACGGCCACACCGCCGTCGAGATTAACGACGTCGCGCCGGGTTCCCACGTGGGCTCCGCGCCGCTGGGAGGTGAGTAGTACCGTGGCGTTCAACCATAAGCACCTGATCGACATTACCGAGTACTCCGAAGAGGACATCAAGCTCATCCTCGAGACCGCCAAGGCGTTCTCCGAGGTCAATGAGCGTGCGATCAAGAAGGTCCCCACGCTCAAGGGCAAGACCATCGTCAACATGTTCAACGAGCCCTCGACGCGCACCCGCAGCTCCTTCGAGCTCGCCGAGAAGCGTCTTTCGGCTGACAGCCTCAACTTTGGCGGCTCCTCGACCTCCACGGTCAAGGGCGAGAGCCTCGTCGACACCGTCGAGACCCTCAACGCCTACAAGATTGATTGCATCGTCGTTCGCGATAAGCACGCCGGTGCTCCCTACATCGTCACGCAGAACTCGCCCGCGAGCGTCATCTGCGCCGGCGACGGCAAGCACAACCATCCCACGCAGGCCCTGCTCGACCTGTACACCATCTGGGAGCACAAGGGCGACTTCCACGGTCTTAAGGTCGCCGTCGTCGGCGATATCGCGCACTCCCGCGTCTGCGGCTCGCTGATCCCCGCCCTTAAGATCATGGGCTGCGAGACCTACGCCGTCGCCCCCGGCACGCTGCTGCCGCCGGCGCCCGAGGTCCTGGGCTGCGACCACGTGACGAGCGACCTCGATTCGGTACTCCCCGAGCTGGACGTCGTCTACATGCTGCGCGTGCAGCAGGAGCGCCTCGAGGGCGCTCCGTTCCCGACCATTCGTGAGTACCACAAGCTCTTCGGCCTGACCAAGGACCGCGAGAAGCTCATGAAGCCCGACGCGATCATCTGTCACCCGGGCCCCATCAACCGCGGCGTCGAGTTCGACTCCTATATGGCCGACCACCCGCAACGCTCCGTCATCCTGGAGCAGGTCTACGCCGGTATCTGCGTGCGTATGGCTATCCTGTATCTGCTGCTTGGAGGTGCCGATAATGGCCTTGCTTCTTAAGAATGCCCACGTCGTCGACCCGTCCGTCGAGCTTGACGGTGTCGTTGACGTCCTGATTGACGGCGATAAGATCGCCGAGGTCGGCGAGAATCTCGCCGCCGAGGGAGCCGAGGTCCGCGACCTTTCCGGCAAATATCTCGTCCCCGGCCTGGTGGATATGCACGTTCACCTTCGCGAGCCCGGCTACGAGGTCAAAGAGGACATCGAGAGCGGCACCCGTGCAGCTGCCAAGGGCGGCTTTACCGGCGTGTGCGCCATGCCCAACACCGATCCCGTCACCGATAACGGCACCGTCGTGGAGTTCGTCAAGTCCCGCGCTGCCGAGGTCGGCCACTGCCGCGTCTATCCGTCGGGAGCCATGACCCGCGGTCTTAAGGGCGAGGCCATGTCCGAGATGGGCGATATGGTCGCCCACGGCGCCGTCGCCTTCACTGACGACGGTCGTGGCGTGCAGGGCGCGGGCATGCTCCGTCGCTGCATGGACTACGGCAAGATGTTCGGCAAGGTCTTTATGAGCCACTGCCAGGACGAGGACCTGGTCGGCCACGGCCAGATCAACGAGGGCAAGGTTTCGACCCGTCTGGCCCTCGAGGGCTGGCCGGCTGCCGGCGAGGAGCTCCAGATCGCCCGCGACATCGAGATCGCCAAGCTGACCGGCGCCAAACTGCACATCCAGCACATCTCCACCGCCCATGGCCTGGAGCTCGTGCGTGCCGGCAAGGCTGCCGGTGTCCAGGTGACCTGCGAGGCCACGCCGCATCACATGTTCCTGACCGAGAACGACCTGGACGAAACCTACAACACTTCTCTCAAGGTCAACCCGCCGCTGCGTACCGAAGCGGACGCCGAGGCCATCCGCCAGGGCGTCATCGACGGTACCGTCGACGCTATCGTCACCGATCACGCTCCCCACACTCCGTGGGAGAAGGCCCGCGAGTTTGAGCTTGCGCCCTTCGGCATGATCGGCCTCGAGACCTCGCTGTCGCTCGTGCTCACCGAGCTGGTCAACACGGGCAAGATGAGCATGGGTCGCATGGTCGAGCTCATGGCCATCAAGCCTCGTGAGATCCTGGGCCTCGACCAGGTTCAGGTCAAGGCGGGCTCCGTTGCCGACCTGACTGTCTTCGACGCGTCTGCCACCTGGACGGTCGGCGAGGACGGCTACGAGTCGCGTGCCGAGAATTCCGGTTTTGCCGGCCGCACGCTCACCGGTCGTGCCACCGATGTGTTTGTCGGCGGCAAGCAGACGCTCGCCGACGGCTGCATCTGCTAGCATAGCCTTATCGCTTTTGTGCGCGGCGCCCTTGCGGTGCCGCGCTTTCTGTTCGCCTGAACCATGCAACCGCATGGGGGATTGGAGCGTCTATGCCCACACCTTCCACTGCACGCATGCACGACTTCGAGGTCGTCTCGAACAAGGAGATCGCCGAGGGCATCTTCTCGCTCGTAATCTCGGCCCCCAAGCTTGCAAGTGCGCTCAAGCCCGGTCAGTTTGTGAACATCGCCGTGCCCGGCGATGCCTCTTCGCTGCTTCGCGTGCCCCTGAGCTTCTATCGCGCCGATGCCCAGGCCGGCACCGTCGAGCTGTGGTACGCCGTCGTGGGCGACGACACCCGCCGTCTGTCGCAGATGGCCCCTGGCTCCACCTCCAATCTGCTGGGCCCTGGCGGCCGCGGCTGGTTGGTGCCCGAAGGTACCAGGAAGGCACTGCTCGTTGCCGGCGGCATTGGCGTTCCGCCCGTGCTCTGCCTGGCCGACATGCTTGCCGAGCAGGGTGTGGACGTTGACGTATGCCTGGGCTTTGGCACCGCGTCCAAGGCCGTGGGCGTCGATGAGTTCCGCGCGCTGGGAGCCACGGTCAACGTGTGCACCGACGACGGCTCACTGGGCACGCACGGCTTCTGCACCGATCCTGCCGCCGAGCTGCTCGGCGAGGGCGGCTACGACTACGTGGCCAGCTGCGGCCCTGCCGTCATGATGAAGAAGGTCGCCGCCGCTGCCGCCGAGGCCGGTGCGTACGGCGAGGTGTCCCTCGAGCGCATGATGAGCTGCGGCTTTGGC
>JAHYYL010000042.1:4436-18661 GCA_019424965.1 Collinsella sp.
GGCGCCTGCATGTGCGGCCCCGTGTTCGATGCTTCCAAGGTGGTGGTCTTCTAGTGGGTACCGTGAACATGGCCGTCGATTTCGGCGGCGTCAAGATGCAGAACCCCATCAACACCGCAGCCGGTACCTTTGGCTACGGTTGGCAGTTCCAGAACTTCTTTGATGTTTCCCAGCTGGGCGCCATCACCACCAAGGGTTGCGCTGCCGAGCCCTGGCCCGGCAATCCCGCGCCTCGCATGGCCGAGATCCCGGGCGGCATGATCAACTCCGTGGGCCTTCAGAACCCCGGCGTGGCCGCCTTTGCCCGTGAGTCCGGTCCTTGGCTCGAACAGCTGTCCAAGGACGGCTGCCAGGTCATCTGTCAGGTTGCCGGCCACTCCGTTGACGAGTTTGTCCGCGCACTCGAGATGTATGTCGAGCTGTGCCCCTGGGCTGCCGGCTACGAGATCAACGTGAGCTGCCCCAACATCGCCGCCGGCGGTGCCGCCATGGGATCAACGCCCGAGGGCGCCTCTTCCGTCATGGCTGCCTGCCGCAAGGTGACCGATAAGCCGCTGTTCGTAAAGATGGCTCCGGTCAACGTTGCCGAGATCGCCAAGGCACTCGAGGCCGAGGGCGCCGACGGCCTTTCGGTCATCAATTCTATCCAGGGTATGGCCATCGACGTGCACACCCGCAAGTCCCGTGTCGCCAAGCCCAAGGGCGGCCTTTCGGGCCCGCTGTGCCACCACATCGCCGTGCGCATGGTCTGGGAGGTTGCTCAGGCCGTCGATATCCCCATCAACGGTGTCGGCGGTGTCATGACCGGCGAGGATGCGGCTGAGTTTATCCTGGCCGGCGCCACCTGCGTGTCGGTCGGCATGGCCAACTTCGTCGATCCGTGTGCTTCGCTTAAGATCGCGCATGAGCTCGAGGCCTGGGCCGAGTCCCAGGGCGTAAAGGACATCAACGAGCTGGTGGGTGCTTTCGAATGCTAGAGACCGATGCCCGCGACCGTGTTATCGTCGCCCTCGACTGCGACCGTAAGCGTGCGCTCGAGCTCGCCCACGAGCTTTCGGGCCATGCCGCCTGGCTCAAGGTCGGCATGACGCTCTATTACGCTGAGGGTCCCCAGATCGTCAAGACCTTTAAGGACCTTGGCTTTAAGGTCTTCCTCGACCTTAAGTTCCATGACATTCCGCATCAGGTGCGCGGTGCCGCCCGCTCGGCCTCGCTTGCCGGTGCCGACCTGCTTTCGGTCCACGGCCTGGGCTCGGGTGCTATGCTCGCTGCCTGCCGCGAGGGTGCCGAGGAGGCGCGTGAGGACCGCGCCAAACTCGTCGCCATCACCGTGCTCACGAGCATGAATCAGGATGCGCTGGCCGAGATCGGCGTCGAGTCGCCCGTTGCCGAGGAAGCCGCCCGTCTGGCAAAGCTTGCCCAGACCAACGGCATCGACGGCATCGTGTGCTCGCCGATGGAGGCTCACGACATGCGTGAGCTGCTGGGTCCTGATGCCCTGATCGTGACTCCGGGTGTGCGTCCGGTGGGTGCCGCCCTTGGTGACCAGTCCCGCGTGGCGACGCCTTCCCAGGCTATCGAGCGTGGCGCAAGCCACATTGTGGTGGGCCGTCCCATCACCGGTGCCGACGATCCGGTTGCCGCCTTTGACGCCATCGTCGCCGAGCTGGTCGAAAACGTCGCGTAAAAGATTCCCCTAAGTCACCACTTTTGGGTCTCATTAGCACAAAATAGCCCCTGTGCCTGCGTAAACTTTCCCATCCTTTGTGTGGAATCGCAGGTCAGGGGCTTAACTTTGGGCGCAGTATATTGCACTTTTTGCGGGTATCGTCTAACCTATGGAGCCGCGATTAGGCATTTTGTACGTTCTACGTGCTAAAATGCCAATTATTGAATCAGATATAACCCAACTATTTGGAGGTACGAATGGCACTCCCTCAGCTTACCGACGAGCAGCGCAAGCAGGCTCTTGAGAAGGCTGCTGCCGCACGTCACGCCCGCGCTGAACTTCGCGAGCAGATCAAGAAGGGCGAGAAGTCCCTCGAGTCCGTGCTCAACTCCGATGACCCCATCGCTTCCCGCATGAAGGTTTCCACCCTCATCGAGTCTCTCCCCGGTTATGGCAAGGCCAAGGCCGCCAAGATCATGGAGGAGCTCGGTATCTCCGCTACTCGTCGCGTCCAGGGCCTCGGCGTCCGTCAGCGCGAGCAGCTCCTCGAGCAGCTGACCAAATAAGTGAGCGCTCAGGATTCCAAGCTCTTTGTGATTTCTGGACCGTCAGGCGCAGGCAAGGGTACGCTCGTCACTCGTGTGCGCGAGCGCCGCTCGAACCTGGGTCTGACGGTTTCGGCTACCACGCGAGCACCACGCAAAGGTGAGGTCGACGGCGTCAACTACTTTTTTCTGACGCGTGAGGAGTTCGACCGCCGCGTGGCAAACGGTGAGTTTGTTGAGTGGGCCGAGGTCCACGGTAACTGCTACGGCACGTTGGTGAGCGAGGTCACATCCAAGCTCGCCTCGGGCTCGTCTCTGATTTTGGAGATCGATGTCCAGGGCGCCCTGCAGGTGAAGGAGCGTTTCCCCGAGGCCGTGCTGATCTTTATCAAGCCGCCTTCGCTTGAGGTGCTCCGCGAGCGTCTAGTCGGTCGCGGTACCGAGACGCCCGAGACGATTGAGCTGCGTATGGCAAACGCCGCCGATGAGCTTGCCCTTGCCGACCGCTACGACGACGTCGTGGTGAATGACGATCTCGACCGCGCGACCGATGAGCTCGTTCGCGTTCTCGATATGCATGAAAGGATCTGAGGTCCGTGTCCGTTGTAAAGCCTTGTATTGACGATCTTCTGGAGAAGACCGATCATAACCGCTTCCTGCTCGCTTCGCTTGCCTCCAAGCGCGCCTGCGACATCAATAGCATGCTGCGTGGCCAGCACAACCGCGTGCTTGCCGTCCAGGATGTCGATGACATCACCATCGGGCTTTCCGGTGCCGATACCATCTCGATGGCTATGGACGAGATTGTCGACGGCGACATCTCTTACGACGAGGCCCGTTACGAGAAGGCGCTCGGCCACAAGGTTGCTGAAGCCTAAATGGCGGCTCGCGTCTGCCTAGTCCACTATCACGAGGTTGGACTGAAGGGCAAGAACCGCGCACATTTTGAGCATATCCTCATGGATAACATTAAGGCGGCCTTGGCCGCCTTTTCCGTGAACGCCGTGTCTCGAATTTCCGGTTATATCCTCGTGACCTTTAACGAGCATCAGGCCGACGAGGCGGCGCGTGTCATCCGCACCGTCCCCGGCGTTGCTCGTGTGTCTTTGGCGTATCACACCAACCGCGACCCGCAGGAGTACTGCGCCGCCGCCGTGAAGGCGCTGCGCGAGTTTGGTTCCTTCGATTCGTTTAAGGTGCACGCCAAGCGCTCCAATACTGACTATGAGCTCACCTCGATCGATATCAATCGTCAGGTGGGCGAGGTACTGTGTGAGGCCTTCCCCGATAAAAAGGTTCAAATGCACGACCCCGATGCAATGGTGCACGTACTGGTGGTCCAGGGCAGCGTTTATGTGTACGCGCGCTCTGAGCGCGGCGTGGGCGGTCTGCCGGTGGGTTCTGCCGGCAAGGTCGTGACGCTGCTGTCGTCGGGTATCGATTCTCCGGTGGCGACCTGGATGCTCGCGCGTCGCGGCGCGGTGTGCGTGCCGGTGCATTTCTCCGGTCGTCCGCAGACGCCCGATACGAGCGAGTATTTGGTGCAGGACATCATCCGTGCGCTTGCGCCGGGTGTCCAGATCGGCCGTCTGTACGTGGTGCCGTTTGGCGACTGCCAGCGTGAGATTTCGGTCACCTGCCCCAGCAACCTGCGCGTGATCATGTACCGCCGCATTATGTATTCGGTTGCTGAGCGCATTGCACACATCGAGGGTGCCAAGGCCATCGTTACGGGCGAATCGCTTGGGCAGGTTGCCTCCCAGACGCTTGAGAACATCATGGCCGTCAACGAGGCCGTGAAGATCCCCGTGTTCCGTCCTCTCATCGGTTCGGACAAGCAGGAGATCATCGCACGTGCCGAGGAGATCGGTACATTCGATATCTCGACTGAGGCCGCTCCCGACTGCTGCACGCTGTTTATGCCGCGCCGTCCCGAGACGCACGCTAAACTCGATGCCGTGCATGAGGCCTGGGAGTTGTTCGATCATGAGGAGATGATCGAGCGCCTGCTTAAGCAGACCGAGTACATCGACTTCGAGAGCAACACGTACAAGGCCCCTAAGACCTTAAAACGCAAACATTCGGAGCTTGCTCCGCGTGAGATTTACCAAGATCACGAATAAATTTGTGCATAGACCGACGATGCGCCTGCATCGTCGGTCTTTTGCTATCTGGGCATTAGGCGATAAACGGTTCATTTGTCGACGTTTGCCTGAATAAATGGACATTATTGCGCAAGGTTTTGGTCAGCTTTTGGTTTGACCGCGAAAACCGGTTTTGGGGCGTGGCTGTTGCGGAGCTCCTTTCCTGACACGATGGTGTTGGGAGGTTTTGCTATGGCGCAGCGCGAACAACATGAACGAGTCAAAAAGATGGACCGCTGGGCGGGCAAACTGCTCGGTCATAAGGCAGTGGTGATGGCGATACTGGTCGTCATTGCGATGGCGAGTGGACTGGCAATGGCGAACCTTGGCGGCAGTGCCGGCGGCGTGTCGTTTGAGCGTACTGATGGTTCGGGCTCGTTAGTGGAGCCGGGATCCGGCGATGCCTCGAGCGGAAAGACATCCGAAGGCTCTTCGACTAAGGCTTCTGCCGCGGCAGAGGTCTATGTCGATGTCGATGGCGCCGTTGTGTCGCCCGGCGTATATCGTCTCAAGGACGGCGCGCGGGTGGCTCAGGCGATTGATGCCGCCGGCGGGCTGGCGCCCGAGGCAGACGTCACGGGGCTCAATCGGGCATCTAAGGTCGTCGATGGACAGAAGATTCACGTTCCAACGGTAGGGGAGCAGCAGGCGTCCATTGCGGAAGCCGGTGTTGATGTTGGGGCTTCCGCATCGTCGGGCGTCGGTGGCGCAACAGGTCTAGTAAACATCAATACGGCAAGCGCAGAAGAGCTGCAGACGCTCTCGGGCATCGGCCCCTCCATGGCCCAGTCGATTATCGATGAGCGGACAAAGAACGGTGCTTTCGCCTCGGTTGACGATCTGATGCGTGTGTCGGGAATCGGCGAGAAGAAGCTTGCCAAAATCAAAGATTGCATCTGCGTATGAGTGCGACCGAGCGCGAGCACGTGATGCCTCCGCGGCCCCTGATTCCGTGGACGATGGCCCTGTGTGCCGGCATGTGCATGAGCTGCGTCTTGGTGCTCAACATAGCCGCTGATGCGCTGCTGAGGGAGCGGGCGCCGGCGGTCGGGCCGCTATGGGCCATTCCCGTTGCGGCAGCGGTATTCGTTGTGCTGGCTCAATCTTGTGCGCGGCTTGCCCCTTGGAAGCGGTGGCTGTATGCCGCTTCCGTCGGTCTCGTGGCGGGAGCGGTCGTCGCGGCGGGGGGGGCCGTGGAGGTGCTCAGTGCCTCGAAGGCGCTCTATGGTCGAGCGGCAAGCAGCCTCGAGTTTGTCGTGCAGGGTGACCCATCCATAAATGACGACGTGTATTCCTATACCTGCGAGGCGCGCTCGGACGGTAAGAACTTGGCAACGGTTCGCCTATCGTGTGACCGTGAGTTCAAGGTCGGGGCGCACGTGCGTGTTATCGGTCGCGTGTCACGTTTTGAGAACGATGCGTATGGACGATCGCGCGTGCTCCGAGGCGAGGTACGCAAGGTTAAAGCCGTTCGGATTGTGTCGGTCGATGAGGGTTCTCCGAGGCCGCTGCTTCGGCTGCGAAATGGGCTGCTTGCGTCCATCGCGCCTGCGACCGACCCGGCGCGTGCGCTCATAGCCGGTGTCGTCTGCGGTCGTTCGGCCGAGCTGCGCGCCCAGCCGGCGGGCGACTGGTTTTCGGTGACGGGCATCTTATCGCCGTCTCGGGCAGCCATTTGGCTATCGTGGGGTTTGTAATCGAGGGTGTATTGCAAAAGACTCGGTGCTCACGTGGTCTTCAGCAGGCGATATTGGCGATAACGCTTGTGGGCTACGCTGCCTTTACGGGCGCGTCTCCCTCGGCCGTGCGCGCGTGCTGCATGGTGTTCGTGACGCTTGTCGTAAACGGCGCGGGGCGTCGTCGGCACGGCCTTTCGGCACTCTTCGTAACCATGTCCATCTTTGTGCTACTGCGGCCGACGGTGCTGTTCGAGATGGGCTTTCAGCTTTCATGCGCCAGCGTCTTAGCCATTCTGTGCTTTTGTCCCTATGCGACCTACGCTTTGGGTGAGCTAGGTGTGCCATCGGGCGTTGCCAGCGTGCTTTCCGTCACGCTGTGCTCGCAACTGGCGACACTTCCCATCACCATTCCTGCCTTCGGTACATTCTCGCTCATTGCTCCGTTGGCAAATGCGGTCATCGGTCCGGTGGTGAGCGTTCTGCTCGCTGTGTCGATCGTGCTGGCTCCCTTTTCGCTCGTGGCACCGTTGCGGACTTGGGCGCTCGTTGTGCCCATGATTGCCGCCCGTTGCGCGCTGTTCTTCGAGCAGCTGTTTGCCGCCGTGCCGGGTGCATACGTGAGCGTGCCGCCCGATAGCATGTGGATTTACCTAGTGCCGTGTTTTCTGGCGGTTCTGCTGGTCTTGTGGCCGCGTCCCCGTGCACGTCCTATGGCGGTGGGGCTTGCATGCCTGATGCTCTTGGCTGCGATTCCGTACGTCTATTGGGATCGATTCGCTCCGCCTTCGGTGACGGTGCTCGATGTGGGCCAGGCCGATGCGATTCTTATCCGCCAAGGCGGCGCAGTAGCTCTCGTCGACTGCGGGCTCGACGAGCGCGTGGTTGCGGCGTTGGTTCGCAATAACGTGCACCATATCGATGGCGTTTTTGTGACGCATTGGGATGAGGACCACTGGGGTGGTTTGCCTGCCGTGCTCGAACAGTTTTCGGTCGGAACGATTGCCGTGGCGGCGGATGCGCTGGAGGATGCTCCTGCCGAGGTATTGAACCGACCTGGCGTGGAGTATCGGCAGGTGCGCCATGGGGATACGGTCGACATCGGCTCATTTTGCGCCCGCGTGATGTGGCCATTCGAGTTCGTGGATGGCGAGGGAAATGAGGACTCGCTTGTCCTGCTGCTCTCTTATGTTCAGGAAGGCAAGGGCCTGCGAATACTTCTCACCGGTGATGCCGAGCTCGACCAAGAGCGGGAATTCGTGCAGGAGGTGGGGGATATCGATGTCCTTAAACTTGGGCATCACGGCTCCAAGGTTTCAGTCGATGGCGAGTTGCTGGACGTCCTGAAGCCCGAGCTTTCCCTCGCAAGCGCCGGTGAGGGGAATCGATACGGCCATCCGTCCGATGCCTGCATCGATGCCGTTAAGGAAGCGGGTGGTGTGTTCGCGTGTACTATCGAACACGGCGACATTACCGTCACACCGACTGCGAATGGCTTTGCGATGCGATGCCAGCGACCGTGACGACGTCGTTGGCGTGTGGTGGGCCCCTGGGCTAGAATGGCACGGAACGAATACGAAGGCCTGCGGGAGGGGAGCGCAATGTCCGAAACCGGTTTGCTGCCGGCATATCTGATTGTCGGTACCGACGGAGTTAAGCGCGACCACGCCGTCTCGCGTATGAAAGCGCGTCTGGAAAAATCGGGTATGGTCGAGTTCAACCTCGACGAGCGAGACATGACCAAGGACCCCGATATCGAGTCCATTATCGGATCGCTTAACACCTTTCCCATGGGCAGCGAGTTTCGCCTGGTAATCCTTGACGGCTGCTCCAAGCTTGCCAAGGCGGTTTCCGAGCCGCTCGTCGAGTATCTGGCGAGTCCCAGTCCCACAACGGTCTGCCTTATTATCGCCGATTCGCTCGCCAAGAATACGCGCCTGTACAAGGCGATCGCCAAGATTGACAAGAAGGCCGTCATCGATTGCTCGGGCACCAAGCGCTGGGAGCTCCCACGCCGCGTGCAGCAGATGGCGACGCAACACGGCAAGTCCATCTCGACGGCGGCCGCCGAGGAGCTCGTCTCGCGTTCGGGCGAAAACACGCGCATGCTCGATAACGACTTGGCTAAGCTTGCCCAGATGGTCGAGTCGCCTCAGATTGAACTTGCCGATGTTGAGCGCTGGATCGTGCGTACGGCCGAGGTTCAACCCTGGGACTTCCTCAACGCCGTCTCGGCTCGCGATATGCGGCGTTCGCTCGAGCTCTTTAAGCTCCTGCCCTCCAAGAGCTACGTGTGGACTTACACATTGCTGTGCGGTCGCATTCGCGAGCTTATCGTCGCCAAGGCGCTCGACGCGCGTGGGCAGGGTCGCGAGCTGGCCGCAACGCTCAAGCTCCAGTCCTGGCAGGTCAAGAATCACCTGACCTGGGCACGTCGCTTTTCGATGGCAGAGCTCATCGCAGCGCTCGAGGGTGCCGTTGATGTGGAGCTCGCGCTCAAGGGTTCGACCGATTCTCAGACGGCGCTTTTGCTCTGGATTACGAACATCTTGAGAAAATCGTGATGATACCTGCCTATTTGACAAATTCGTTCTATCCCTTTGAGAGGGAGCGTGCTATAGTAGGCGCTTGCATGACCTCACCGTGTCTCAGAGGTGTCATACATTTTTTGCAAGGAACTCGAAAGGAACTCCAGAAGTGGCAAACATCAAGTCTCAGAAGAAGCGTATCCGCACCAATGAGGCAGCTCGCATGCGTAACAAGGCTGTCAAGTCCGAGCTCAAGACGCTGACCAAGCACGTCCAGTCCGCCGTCGCCGAGGGCGACGCCGAGAAGGCCCAGGCTGCCCTCAAGACCGTCACCAAGCGTCTCGACATGGCTGCCGCCAAGCATGTTATCCACAAGAACCAGGCTTCCAACCGCAAGTCCGGTCTTGCCAAGCTCGTGAACAGCATCAACGCCTAAGTTGTAAATTTCACACCACACAGATTACGCGCATAAATGGAGCCTGTTTTATGGAACAGGCTCCATTTTTTGTACCGCTCGGGTAAGATAGTCCGCATGAATACTTCAATTGACATTTCCCACATCCGCAACTTCTCGATCGTTGCGCATATCGACCATGGCAAGTCCACGATCAGCGACCGCATCCTCGAGCTCACCCATACCGTCGACGAACGCGACATGGAGTCGCAGCTGCTCGACACCATGGATATCGAGCGCGAGCGCGGCATTACGATCAAGTCCAATGCCGTCCGCGTTTCCTATGACGCCGACGATGGTGAGACGTATCAGTTCAACCTGATCGATACGCCGGGCCACGTGGACTTTACCTACGAGGTCTCGCGCTCGCTGGCAGCCTGTGAGGGCGCGGTACTCGTTGTCGACGCCACGCAGGGCGTCGAGGCGCAGACCGTTTCCAACGCGACGCTCGCCATGAACGCCAATCTGGACATTGTGCCGGCCATCAACAAGATCGACCTGCCCTCGGCCCATCCCGATGAGGTTAAGACCGAGATCGAGGATGACCTGGCGATCCCTGCCGATGATGCTGTGTGCGTCTCGGGCAAGACCGGCGAGGGCATCCACGATCTGCTGGAGTCCATTGTCTTTTTGATCTCGCCGCCTAAGGGCGATGCAAACGCTCCGCTCAAAGCGCTCATTTTGGATTCGTACTTTGACGAGTATCGCGGTGTGGTGGCTACGGTGCGCGTCTTCGACGGTTCCATCAAAAAGGGCGATACCCTGCTTATGATGCAAGCCAAGGGCGACTTTTTGGTCGACGGCGTGGGCGTCAAGCGTCCTGCCGAGACCCCGGTCGACGCGCTGACGGTCGGCGAGGTCGGATATGTGGTCACGGGCTTGAAGGATCCCGAGGCCGTTCGCGTGGGCGATACCCTTACGTGGGCGTCGAACCCCTGCCCCGAGCCGCTTCCCGGTTATCGCGAGGCCAAGCCCATGGTCTATACGGGCCTGTTCCCGATCGACAACAAGGACTACGAGAACCTGCGTGACGCGCTCGATAAACTGCACGTCAACGACCCGTCGTTGGTGTGGGAGCCCGAGACCTCGGTGGCGCTCGGCTTTGGCTTCCGCGTGGGCTTCCTGGGCCTGTTGCACATGGAAGTCGTCAAGGAACGCCTGGAGCGCGAGTTCAACCTGGACCTCATTGCCACGAGTCCCTCGGTTGATTATCACGTCTACAAGACCGACGGCGAAATGATCGATGTCCGCAGTCCGCAGGACCTTCCCGAGGCCACACGCATCGATCGTATCGAGGAACCCTACCTCAAGGCAAAGATCATCTGCCCGCCCGAGTACACGGGTGCCGTCATGCAGCTCGCCATCGAGCACCGCGGCGTCACAACCGACATGATCCACCTGACGAGCAAATCGGTCGAGATGCGCTTCGATATGCCGCTCGCCGAGCTCATCTTGGACTTCTTCGATCAGCTCAAGAGCCGCACCAAGGGCTATGCCTCGCTCGACTACGAGTTCAACGAGTACCGTCCCTCCGAGCTCGTGAAGCTCGATATCCTGCTTTCGGGCGACGAGGTGGACGCGCTTTCGTTTATCGTCCATAAGGACAAGGCATATGGCCTGGCCCGTGGCCTGTGCGACAAGCTCAAGGAGATCATCCCGCGTCAGCTGTTCGAGGTGCCCATCCAGGGTGCTATCGGCAACAAGATCATCGCCCGTTCCACCGTCAAGGCGCGTCGCAAGGACGTTCTTGCCAAGTGCTACGGCGGCGATATCTCGCGTAAGCGCAAGCTGCTCGAGAAGCAGAAAGAGGGCAAGAAGCGTATGAAGGCCATCGGATCGGTCGAGGTCCCGCAGGAGGCGTTTATGGCGATCCTCAAGGTGGACGAGTAGGTCCATGGCGCTTTCTGAATACAGCAAGCGGCTGCTGGGTGCCTATGCCGAGCAGCCGTTCCTTATGGCTCCCATGGCGGGCGTGACCGACCCCGCCTATCGCATCATGTGTCGCCGCCGCGGTGCCAACCTTGCCTACAGTGAGATGGTGAGCGTGGCGGGTCTTGCCTATGCCAGCAACAAGACCTGGCGCCTGGTGCTACCGGCCGACGAGGAGCAGCAGATTTGCGTGCAGCTCTTTGGCTCCAAGCCCGAGCAGTTTGCGAGCGCCGTCGCCGCCGTCGAGGAGCGCGTTGGCGATCGCCTGTCGCTCATCGATATCAATATGGCATGCCCCGCCCGCAAGGTTGTCACCAAGGGCGAGGGTTCGGCGCTCATGCGCACGCCCGACCTGGCGGAGAAGATCGTCGAGGCCACGGTGGGCGCGGCGCACGTGCCCGTGACCGTCAAGATTCGCAAGGGCTTTTATGCCGAGGACCGTAATGCCGCGACATTTGCCCAGATGCTTGAGAGTGCAGGGGCTGCCGCAGTCGCCGTGCATGGTCGTTGCGCCACGCAGCTCTACACGGGCCAGGCCGATTGGTCGGTCGTCGATGAGGTTGCCGACGCTGTCGAGATTCCCGTGATTGGTTCGGGCGATGTGTTCTCGGCCGAGGACGCTGCCGAGCATCTGCACGGCTCGGGTGCCAGCGCGGTGTTTATCGCGCGCGGCATCTACGGCAATCCGTGGGTGTTCGGCGATGCCCGAGCCCTTGCACTCGATGGCACGCCGGTTCCTTCTCGCTCCTCGGTCGAGCGCCTGGAGGCTCTGCGCGAGCACCTGACGTTGACGCACGAGCTTCTGCCGCTCATGTCGCGTGCTCGCACGTACGCAAGCTGGTACTTAAAGGGCATGCCCCATGCCGCCGCCTGGCGCGCTCAGGTGGTGCGTTGCTCTACGTACGAGGAGTTCGTGTCGCTGGTCGATGATATCGAGCGCGACGTGGTGGCCTGTGAGGCCGCGCTTGCCGCCGGCGAGTCGGTGCCTGCTCATCCGCTGGAGGCCTAACGGTGGCCGTTACCGCGCTGTACGTGCACGTGCCGTTTTGCGCTCAAAAGTGCCGGTACTGCGACTTTGACTCGCGCAGCTTTGCTGCGTGTGATTTGGATGCCGCGCTTGATTCCTATTTTGAGCAGTTGTATGCGCGCCTCGATTCCTTTGGCGACGCCGGGGCGCTTGCGCAGGTCCGCACGGTCTATACTGGCGGCGGCACGCCGTCGCTGGCAGGGGAGCGCCTGGTGAAACTTGCCCGTCGTATCTCCATGTGGTGCAAGCCCGTTGAATTTACTTGCGAAGCCAATCCTGAGTCGCTGACCGCCGAGCTCGCCACCGCGCTTGCCGAGGCGGGTGTCACGCGCATCTCTCTGGGCGTGCAAACCCTCGACAATACCGAGCTGGCTGCTATTGGCCGCATTCACGATGCTAATCGGGCACTTGCGGCTATCGCGACGGTAAAGGACGCTGGCCTCGATGTGTCGTGCGACCTTATGTGCGGCCTTCCCGGGCAGACGGCGGCGAGTTGGCAGCGCACGCTCGATGGCGTGTTGGCGGCGGCGCCTCATCATGTGTCGGTCTACCCGCTCACGCTCGAGGAGGGCACGCCACTCTATCGCATGGCGTGCCGTGACGAGTCGCTCGAGCCTGATGAGGATTTTCAGGCCGCCTGCATGGATGTGGCACGCGAGCTCCTGGGTGCCGCCGGCTATCACCCGTATGAGGTGGCGAGCTACGCGCTCGACGGCCATGAGTGCGCCCATAACATTGCCTACTGGACCGGACGGGGCTACCTGGGCCTGGGTCGTTCTGCCGCGGGCATGCTCGACGACGAGGATTTCGACCGTCTTGCAGGTTTGTTCCCCGGCGTGTCTTCTCGAGGCGATGCGTACCGCGTGCGTCTGGTGCAACGTGACGATGACGCGACGGCGTTCGAGGCCGAATATCTGTCGCAGCGCGAGGCTGTCGCCGAAGACTTGATGCTCGCTTGTCGCATGACGCGCGGTGTTGCGTCCGACCTGTTGGCTCGTGCAGCTTGCGTCATCCCAACGGGCGAGCTGGCAGCTGCCTGCGATCGCGCGCTCGAATTGGATCTTGCCACTTGGGTGCCCGAGACGCTCTGGGGTCATGAGGGACCCTTCACTTCGGCAGATGTCGTCGCGGGCCATGTTCGAGTTCGTCTGGCGCCGACCCATCTGGGCTGGCTCGATGGAAATGTTCTGTTCGAGCTGTTTTGGGATCTAGCTTAGGCCGCTCGGGTAGAATTACCGGAATATATACGCTGCTGTGAGCAGGAGGTTGCCACGCATGGCGACGATGAACGAAAAAGATTACTACGAGATTCTGGGTGTCTCCAAGGACGCCACCTCGCGTGATATTCAAAAGGCCTTTCAGCAAAAGGCCCGTAAGCTCCATCCGGACGTCAATAAAGAGCCGGATGCCGAGGAAAAGTTTAAAGAGGTTTCCGAGGCCTACGCCGTGCTTTCGGATGAGCAAAAACGTGCGCGCTACGACGCCATGCGTTCTGGCAATCCCTTTGCCGGTGCTCCTACGGCTTCGCCCTATGGTGGCGGCTATGCCGGCAGCACGGGCTATGGCAATCCCTTTGAGGGCGGCTTTCCCTTTGGTGGCGCCTGGGGCCAGCAGCGTCGCGGCCAGGCTGCATACAATCCCGAGAACGGCGCCAACGTGGTCGTCGATATCAAACTCGACGCCAAGGAGGCCAAGGGCGGTGCCCGCAAGACCGTCCGCTACACGCGCTTCGATACTTGTAGCAACTGCGGCGGCTCGGGATCTGTCTCGTCCGAGCATGCCCATACCTGCCCGAGCTGCGGTGGTCGCGGCCACATCGACGTCGACCTGTCCTTCCTGTTCGGTGCGGGCACGTTCCAGTCGGTCTGTCCCGAGTGCGGCGGTTCCGGTAAGGTCGTGGCCGACCCCTCCCCCGATTGCGGTGGCAGCGGGCGAACCCGTGTGACCTCCGAGCAGACGATTGAGTTTCCTGCCGGCACGCACGATGGCGACGAGGTCCGCATTAGCGGCATGGGCCACGCAGGCACTAACGGTGCCGCGGGCGGCGACCTGGTCGGCCGCGCCCATGTTGAGGCCGAGCGCTTGGAAGGCAAAGCTCGTACCGGTTTTTACCTGATGGGCATTGTGGCGCCGTTTTTGGTGCTGTCGGCCATCTCGGGCGTGTTCTCGGCCTTTGCCATGATGTGCTTTATTCCGTTTGCCATGGGCCTGTTCATGGTGCTCTCGGACGGCGTGCTTCATCGCAGCCTGCTG
>JAHYYL010000043.1:0-258 GCA_019424965.1 Collinsella sp.
ACGCGCATAAAGAAAGCCTCCCATTTCTCATGTCCAAGAAATGGGAGGCAGTTCATTTAAAGCCATGGCTGGCCATTATTTATTTATCGTTCCGCCTCTTCTTGCGGTTGTATTCGAGCAGCAAGCCCAAAGAAGTCAAAGCAGATCCGACAACTGCCAGCGGAAGAACCGGCAGCAGTCTCTCCCCTGTCGAAGCCAGAGCACCCGGCTCGGTGGTCTTGGTCTGGGAGGCGGGGTCGGCCTTGGTCTCGCCGCCGT
>JAHYYL010000043.1:358-16831 GCA_019424965.1 Collinsella sp.
GCCGTCGAACGCCCAGCCCTTGCGGGTCGGGGCGGTCTTGGGCAGCGCGAAGGTGAACGAGGTCTTGCCCGGCTCGGTGGTCTTGGTCTGGGAGGCGGGGTCGGCCTTGGTCTCGCCGCCGTTCTCGTCGAAGGTCACGGTGACGTCGCGGGGCACCCACTTCCACTGGGCGTAGACGGTCGTGGACTTGGAGACCTCGGTCTTGTCGGTGAACTGATCGCCCGACCCGTCCCTCTCGGTGTTCCAGCCGTCGAACGCCCAGCCCTTGCGGGTCGGGGCGGTCTTGGGCAGCGCGAAGGTGTAACTGTCCTTATCTGCAGTCTTATCTTGCAAAAACTTTTGAGGATAAGCAGGATCGCATGCGCCATTATCATCAAAAGTCAGCGATAACTTTGCTGCGACCTGCCACATGTGAAAATCATCAGTACTGTCGGCATCCCTGACGCGCTTAAGGTAATAGCCCTCACCAACCGCATCCTCGTTGCCAAGAATAAAAGTGCTTTGCTTAGGTGCATCACCACTAGCTTTGGAGAGTACGTAGTTATCTCCGAGTGACGGCAGTTTCAAATTCTGCCAATTGTTCGGATCCACCGTATTAACAGTAGTCTTCCCTGACGATTCCCCTTTTACAATAAGGGGTATGTCGCCGCCATCATCCGTGCCATCATAGTTATTAGTGACAGCTGGCAGTCTAATTTCAGCGTCATCGCCACGGTAATTTCCTTGGAATAATGCGGGTGCCATTAAGGCAAGTGTGCCCTTATTAATAACGGCACCTTTCAAATTACTTGAACCGTGATCGATGAGAATGCCCTTACTGCCAATAGAGGTGGTTCCCTTAACGAAAATATCGTTATAGTTTTTCGCAGTATTGTATTGTTGCTCCCAAGTACCATTGATATCGACATAACCATATACGTAGGCTTGAGAGCCAGCTGTCGTCAAAACGCTGCCCTCATCTACCCGAAGGCCATTGTCTTCAATTAATTCATAGCTAGAAGCATTGTTGCAACCAAATTTGGTCGTTACATTTGTATTCGATTGACCAGTAATAGCGATCTTATTTACAGAAGAAATCGTACCGGCCGTAATTTCGGAGTTATCAGTAACATTCAATGCAGATGCGTACTTAATATAAGGAATCTCAGCCACAGTCCCTGCAATATTGATTGTGGGAGAAGAAGACCCCTTGGGAAGCCCATAGTACACACCCGTAACGCCCGTAGCTATTTCCGGTCGTCCAGCAATATTAATGAAGGAACCGTCAGAAATCGATACATTCTTGTTCGAAGTCAACGAAACGTAGCCAACACTGCCGCTATTCAGACTGATAGATAGCTTTCCTCTAGCCTTTACGCTCGATCCCTCATCCGACGAATTGGTCAGGTCGTTCTCGCAGAAAACATACCCATGAGAATCGCCCGCTTCATCCCTCAGCTCAACACCAGAAGCGTTCACGGCGATATCACCGTTTACAGCACTCCACTCTGCTCCATAAATAGAGCCAACATGGGAGCCGTGGACATTAACGGTAATAGATCCGCCAACGTTCGCTTTCTTCGAACCTTCAATAAAAGGGACATCATTGGGTATCGATCCACCTTTATCCCAGCCCCAAACATTCTCGTAAGCATCGATAACGACATCGCCATCGACCTCATAAACTCCATCTGGGATCATTTGTCCTGCGCCAATTATTGGCCAATTGCTATTAAGACGAAGCGTTTTGTCGGTGTTTTCATAAGTACTGCTGCCCGCAATAATATGAATGTTACCTTTAATAGGCGCAGGGTCACCAAAATGACCGCAAATTTCATTTACCCGACCCGAGCGAACATCAAGCGTCACGTTGCCGCGCATCTCGCAACCGTAAGTGCCTTCGATAGCAGGAGAAACATCGGAGTTGGCATTGTCGTAAATAAGCGTGGCGTTACCACCTACATAAACAGCACCAGAGCCGTTTCCATCGCCGCTCGACCCATCGCCGCGCATGCAACCGGGATTAACGTGATTACCGCTAGCCATGCGAAGGTTACCGCTGATCTCAAGATAGGTGTCATGCTCGACGGACCCTTGATATGAACCACCAATGACGTCATGAAGGCCAGCGCCACTACCAGGATTGATATATCCAGACGCGGCTATCACCACATGCGTGTGGTCGACAGTCGACCTATAGCCGCCGCCATAAAGTGTTTCAGAGAGCTTGAGCTCGCAGTTACGAGTAAACACGGTATCGAAACCATTGCAATAGAATTTTCCTGAACCAACCACTTCGACGTTGTCAAAAGTACAAGGTCCGGTTAGCATGGCACGGCTGGAGAAGCGCAAGGTTGCGCGATTATCACCGTCACTCGTCACGGTAATCTTCTTGTTAGCAACGCCGAAAGTCGAAACGTAATCTTGGGTCGGCACCACAAAAGACGAGCCGCCTTTTAGGACAAGTCTGATCTCCGATAAATTATCGGAGGCGATTTTATTCAGCGCATCCTCAAATGTTGATTGATCATTAACTTGATAACCACCAGATTCTGCTGCATCAGAATTCGATTCATCAGATGTTTCATTCACATTCACATCGTTTGACTGCTTATCCGAGACATCAGATTCAGGTTTTTGATCATCACTTGAAACCGTATTGTCGTTAGACGAAGCCTCATCCGCACCCCCCCCCCGACACAGAGGTACTATCAGCAGATTCATTAGACAGATTCTCCGAAGTCGTGTTTTGTTGAGGGTCAATATTCACTATTTCATCAGCAAATACGCCCGTAGGGATCGTATTAAACACGAACAAAAAAGAGACGAGCCAAACGAGAGCTCGCCTACAGCGTGGCAATCTCACAAACCGCCCTTTCTACTCATCTGACATGAACCGGTAAAGGGCGACAAAATACCCAGAGACAAAGGCATATATTTCACTCTTACTGAATGTGCCGTCTGGCACATTATTTTTAGTTTAATACCAGTGTTTTGTCTGACAAGAGAACGCATTTATTACCATGAAATAGAAACGACCAAAAAATTGTGTCACGACCAGCCAGAATTGATCGATGTGCATTAATTTCCCAAGACCTAATGAACAAACAATGAACAAACTCCAGACCATAGCCATGGGGAAACTAGCAATTCGCCCGGAGAAGACGTTCGGCTATTAGTTAAATGGTTAAAACGTTTCATTTGATTGAAGCGTTTTAGTTTGTCTTTTACGGGAATCTGACCGTTCACCGATTTATTTCTTGCTATCATGCATCTTGTAGGGTAAATCTCCGATCGCAAGGAGACACAAATGGTGAAAAAGTCACCGGAAAACACTACTCCCGCAATTGTGGACAACGTAGAGGCGCTTGAGGCTAAGCTCGCTCAGATGCGAGAGGCCCAGGCGCTTTTTGCTACGTACACGCAGGAGCAGGTCGACAAGATCTTCTATGAGGCCGCCATGGCCGCCAACAAGGCTCGTATCCCGTTGGCAAAGATGGCCATCGAGGAGACCGGCCGCGGCGTTCTTGAGGACAAGGTCATCAAGAACCACTACGCCGCAGAGTACATCTACAACGCTTACAAGAACACCAAGACCTGTGGTGTCCTGGAGCGCGACGAGGCTTATGGCATCACCAAGATCGCCGAGCCCATCGGTATCGTGGGCGCCGTCATCCCGACGACCAACCCCACCTCCACTGCGATCTTCAAGACGCTGATCAGCCTGAAGACCCGCAACGCCATCATCATCTCCCCGCACCCGGCTGCCGCCAAGTGCACCATCGCCGCCGCCAAGCTCGTGCTTGACGCCGCCGTCAAGGCCGGCGCCCCCGAGGGTATCATCGGCTGGGTCGATGTCCCCTCCATCGAGCTGACCAACATGGTCATGCGCGACGTCGACATCATCCTCGCCACCGGTGGCCCGGGCATGGTCAAGGCCGCCTACTCCTCGGGCAAGCCCGCCTTGGGCGTTGGCGCCGGTAACACCCCGGTCGTCATCGACGACACCGCCGACGTGCTGCTCGCCGTCAACTCCATCATCCACTCCAAGACCTTCGACAACGGCATGATCTGCGCTTCCGAGCAGTCCGTGACCGTCATCGACACCATCTATGACCAGGTTAAGGCCGAGTTCCAGAAGCGCGGCTGCTACTTCGCCAAGCAGGGTGCCGAGATGGAGGCCCTGCGTGCCGCCATGTTCAAGAACGGCGCCCTCGATCACCGCATTCCCGGCATGGCTGCCGCCAAGATCGCCGAGCTCGCCGGCATCGAGGTTCCCGCCAAGACCAAGATCCTGATCGCCGAGGTCACCTCCACCGACCCCGCCAAGGAAGAGTTCTCCCACGAGAAGCTCTCCCCGGTCCTGGCCATGTATCACGCCAAGGACTTCCAGGAGGCCGTCGACAAGGCCGAGCACCTGGTGCTCGCCGGTGGCCCGGGCCACACCGCCTCTCTGTACGTGCACCCCGCCCAGGCCGAGAAGATCAGTCTGTTCGAGCACGTCATGAAGGCCTGCCGTATCGTCATCAACACCCCGTCCTCGCACGGCGGCATCGGTGACCTGTACAACTTTGGCATGAAGCCGTCTCTGACCCTGGGCTGCGGCTCCTGGGGCGGCAACTCCGTCTCCGAGAACGTTGGGGTGAAGCACTTGATCAACGTTAAGACTGTGGCCGAGCGCCGTGAGAACATGCTGTGGTTCCGCGCTCCCGAGAAGGTCTACTTCAAGAAGGGTTCCACGCCCGTCGCCCTCGACGAGCTCGGTACCGTCATGGGCAAGAAGCGCGCCTTCATCGTCACCGACCAGTTCCTCTTCAAGAATGGCAACACCCGCGCCATCGAGGCCAAGCTCGACGAGATGGGCATCGCCCACGACTGCTTCTACGACGTCGAGCCCGATCCGTCGCTGCAGTGCGCACGTCGCGGCGCCAAGCAGATGGCTCTCTTTGAGCCTGACGTGATCATCGCCGTCGGCGGTGGCTCCGCTATGGACGCCGGCAAGATCATGTGGATGATGTACGAGCACCCCGAGTGCAAGTTTGAGGACATGGCCATGGACTTCATGGACATCCGCAAGCGTATCTTCACTTTCCCCGAGATGGGCAAGAAGGCCTACTTCGTCGCCGTCCCGACCTCTTCGGGTACCGGCTCCGAGTGCACGCCGTTCGCCATCATCACCGACAAGGAGACCGGCATCAAGTGGCCGCTCGCCGACTACGCGCTGCTTCCCAACATGGCTATCGTCGACGCCGACAACTGCATGACCGCCCCGCGCGGCCTGACCGCTGCCTCCGGCATCGACGTCATGACCCACGCCATCGAGTCCTACGTCTCCATCATGGCTTCCGACTACACCAAGGGCCTCTCCGAGCGCGCTGCTAAGCTCGTCTTCGAGAACCTGCCCTCCAGCTTCACGAACGGCGCCAAGGACCCGCACGCCCGCGAGGAGATGCACAACGCCTCTTGCATGGCCGGTATGGCCTTCGCCAACGCCTTCCTGGGCCTCAACCACTCCATGGCTCACAAGCTCGGCGCCTTCCATCACCTGCCCCACGGCCTCGCCAACGCCGTCATCCTGACCCGCGTTATGCGCTACAACGCCGCCGAGGCTCCCGTCAAGATGGGTACCTTCTCCCAGTATCCTTACCCCAACGCGCTGCACAACTACGCCGAGATGGCCAAGTACTGCGGCATCGAGGGCAAGGACGACAAGGAGGTCTTCGAGAACTTCATCACGAAGCTCGAGGAGCTCAAGGACTTCATCGGCGTCAAGAAGACCATCGCCGACTACGGTGTTGACGAGCAGTACTTCCTCGACACCCTCGACGAGATGACCGAGCAGGCATTCAACGACCAGTGCACCGGCGCAAACCCGCGCTACCCGCTCATGAGCGAGATCAAGGAGCTCTACCTGGACGCCTACTACGGCCGCGAGCCTCAGGACTACGCCGTCTGCTAGTTTTAGCACGGTTTTTAACGGCGGGGGTGCACGGGTGTTTCACACACCCCCGCCGTCGCTTCTATCGCATCGTTGAAAGGATGCAACCATGCTGCTACCCGATTCCAAGACCGAGCTCGTCCGCCGTGGCAACAAGGTCGTTTACGACCTGGGCGACAAGATCGTCAAGGTCTTTAACGAGACCAAGCCTGTCTCCGACGTGTTCAACGAGGCTTTGAATCTTGCCCGCATCAATGAGTGCGGCATCCGCAGCCCCAAGGCTCTCGAGGTTTCTCAGCTCGAGAACGCCAACGGCTGGGCGCTCGTGACCGAGAAGGTTCCGGGCACCACCCTCGCCGACAAGATGACTGCCGAGCCCCAGCGCTTTGGTGAGTACCTCGAGATGTTCGTCGACCTCCAGATCGAGATCCACGGCTACACCTCCCCGCTGCTCAACCGTCAGCGCGACAAGTTTGCCCGCATGATCGACAGCCTTGATCAGCTCAATGCCACCACGCGCTACAACCTTCAGGAGCGTCTGGACGGCATGACCAAGGAGTTCAAGGTCTGCCACGGCGACTTCAACCCCTCCAACGTCATCGTCGGAGACGACGGCCAGCTTTACGTCTGCGACTGGGCACATGCCACCCAGGGCTCCCCTGCTGCCGACGTTGCCACCACCTACCTGCTCTTTGCCCTCAACAGCAAGGACCAGGCCGAGGCCTACTTGGAGCTCTACTGCGACCGCGCCGACATGCCCATGCAGGTCGTGCGTCAGTGGACGAGCATCGTCGCCGCTTCCGAGCTCGCTCGTAAGCGCAACGTGAACGATGAGTTCCTGAAGAACTGGATCGACGTCGTCGATTATCAGTAATATCTGAGCGATTTATTTCGCATCGGAGGCACAAGAAAACCCCGCAGCTCATATGGGCTGTGGGGTTTTCTTTACCCATCGAGTTTATTCCAACAAAATAGACTGCTCCGCATCTCATCCTAAGAGAGATACGGAGCAGCCCCGCAATTACATCTAATAGCAGAAACGTCGATTAACGGCGGGCCGCCTTAACAAGCTCGGCAATCTTGGCGACGACCTCGTCGATCGCCACGTCCTCACGCTCGCCCGTGGCACGGTCCTTGAGCTCCACAGTACCATTCTTGAGGCCACGCTTGCCAAGCACGACCTGATACGGGAAGCCCATGAGGTCGTTATCGGCAAACTTAAAGCCAGGACGCTCGTCACGGTCATCGACGACAACCTCGATACCCTCGGCGCACAGGCCCTCGACGATTTGGTCGCAAACGTTAGCGCACTCCTCCTTCTTGGGATCGAGCGGAATCACCGCGACCTCGTACGGGGCAACGGAGACCGGCCAGACGATGCCGTGTTCGTCGTTGTGCTGCTCCACGACGGCAGCAAGCGAGCGGGACACACCAACGCCGTAGCAACCCATGATAAGCGGCTTCTCCTTGCCGTCCTCGTCCATAAAGGTGGCGCCCATGGCCTCGGAATACTTGGTACCCAGCTGGAAGACCTGCGAGACCTCGATGCCGCGAGCAGCAGAGAGCGGCTTGCCGCAGTGCGGGCAGGGATCGCCGGCAACGACGGTTACCAGGTCGGCCCACTCGTCGACGGTAAAGTCGCGCTCGGGGCAGGCACCGGTAAAGTGATAATCGACCTCGTTGGCACCGCAGGCCCACTGCTTGGACTCGCGCAGGCTCTCGTCGCACACCAGGCGAATGCCCTCGGGCAGGTTAACCGGTCCGATAAAGCCCTTATGCAGACCGTAGGTCTGGAGCTCCTCATCAGTCATCATGCGATAGCCCTTGCCAAAGACATGCTCGGCCTTGCAATCGTTGAGCTCGTGGCCGCCCGGAACAATGGCCACGACGGGCTTGCCCTCGGCGTCGAGGAGTGCCAGAGACTTGCGCGTGCCGTTCTCGGGGAAGCCGAAGAACTTTGCAACGGCCTCGATGGTGCCCATGCCCGGAGTCTCGACCTTGGTAAGCGTACCGTCGCCAGGACCCTCGGTCACAACGACCTTGGTGCTTGCGGCCTCATCGTCGGCAGCGAAGCCGCAATCGTCGCAGTAGACGAGCGAAGCCTCGCCAGCGTCGGCCAAAGCCATGTACTCGACGGAGGTATCGCCACCGATCTCGCCGGAGTCGGCGACAACGGGCAGAGCCTTGATGTAGCAGCGCTCGCAAATGTTGGCATAGGCCTGCTTCATCTTGTCGTACTCCTCCTGCAGGCTCTCCTGCGTAGCAGAGAAGCTGTAGGCGTCCTTCATGATGAACTCGCGACCGCGCATCAGGCCAAAACGGGGACGGAACTCGTCGCGGAACTTATCCTGGATGTGATAGAGGTTCACTGGCAGCTGCTTGTAGGAACGCAACTCATTGCGCACCAGGGCAGTCACGGTCTCCTCGTGCGTGGGTCCGAGCACAAACTCGCGGCCGTGGCGGTCATCAAAGCGCACAAGCTCCTTGCCATAGGCATCGATACGGCCGGACTCACGCCACAGCTCGGCATCGACCATGATGGGCATCATGAGCTCCTGAGCACCGGCGGCATCCATCTCGTCGCGCACGATGTTCTCGATCTTGCGGATCGAGCGCCACGCGAGCGGCAGATAGGAATACAGGCCGGCGGCCTCCTTGCGGATCATGCCAGCGCGAAGCAGCAGACGGTGGCTCGCTAGCTCGGCATCCGCCGGATCCTCTTTGAGCGTCGGCGCATAGAGCTTAGACATATACATTGCTCGGGTCATTTATTTCTCCTCAATAAGTTTGTCGACCTCGGCCATAAGCGCGTCGACAATTTGATCCTCAGCTACTTTACCAATGATCTGGCCATGCGAAAAGAGCAGGCCCTGACCACGTCCGCAGGCAACACCCAGGTCGGCGTCAGATGCCTCTCCGGGGCCGTTGACCGCACATCCCATCACGGCGATCGAAAGCGGCGCGGAATAGTTCTTAAGCCGCTCGGTGACCTCCTCGGCGATGGAAATCAGGTTAACCTGGCAGCGGGCGCACGTGGGGCACGAGACAATCTCGGGACCACGGCGACGCAGGCCCAGCGACTGTAGAATTCCCCAGGCGACCGGCGGCTCCTCAACCGGATCGGCCGTGAGCGACACACGCATGGTGTCACCGATGCCTTCGGAAAGCAAGATACCCAAGCCTACAGAGCTCTTGATGGTGCCCTGAAGCTTGGTCCCCGCCTCCGTCACGCCCAGGTGGAGCGGAACATGCGGTATCTCGCGCGACAGGGCGCGATAGGTATCAAGTGTCGTCTGTACGCTATGGGCCTTGGCGGATAGCACGATGTTGGTAAACCCACGGTTCTCAAAGTGCCGCACAAAGCGTTCGCTCGACATCACGAGCTTTTCGGGCTGCGTGAGGTCGTCGCGCTCGGCAATATCTTGCTCAAGCGAGCCCGCGTTCACGCCAATGCGAATCGCGCAGCCCGCGGCACCCGCGGCATCGATGACGGCATCGACCTTAGCCCAATCGCCGATATTGCCGGGGTTGATGCGCAGCTTAGAGGCACCAGCCTCGACAGCGCCAATGGCAAGCTTATGGTTAAAATGGATATCGGCGACGATTGGCACCGGAGACTCGGCACAAATCGTGCGAAAGCCCTCGAGCGCAGCCTCGGTAGGCACGCTCACGCGCACGATATCGCAGCCAGCCTGCGCCAACGCGCACACTTGCGCAAGCGTTGCCTGGGCATCAGCAGTATCGGTGCAGGTCATAGACTGAACCACGACCGGAGCGCCACCACCGATCTGCACGCCGCCCACATGCACGGGGCGCGTCAACTCACGAGGCAAAGGATGGGATAAAGTCAATCCAAACACTCCCCTACAGAATAAATCGAAGGATGTCGGAACGAAGCATATAGACAAACAGCAGTGCAAAGAGCGCGACGCCGACATAGCTGACGATTGTCTGCACTTTGAGCGGCAGCTCGCGGCCCGCAATCTTTTGAATGATCTCGATGACCAGCTTGCCGCCATCGAGTGGTGGGATGGGCAGCAGGTTCATAAAGCCAAGCGAGAACGAAATGAGGGCGGCAAAGGAAAGGAACGTGGCAGGGCCGGCAGCAGCGGCCTGTGAGGACATAACGCTAATACCCACGATCGAAGAAGACTGATCGAGAATCTCCATCGTATGCTGCGGCTGGAGCAGGCGCATCACGCCATCCGCTGTCTGCACGACATAGGAGAACGACAGGCGAGCCGACGTGATGGGGTCTAAACGGACCACCTGCGTAGAGGCATACACACCTAGGCGCTCGTCCTCTTTGAGCGCAACCGTGGTCGAATGCTGCTTGCCGTCACGCTCGTACTCGATGGCGATATCGTCCTTACCGGCAGCCTTGCCGATGGCATCGTAGACATCCATCCAAGTGGAACATGAGACACCGTCAACCGAAAGGATCGCGTCACCGCCCTCGATACCCGCCTTGGCGGCAATAGACCCCTCGTCAACCTGACCGATCACGTTGGTATCCATCGGCACGGTGACACCCGCAATGGAATAGATGCTCATAAGGAGCAAAAAACCCGTCAAGATATTGACGATAATGCCCGCGAGCAGCATAAAGGCGCGCTTGAGAAAGCCTTGGCCAAGATAGGTGTGCGAGCGCTCTTGCGCAAGGAACTCGGCCTCGCCGCACGGCAGCTCCCACACATCGCCCTCGGCAGTCGCATGTTCGCGATCGAAACGGCGACCATCAAAGGTGGTATAGCCTGCCTTGTCTCGCGGCAACGTCTGATATTTGGTGGGATAGTAGCTCGGCGAGGGCTTCTCCCCTTCCTCATACCAGGGCGCGATGGAGCCCCAGCCCAGCAAAAGGGCGCATGCCTCGAGCACATCCTCCTCGGAAAGCTCGAGCTCGACAGCAAGGTCGGCCACGGTCACGCGACCATGACGATAGATAGCCGCGAGCACGCGATCGGCACACGAGACGTCGGTCGGATCCATACCGCAGATGGCAGCGTAGCCGCCCAGCAGCAGCGGGGTCACGCCAAACTTGGTTCCAATGCGACGCGACGTGTAATGGATGTCAAAGCGGCACGGCAGGCCCAAAAAGAACTCGGTCACACGGACGCCGCAGGCACGTGCCGCCAAAAAGTGGCCGCCCTCGTGCAAAAACACGAGGACGGAAAGCATCAGCAGGCCCCAAAAGACCAATGAGAGAACGCTCAGAACAGTATCCATAAAACGAAAAAGCAATCCTTATGGGTTAGGAACGGGTTGCGGCGAGCACCTGCGCAGCCTTTTCACGCGCCCACGCATCGATGTCGCGAAGCTGCTCAAACGAATCGACCACCTGCATATCGTGGGCGTCCATGCAGGATTCCACAATGCGATCGATATCGGTAAAGCTGCAGCCATCGTGCAGGAAGGCATCGACGGCGACCTCGTTGGCGGCATTGAGCACGCACGGCATGGTGCCACCCGTCTTGCCGGCACGCTCGGCCAGTGCCAGACAGCGGAAGGTATCCATGTCGGCAGCATCAAACGTGAGCTGCCCCAGCTCGCGGAAATCGATACGAGGCGCCGGAGTATCCCAACGCTCGGGATACGAGAACGCGAACTGGATGGGAATACGCATGTCGGATGCACCGAGATGCGCCATCACGGAGCCGTCGGCAAACTCGACCATAGAGTGAATCTTGGACTGACGCTGCACGACCACGTTAATGAAATCGAGGTCGCAGTTAAACAGATGCATGGCCTCAATGCGCTCCAGGCCCTTGTTCATGAGGGTGGCGGAGTCAATGGTGATCTTGGCACCCATGGCCCACGTGGGATGCGCGAGGGCATCGGCACGCGTCACGCGATCGAGCTCGTCGCGCGTGCGGCCAAAGAACGGACCGCCCGAGCAGGTGAGCCAAATGCAGTGGGCCTCGCGCGGGTTCTCCCCCAGATAGCACTGGTAGATGGCGGAATGCTCAGAGTCGACCGGAATAAGCTGGCCCGGTTGCGCCAACGGCATAAGCAAGTCGCCACCGACGACGAGGGACTCCTTGTTGGCAAGGGCAAGGCGCTTATTCGAGGTCAAGGCCGCATGGCTCGCCTCGAGACCGGCGGCGCCCACAATAGCGACGAGCACGCAGTCGACATCGTCGCGACGCGCGAGCTCGCAAACCGCCTGCGCGCCAACGCCGAGCTTCGTTCCCTCGGGCAACTCCTGCAGCACGGCGTCATCGCCATGATCGACATCGGCCACGGCAACCGCCGGAACCGAGAACTCGCGGGCAGCGGCAACGAGCTCGGAGGTACTGGAGTTAACGGACAGCGCCGTCACCTGCAGGCGATCGGCATGCTGGCGGCACACATCGAGCGCCTGGGTGCCGATAGAGCCCGTACAACCCAGGATGGCAACGCGAAGGCGTCCATCGGGGCCATACGTCGTCTGGAAGGACATTACAGCACGCCTCCGATCATCAGCAACAGCTGCGCGGTGATGCAGCCGAAGATAAGCGAATCGCTACGATCGAGCATTCCGCCGTGGCCCGGGATAAGGTTGCCGGAATCTTTGACGCCCACACCGCGCTTGATGCGCGACTCGATAAGGTCGCCGATAACGCCCAGAATGGACACGACCACGCCGCACAGCAGCGCATAGGGCAGGCTGAGCTTGTAGAAGTGCGTCGCCCACAGGATGAGCCAAATCAAAACCGAGCCCAAGATGCCGCCGGCAAACCCCTCCCAGCTCTTTTTGGGAGAGATCTTGGGAACCATCTTGTGCTTGCCGATACGGCTGCCCACGATGTAGGCAAACGAATCGGAGACCCAAAGGGACGCGCAAACGCCCACTGAAAGCAGGGCGCCGGCAAAACCGGGCACGGCATCGCGCAGCAGCACGATAGCCGACAGCATAAAGCCAGTGTAGATGGGACCCATGAGCGTCACGGCCACATCAGAGATGCGGGTACGCGGCGACCAGACATACCAAATGCCCACAGCGAGCATCAAGGCAAAAAGCAGGGCATTCAGCAACATCGAATCGCCCAACGCCGACAGCGGAAAGAGTACGGCGGCAGCGATACCCATGCGCTCGTTAGCCATCTTGCCATCGAGCCTTGTCATACGGAAAAACTCATAGCAGCACAGACCGCTCATGACAGAAACAAAGATGGCCGTGGGCACGATACCCAAAACCAGGCACAGGATAAAGACAACGGCGTAGACGATACCGGCGGCGGCACGGGTAATAAAGCCCGCCAGCCACGAACCGGTGCCGCTCTTCGCTGCAGGCGCTCCCGCAGTGGCAGCTTTGCGCACAGGCGTCTTGGGAGCAGATGCCTTGGGACGAACGGACACGATTAAGCCTCCTCGGTCTTGCTCAGTCCACCAAACCTACGGTCACGGCCCTGATAGGCCAAAATGGCGTCGACAAGGCCCCAACGATCAAAGTCGGGCCAATAGGTATCGGTGACGTAGAATTCGGAATAAGCCACCTGCCACAGCAGATAGTTCGAAAGGCGCAGCTCACCAGAGGTGCGAATCACAAGTTCGGGATCGGGAAGACCGGCGGTATAGAGGTGGGAAGCCACCATGTCGTCATCAATTGCGGCAGGATCGATCTTACCGGCGGCAGCGTCGGATGCGATCTGACGGACAGCGCGGGTAATCTCGGCACGCGCGCCGTAGTTGACGGCAAGCGCCAGCGTCATACCGGTGTGATCGGCGCACTCGGCAAGACCGCGCTCAAAAACGTCGCGAGTCTTCTTGGGCAGCGCGGAAATGTCACCCAAAAAGACTACGCGCACATTTTCGCGCTTCAGAAGCGGCAGCTCGTCGATAAACGTCTTGGCAAACAGGTGCATCAGAACGTTGACTTCGTGCTGCGGTCGATTCCAGTTTTCGGTCGAAAATGCATAGGCCGAAAGCACGTCGACGCCCAGGCGCACGCAGGCGGTAATGATCTCGCGCAGCGAGACGATACCCGCCTTGTGGCCCTCGGTGCGTGCAAGACCGCGCGACGTGGCCCAACGACCGTTGCCGTCCATGATGCACGAGATATGGTGCGGAATGTTATTGAGGTCAAGGTCGGAAAAACCGACGCCCGCAGGGGCGTCGGCAAAGTACTCGACCAGTTTATGCTCGTCGTATTGCACCTTAGATCTCCATGACCTCGGCTTCTTTTTCCTTCAGAAGCTCCTCGACCTTGGCGACATACTCATCGGTGTGCTTCTGGACCTTGGCCTGCTCGCGACGGACATCGTCCTCGGTGAGCTCCTCATCGCGCTCGAGCTTGTTGTTGAAGTCGCGACGGATGTTACGGATAGACACCTTGGCCTGCTCGGCGTACTCGCGGCACTCCTTGACGAGTTCGCGACGGCGCTCCTCAGTGGGGGCCGGGAACGGCAGACGAACGACGGTGCCATCGGAGTTGGGGGTAATGCCCAGATCGGAAGCGCCGATGGCCTTGACGATAGCGTTGATGAGCGCCTTGTCCCACGGCTCGATGAGCAGCATGTGAGCCTCGGGGGTCTTGACGGCGGCAACCTGCGTGACCGGCGTGGGGACACCGTAATAATCGACGGTGATGTCGGACAGAATGTTGGCGTTGGCGCGACCGGTACGGACCTTGGAGAAGTTATGCTTGAGGGACTCGAGCGACTTGTCCATATGGGCGGTGATGTTCTCTGCCATGCTTAATCCTCCTGATAGACGAGCGTGCCGACGGGCTCACCCGCGAGCGCGCGCTTGACGGTGTCCTCGCCATCGATGTTGAGGACCAAAATCGGCATACGGTTATCCTGGCACAGTGCCGTAGCCGTGGAATCCATAACCTGCAGACCGCGGACGAGAACCTCGTGATAGGTAATCTTGTCAAAACGGACGGCATCGGCGCACTTGACGGGATCCTTGTCGTAGATGCCGTCAACCTTGGTGGCTTTAATCAGAATCTCGGCGCCGATCTCGCACGCACGAAGAGCCGCGGCGGTGTCGGTCGTAAAGTACGGATTGCCCGAACCGGCAGCGAAGATGACGACGTTGCCCTTGGACAGATGGTTGATAGCGCGGCGACGAATATAGGGCTCGCAGATCTCGTTCATCTGGATAGCGCTCATCACGCGGCAAGGAACATCGTTGTGCTCGAAGGCATCCTGCAGGGCGAGCGCGTTCATAACGGTTGCCAGCATCCCCATGTAGTCGGCCTGAGCACGCTCCATGCCACCGGCAGCGCCTGCCATGCCGCGGAAAATATTGCCGCCGCCGACAACGACGCCGACCTCATGGTCAACGGCGAGCAGCTCCTTGACCTGCTTGGCAAGATGATCGGTAACCTTGGGGTCGATGCCATATTGGCCGTCGCCCATCAGTGCTTCGCCGGAAAGCTTAAGAAGCACGCGTTTATATCGGATGTCGGACAAAGCGATCCTCCTTTAATTAGACTCTCAATATGATATCAAAGGCTCTGATAAGAGCCATGAAAAAGCAGGCTGTGAGTAAAACCCACAGCCTGCTCATTACCAGCTACAAGAGCTTATTTACTCGCCACGGACCAGACGGTCAAAGGCAACGACGGTAATGGTGTCGCCGAGCTCCTTGGAGACCTGCTCAGCGTACTTCTTGATGGTGAGGGAGCTGTCCTTGATGAACTCCTGCTCGGTGAGCACGGACTGCTTGTAGAACTTCTCCAGACGGCCAACAGCCATCTTCTCCTGGATAGCCTCGGGCTTGCCGGACTCGGCAGCCTGAGCCATGTAGATCTGCTTCTCGTGCTCGACGGTCTCGGCCGGAACCTGATCGCGGGTAGCGCAGATCGGGGCGACGGCGGCAACCTGAAGGGCAACGTCGTGAGCGAAGGTCTTAAAGGACTCTGCCTGAGCGGTCTCGGCCTTCTCGAAGGCGAACTCGACGAGGACGCCGATCTTACCACCCATGTGGATGTAAGAAGCGAGCGCGCCGTTCTCGGCCTTGCGGGCAGCGAAGCGGGAGATCTTCATGTTCTCGCCCATGATGTGAATCATCTCGGTGAGCTCGGAGGAAACGGTCTCCTCGCCCATCGGCTTCTCGAGCAGAGCGTCGACATCGACAGGCTCGGTGGTAGCGACAACCTCAGCGACCTTGGAAGCAAAGCCGGTGAACTTGGCGTTGGAGCCAACGAAGTCGGTCTCGCAGGAGAGCTCGAGCAGAGCGCCGGTCTTGCCATCCTCGGAGACGAACGCGGCTACAGCGCCCTCGTTGGTCTCGCGGCCAGCCTTCTTGGCAGCCTTGGCGAGGCCGTTCTTACGAAGAACGTCGACAGCGGCGTCCATGTCGCCGTCAGCCTCGACGAGAGCCTTCTTGCACTCCATCATCGGGGAGTCGGTCATCTCGCGGAGCTGCTTGACCATAGCGGCGGTAATCTGGGCCATTGTGGTTCCTTTCAAAGAGATGAAAAAGAATTAACTAAGACTGATTTACTCGGCCTTGGGCTCAGCGGCCATCTCGGCCTCGGAGACCTGCTCCTTGCCGGAGCCAGCGAGGCAGGCGTCAGCCATGAGCTCGCACATAAGGGTGACAGCAGAGATAGCGTCATCGTTACA
>JAHYYL010000044.1 GCA_019424965.1 Collinsella sp.
TCCTATCTTTTTAGTGTCCTCGGATTGGGTCATAGTGTCTGTCGTTGCCAAAACATCGACGTTGGGGGTAGTCGTTGGGGACGTTCTTGAATGACTAGTCGTTTAAGAACGTCCCCAATGACTAGGTCAAAAGGCTCCGAGTGCGGCGTGCTCACGCCCGTCGTGGTGCGCCCGAAGGGGGGACGGCTGCTACGAGCTCGATCATTTGCGAGGAGAAGACGAACCAGTCGTTGCAGATCCAATATGGATCTCGCCGACCTCGGCAAGCTGCTCGATGAGTGGAAGCCCTGTCGGGTCGTCTATTTCAACACCACCCAGAATGATGGTGTCATCGCGCAGGTCGATCTGCGTGTTGAACACAGCGAGGTTAAAGCCGGAGGCCACAAATCCGATAGCAGCCAGGACGAGCCCCGTGGCAACAAGCCCACCCGCTACGGCAAGGTAAATCCTTTTTACGCTGGACATGTTTGCACTCCTTCCTATGCCGTGAGCGGCGCCGCTTCGGCGCCCATGCGGCTCTTATTGCCTCGATCTTTCCAGAAGGGCGAAACGGCTTTCTTCGCCCAAAGGGCAGAGAGGCGCGCGATCTGCTTGGACGCCGTCCAGGCGCCGGCTCCCGTGAGGAGCGCCACACCGATGGAAGCGAATCCCATTCCCATCGAGGCCAAAACGTACGGAACATGCCCGATAATGATGCCGTCCACGGCGAACAGGAGCCCCACCACGCCCGCGCCCCCGAATGCCGCGGCCACGATCCACACGCAGAGCGCAAGAACCCAAATGCAGATGTAGACTGTAGCGGCAACGGCGACGAATGCGAGCAGCAACGGAATCCATACTGGAGAGCCCACGATGGCGAGCGCCCATAGAAGCGTCGTGCTCTTGCGCTTGGTCCTCGCAATCGCGCGCGGCACGGCGGGCAGTTCGTCGAGTGTCGCCTCGGCGACCTCACCGAGCGTGCCCATGGCGGCCACAGCCTCGGCCTCCGTCATGCCGTCCTCCATACGGTCGGCGATGACCTCCGCGTAGAACTCCTGCGTTTCCTTTACCTGATCTGCCGGCAGGCAGGCCAGAAGCTCGCCCAGCCGGTTCAAGAACTCATCGCGCGTCATGGTGCGCTCCCTTCACGTAACGGTAGATCTCCTGCACGGATGGCCATTCGGCGAGGAACTCGGCGATACGCTCATGCCCGGTGTCCGTGATGCGGTAGTACCTTCGCAGCCGCCCGTTGTGCTCGGCGGAGCGCGCCGTGATGCACCCCGCCTTCTCCAGGCGCTTGAGCAACGGATAGAGCGTGGACTCCGTGAGCCCCATGCTCGCGGGCACGTCCTTCACGATCTGATAGCCGTAGGATTCCTCGCCCGAGACGGCCGCGAGCACGCAGGCCTCGAGGAAGCCGCGCTTCATCTGTGCCTCCATCCGCACACCTCCTTTCGTAGTATACTGTGTAACACCTACTATATGACACATAGTATATGATGTCAACAGTTGTCGTATAGGGAGTCCGGTCTGTCTATCTCCGGTATAGCGACGAGTGTCGGTTGACGCATCGCGCGAAACACCAACCAGTGCTCCTTTGATGCAACTCTCATTCGACCACATTTCTGAGCAGCTACCTTCCCGCACCAAAGGGTGCCTGATCCTGGGATAGTCGTTGGGGACGTTCTTGAATGACTAGTCGTTTAAGAACGTCCCCAACGACTACTTCTATACAGCAAAAAGGGGTGCTGACCATTTCGGTCAGCACCCCTTTAAGTTGCGGTGAAATAGGGACTGAATACGGGCTCCAGAGGTCAAAACAGTCTCTATTCCACCGCAACTTCATGGGGATGTGTGACAATGCCCGTCGGAAAACATCTGCTGTTTTTGGGGGTCTATCTATGCTGTACGAGTTTTGTGCCGAGAACTTTGAGCGAGTGCCGGCGGCTATCGAGGCCGGTGCGGGGCGCATTGAGCTGTGCGACAACCTTGCCGTTGGCGGTACCACGCCTTCCGCCGGCGTTATCAGCGCCACGGTCAACTATGCTCACGAGCACGATGCGCGAGTGATGTGCATGATTCGTCCGCGTGGTGGCGACTTTCATTACAACCAGGACGAGCTGCGCATGATGGAGATGGACCTGGGCCTTGCTGTGAGCGCCGGCGTTGACGGCCTGGTCTTTGGCTGCTGCAAGCCCTGTGCCAGCAGCTGGGCGCTCGACGAGCTTGCGTTGGGCGCACTCGTGATGGCTGCGGGCTGCGCGACCGAGGAATGCAAGCGTGAGTCCATCGACATCACCTTCCACATGGCATTTGACCAGCTCTCGCCCGAGGCTCAGCTCGATGCGATTGATACACTTGCCGACTGCGGCGTTACGCGCATCCTCACGCATGGCGGCGCTGCCGGTACGTCGATCGAGGATAATTTCGATTACCTGGCTCGTTTAATCGAGTATGCGGGCGATCGTTTGACCATCCTTCCCGGCGGCGGCATCACTACGGCAAATCGCGACGCGGTCGCGGCAGCGCTCGGCGTCTCCGAGCTCCATGGCACCAAGATCGTGCCGCTGGAGGTATAACCCGTGGCGCTGGTATTTGACGTTCAGCAGGCGAGCGGCAGGCCCGACGATAATCGTCGCCCTGGCACCGCGTGCCCCTTTTGCGACACGGAGGGACTCGCCAACATCATCCAGTGCGATGGTGACTGCATCTGGCTCGAGAATAAGTTCAAAACCTTGCGCGCCACCCGTCAGACCGTATTGATTGAGTCGGCCAATCACGACGCCGACCTGGTGACCTATGAACCGGATGAGCTGCATCATGTGATGCGGTTTGCCCTGGGCTGTTGGCAGCAGTTGATCGATTCCCAACAGTACCGCAGTGTGCTCATGTACAAGAACAAGGGTCCGCTCTCGGGCGGCAGTCTCGTCCATCCGCACATGCAGATTGTGGGCTTGGAACGGGAGGACGGCTATGCGGCGCTGACTTCCGCCAATTTCGAAGGCATCAATGTCTGGCAGCAGGGGAGAATCTCGGTCAACATCTCAACCGAGCCCATCATGGGATTCTTTGAGGTCAACGTCTCGGCCCCACAGGGAATCGCCGCCAGCGACGACGCCCACGACCAAGCCGAGGCAGACCTGTTTGCCGATGCGATTCAGGTGGTTCTGCGCTACATTTTGCGCGAACACCATGGCGGTCGCGCAGAGTCGTACAACCTGTTCTTCTATCACCTGGACGGTCGGACCATTGCCAAGGTGCTGCCGCGTTGGGTGGTTTCGCCCTACTTTGTGGGCTATCGTTTGGCCCAGGTCAATGCCGAGACGACGCTCGATGTCGACGCGGAGCGTCTGCATGCGCATCTGGAAACGCTCGCGTAGCAAGGCGAGTGCCTGCGAAGAGCGTGCTGCCTAGCGTGCCATCGCGTCGCGGCCGGCTTCGACTCGCTTGCGCTGGGCGGCGCGCTCCTCGCCGGTCAGGCGCTCAAAGAGATGCCCGATAATCGAGGCAAGTACCTGCTGAAACAGCGTTCCGCACATGACGGGGAACACGACTTCGCCCGGAAAGTATTGCGTGGCGATGACGGCGCCCGAAGAGATGTTACGCATGCCGCAGGTAAAGCACATAGTGGTCGTCTCGCTATACGGCAGATGCAGCGCACGGGCGACCAGCAAACCGATGACAAAGCCGCTGATTGCGAAGGTCAAAATAAAGAGGGCGACTTCCAGGCGCACTGTGTTCATGTGCAGCACGTATTCGCTCATGGCGGTGGAGTTGGACGCGATAACGCCCATCATCATGAACTTGCAGGCGGGCGAGAGCGCGGGGGAGAGCTTCTCGTGTCCCCATCCACGTGTGAGCTCGTTGATCACGATGCCGAGCACGGCGGGGATGGCGATCATAAAGGCCATGTCTTGCATCATGCTCGGAGCATCGATCGAGACGGTGGCGCCCAGCAGGAGCTTAAGCGTAAGAGGAATCGTCACAGGCGAGATAACCGAGGACGTCAGGATAATGGTGAGCGCGAGCGGGCCGTTGCCGCCAAACATGCTGATCCACATAAAGGCAGTGACTGCCACGGGTACGCTGTACTCGAGCACGATGCCGCAGACAAGGTTGGGGTTGGAGCCAAAGAACAGCGATCCCATGGCATAAGCTGCCATGGGAATAAGCACCGCCGAGACGAGCAGTGCCAAAATCAGGTGCAGGGGACGGCGGAACACCTCAGCGACCTGGTGGAAGGTGTTGCTGAGCGCACCTTGGAACGTCATAAAGGCGAAGAGGGCGGGAACGATGGGCTTGAGTACGCCAATCTGCTGAGGAAAGAGCACGCCGAGCGTCACGCAAATCGGAACGATGACCTGCATGTGCCCCGCGAGAAATTTGCCCAGTCCAACCCATTGCTTCATATGCGCTTGTGACTCCCTTTGCTCGTGAATCCGTTTTGAATGGATATGCTAGACGCTCGCATGCGTCCGTGCGTCAGAAACGCTCGAATATTTCGAGGCTATTACCGGCATCGTTTACCGAAACCGCGGCGTGCTGCGGCGATTGGCGTCCGCGCTGCACGGTATAATAAATCCGTTCAACAGATCTGCCTGCCGAAGCGGGCATACACAGAGGACTCATCGCTATGAACCGTGAGAGGTATCGCGGCGACCTGCCCCTATCGGGGGTGGGCGCCTATGTCATCGCTTAAGACGACGCATCGCTGGGCGGTCGCTCGGCAAAACCCCGAGCTCGAAAAGGAGCTTTCGGCTGGCCTGGGCATACCCGGGCTGGTGGCGCGCATTATGGTTGCGCACGGCATTACATCCATCGAGGAAGGCCAGCTGTTTTTGACGCCTTCGCTCGATCGCGACTGGGCGGACCCGCTCGTTATTCCGGGCATGGCGGTCGTCGCCGACCGCGTTGAGCGCGCTATTCGCAGCCACGAGCGCATCGCCGTCTTTGGCGATTTTGACGTCGACGGTATTACGTCGACCTGCCTGTTGACCGAGGCACTGCGCACGTTTGGCGCCAACGTCACGCCGTTTATTCCGCACCGTTTTGACGAGGGCTACGGCCTGTCGCGTGCGGCGCTCGACCGCGTCAACGAGCTCGCTCAACCCAACCTGATTGTGACCGTCGATAACGGTATTGCTGCCAAGGAAGAGGTCTCCTATCTGGAGAGCCTGGGAATCGACCTGGTGGTCACAGACCATCACGAGCCCTCCGATCAGGTGCCGCAGGGCGTGCCCCTGACCGACCCTAAGCTCGAGGACGAGGGTCCTTCGCGTGAGCTTGCCGGTGCCGGCGTGGCACTCAAGCTGGTGCAGGTTCTGGGCGAGCGTCTGGACAAGCCGTCGTATTGGCGTTCGCTGATCGAGGTTGCGGCGCTGGGCACCGTGTCCGACATGATGCCGCTCACGCCCGAGAACCGCGCACTGGTCGCCGAGGGCATCCAGCAGATGCGCGTGACGGCCCGTCCCGGCTATATCGCGCTTGCAGCGCTCGCCAAGGCCGATCTGACTACCATTACGGCGGACGGTCTATCGTTCTCGCTCATTCCCCGCTTAAACGCCGCCGGCCGCATGGCCGATCCAAAATTGGCGCTTGACCTGCTGCTTGCCCGCGATCCTATCGAGGCAAGCGCGCTGGCGGCCGAGCTCGAGGAAATCAATCGCCAACGCCGCGAGATCGAGGCCGAGCTTACGCGCGATGCCATGGCAAAGGTCGAGGAGACTTATGACGGCGGGCGCGCGATCGTCGTGGGCGGTGAAGGCTGGCACGAGGGTGTCAAGGGCATCGTGGCAAGCCGCCTGACCAATCGCTATCACGTGCCGGCGCTGCTGTTCTCGATCGAGGACGGTATCGCGCGCGGCTCTGGTCGCTCGGTGGGCAAAGTTAACCTGTTTGACGCCGTCGAGCGCTGTTCCGACCTGCTGATTCGTCGCGGCGGACATGCCGGTGCGGTGGGTGTGACCATCGAGGCATCCAAGCTCGATGAATTCCGTCGTCGCCTTTCCGCCGTGCTATCGGAGATTCCCGCCGAGGACTTTGAAGACATCGACGAGGTTGCCGCCACGGTCGACCTTTCCGAACTGAATATCGAGACTATAGAGCAGATTTCCCGCCTTGAGCCGTTTGGCCAGAGTAATAAGGTGCCGCTGCTGGCCGCCGAGGGCGTGACAATGTGCGATCGCGCCGTGGTGGGCAAAACCGGCGAGCACATGCGCTTTGTGGCGACCGATGGCGCCGCGAGTGTGCCGGCCATCATGTTCCGCGTGCCGCAGATCGATAGGCTCATCAATTGCGATAGCGCCGTCGACTTGGTGTTCGAGGCCGTGGCCGAGCATTGGCAGGGACGTGTGAAGCCCAAGCTCATGATTAAAGATGTTTTGGTGCGTGATACCACGGCGCCCAGCGTTGACGACCCGGCATGTGAGCTTCGCCGCGGCGTGGAGCCTGCGGACGCCGGTCTTCGTCTGGAGTCCCGCAAGCGCGAGACGCTCGCCCAGCTTTCCTATACCGAGCTGACGCGCTCGCTTATCCATAGCTTTATCGGCTCGAACCAGCCGCACCGCGCGCAGGTCGAGGCGCTCGATGCCCTGGCCGATCACCAAAGTGTTCTGGCCGTTATGGGAACGGGGCGCGGCAAGTCTCTTATCTTCCATGTGCATGCCGCGCGCGAGGCGGTCCTTCGTGGGCGTGCGAGCATCTTTGTCTATCCGCTGCGCGCGCTCGTTGCCGACCAGGCCTATCACCTCTTGTCGACGATGGCCGCGCTCGGCATTGGCGTGGGCGTGTTGACTGGCGAGACCGTGGAGGCGGCGCGTGATGATGTGTTTGCCGGCCTGGCTTCGGGCCGCACCGGCATCGTACTCACGACGCCTGAGTTCCTGTCTATTCACCGCGACCGCTTTGCGCGTTCAGGGCGCATCGGCTTTGTCGTTATCGATGAGGCGCACCATGCCGGTCTTGCCAAGGGCGGCGACCGCAGCGCATACCTCGACATGCCCGATATCCTCAAGGCCCTGGGCGATCCGGTCGTTATGGCGGCGACGGCCACCGCGACGGCTCCGGTCGTTGCGGAGCTTGCCCGCGTGCTGCCGATTACCCGTACGGTGGTCGACGAGACCGTGCGCGAGAACTTGCAACTCGAGGATGACCGAGATCTTGCGAGCCGCGAGAACCGCCTGGTGTCAATCGTGGCGACGGGGGAGAAGACCGTCATCTACGTCAACTCGCGCGACCAGTCCGTGGCGCTTGCTAAGACGCTGCGCAAGCGGGTACCCGATTGCGCGACCCGCATCGCGTTCTATAACGCGGGGCTTGCGCGCTCCGATCGTCGCCGTGTCGAGGAGGCGTTTCGAGACGGCAGCCTCAGCTGCATCGTCTCGACATCTGCCTTTGGCGAGGGCGTCAACCTTCCCGATATTCGCCATGTCGTGCTCTATCACATGCCGTTTGGCGCCATCGAGTTCAACCAGATGAGTGGCCGCGCCGGTCGCGATGGACAGCCCGCCGTGATTCACCTGCTCTATTCGTCGCGCGACGCCCGCATTAACGAGCGCCTACTCGACTGCTATGCGCCCGAGCGCGACGAGCTCGTTACGCTCTATCGCGCGCTGCAAACCATGTGGCGCTCCAACCGCGGCAAGACCGGGGACGATTCTTTTAGCGCGAGCGATATCGACATCGCGCAGATGTGCCTTGCCATCGATGCTCGCACGCCGGTCGACGAGCGCTCGGTGGAAAGTGGCCTGGGAATCTTCGAAGAGCTTGGTTTCTGTCGCGTTTCGGGGTTTGACGACACCCGTCGCATCGCGATGGCCGAAAACCCCGGCCGTGTGCAATTGAGCAGGTCAATTCGCTATTTGGAGGGCTTGCGCTCGCGCATGGAGTTCTCGGCTTTCCGGAGCTGGGCGCTCGATTCGTGCGCTTCTGATATGCTAGCCAAAGTTAACCGCCCGATCGTACCGCGGGCCTAGGGGAAGGGGACCTCGATGGATGCCGCAGCCCGTACCGCCCATGATTCCACCCTCCAGCCGTTCTCGGAGATGGAGCACTATAAGCATGCCGATGAGCTGCCGCCCGAGATTATGGCGGACAGCTACGACAAGTTGGAGCGCCTGTGCCTCAAATATATGAATGAGGACGCCGTTTCTAAGGTGGAGCAGGCCTATTGCTTTGCCGCCGAGAAGCACTGCAACCAAAAGCGCCGCTCGGGTGAGATGTACATCAACCATCCCGTCGAGGTGGCCATCATTTTGGCCGATCTCAAGATGGACTGCGATGTGGTGTGCGCCGCGCTGCTGCACGATACTGTCGAGGATACCGAAACCTCGCTTACCGATGTTTCCGGCCTGTTTGGCGATACGGTGGCCGAGCTCGTCGATGGCGTGACCAAGCTCACCAACATCGAAGTCGATAGCATGGACGAGAAGCAGGCGCTTACGCTGCGCAAGATGTTCCTCGCCATGTCCAAGGACATCCGCGTCATTATCGTCAAGCTTGCCGACCGCCTGCATAACATGCGTACGCTGGCGGCCCTTCGCGAGGACCGTCGCCTGTTTAAGGCCCGCGAGACCATGGACGTGTATGCGCCCTTGGCCGACCGCCTGGGCATGAGCTCCATTAAATGGGAACTCGAGGACCTGTCCTTCTTTTACCTGGAGCCCGATGCCTACCAGCGCATCTCGCGCATGGTAGCCGAGTCGCGCGAGGTTCGCGAGCGCTATCTGGCCGAGACTATCAAGACGCTCACCGATGAGCTCAACCGCATTGGCCTGGAGGGCTTTCAGATCAACGGCCGTTCCAAGCACTATTGGTCCATCTACCAAAAGATGAAGCGCAAGGGCAAGGAATTCTCCGAGATCTACGACCTGGTGGCACTGCGCGTCATCACGCATTCGGTGCGCGATTGCTACTCCACGCTCGGCGCAGTGCATACTTTGTGGCACCCCATGCCTGGTCGCTTTAAAGACTATATTGCCATGCCCAAGGTCAATAACTACCAGTCGCTCCATACGACGGTTATCGGCCCCACAGCTCGTCCGCTCGAGATTCAGATTCGAACCTATGAGATGCATGAGCAGGCCGAGTACGGCATTGCCGCCCACTGGCTATATAAGAAGTCGGGCGGTTCGTCTGCGTCTAAGACCAATGATGCCCAGCGTCTGGACGACCAGATTAACTGGCTCAAACATTCGCTCGATTGGGCTGCGTCTGATGAGATCACTGACGCCAAGGAATACCTGCATTCGCTGAAGGTTGACTTGTTTGACCAGGAGATTTTTGTCTTTACGCCCAAGGGCGAGGTCATGGCACTTCGTGCCGGCTCCACGCCGCTCGACTTTGCCTACGCCGTTCACACCGAGGTGGGCAACCACTGCGTCGGCGCTAAGATCAACGGTGCGGTGGCCCCGCTCACGCACGAGATCAAGACGGGCGACCGCGTTGAAATCCTGACCAACAAGAGCTCCAAGCCGTCGCGTGATTGGCTCAAGATCGTCAAGACGCCTTCGGCCAAGTCAAAGATCCGCCGCTATTTTGCCGCCGCGACCAAGGACGACGACGCTGCCGCCGGCCGCGATATGCTGGCCAAGGACCTGCGCAAGCGCGGGTACGGCATCTCTACGCCGCGATCCACGCGTGCGCTCAACGCCGTGGCGGAGCAGTTTAATTACAAGCAGCTCGAGGACCTGTTTGCCGCCGTCGGCGCCGGCAAGGTTGCCCCGCGCGCTGTGGGTAACAAGGTCGAGCAAATCTTGGACCCCAAGCCCGAGGAGCAGCTCTCCAAGGCCGAGGCAATCGCCGAAGTTGTTAAGCAGCCTGCCCGCGGCTCCAACCGCAAGCCGCAAAAGCGCGGCAAGAGCGCCAGCAACGGCATTATCGTCAAGGGCGAGAGCAACAGCGGCCTGCTGGTCCGTCTGGCGCATTGCTGCAATCCGGTGACGGGCGACGACATCGTCGGCTTCATCACGCGCGGTCGTGGCGTTTCGGTGCATCGCGCCAATTGCCCCAACGTCAAGGGTCTTATGGAGCATCCCGAGCGCATGATCGAAGTGGAGTGGGACGGCGCTGCCGACACCCTCTTCCAGGTCGAGATCGTGGTCGAGTGCCTGGACCGCATGGGCCTTCTCAAGGATGTCACCATTGCCATTGGCGATGCGGGCGGCAATATCCTTTCTGCCGCCACGTCGACCAATCGCGAGGGTATTGCAACCCTGCGCTTTATGGTCGAGATCTCGGACGCGAGTGGTCTGGATCCGCTGCTGGCTTCCATCAGCAGCGTCGATTCGGTCTACGATGCTCGCCGCCTGATGCCCGGCGAGGGTGGAGCCCAGCTCAAGCGCCGTGTGTAGGTGCGAGAGCCTCTCAGCATCATAGATATTGGTTACGTTCGAGGCATCGTTTGGTGCCTCGAACGTATTTTAGAAGGAGAGTATGCGCATGGACGATATGACTTTGGACCTGACACCCCGAGGCGCGGCTTCGATTGAGGCGCTCGTCAACGGCCCGATTCAGACCAACAGCTACGCCGTGATTTCGAATGACGAGTGCTTAATCGTTGATCCGGCGTGGGAGGGCGAGCGTCTTGTGGAGCATATCCTCACCGCGCATCCCGAGGTGCGCGTACTCGGCTCTGTCTGCACGCACGGTCATGCCGATCATGTTGGCGGGGTTGCCGGGGTTCGAGCTGTCGTTGGCGACAGCGCACTATATGAGTTGTGCGCTAAGGACGTGACGGTACCTCGCGCAAATATCGAGGAGCAGCGCGCCATGTGGGGTATCGAGACGCCCGATCCGGGTGAGCCGACGCGCCTGCTCGCCGAGGGCGATGCTATCGAGGTGGGCGATATCTGCCTGCAGGTGATCGAGACACCCGGGCATACGCCGGGCGGTATCGTCTTGTTTGCTGCCACCGAGCAGGGGAACATTGCCTTTGTGGGCGACACGCTATTCCCGGGCAGCCACGGCCGCACCGATCTTGCCGGTGGCGACGAGGCAGCGATTCTGCGCTCGCTCTCCAAGCTCGCCCGGCTTCTCCCACCCGATACCGTTTGCCTAACCGGCCATGGCGATTCGACCACCATGGCACGCGAGCTCATGCAGAACCCTTTCATGCAGATGTAGCTTAATAGTCGGCTTTTGAAGCACGAGAAGCGTCCAAACGTCAAGCTATTTTTCCCCAACGGGCCGATTCCGTAGGGCAAACGGTCAAAAAAGTCTGTTTGGACGATATTCGTGAACAAACGAACGTTTATGCTCGGGTGCGCCGTGGTAAAATCTCAGGCGTTATCGGAGCAACCTTACAGGAGGTTTCTTTTATGCTCGTCAACGCAGCAGACATGCTCAAGAAGGCCGAGGCCGGCAAGTACGGTCTCGGTGCCTTCAACACCAACAACCTCGAGTGGACCCTGGCTATTCTCCAGGCCGCCGAGGAGGCCAAGTCTCCGCTGATCCTTCAGTGCACCGCTGGTGCCGCTAAGTGGATGGGCGGTTTCAAGGTCTGCGCCGACATGGTCAAGGCTGCCGTCGAGGCCACGGGCGTTACCGTTCCCGTCGCCCTTCACCTCGATCACGGTTCTTACGAGGACTGCTTCAAGTGCATCGAGGCCGGCTTCACGTCCATCATGTATGACGGCTCTCACGAGGAGACCTTCCAGCTTAACCTCGACCGCACCAAGGAGCTCGTTGAGCTTGCCCACTCCAAGGGCATGTCCATCGAGGCCGAGGTCGGCGGCATCGGCGGCACCGAGGACGGCGTGACCTCCAGCGGCGAGCTCGCTGATCCTGCTGAGTGCAAGCAGATTGCTGACCTGGGCGTCGACTTCCTCGCCTGCGGTATCGGCAACATCCACGGCGTGTACCCTGCCGACTGGGCTGGCCTTTCCTTCGAGCGTCTGGGCGAGATCAAGGCTCAGACCGGCGACCTGCCCCTCGTCCTGCACGGTGGCACCGGCATCCCCGAGGATCAGATCAAGAAGGCCATCTCCCTGGGTATCTCCAAGATCAACGTCAACACCGACCTGCAGCTCGTCTTCGCCAAGGGCGTTCGCGAGTACATCGAGGCTGGCAAGGATCAGCAGGGCAAGGGCTTTGACCCCCGCAAGCTCCTCAAGCCTGGCCGCGACAACATCGTCGCCCGCACCAAGGAGCTCATGGAGGAGTTTGGCTCCGTCAACAAGGCGTAAGTAGCGGTTTATCTTTCCCGTCGGAGGCCCCGTTTCCCCTACGCTGATTCCCTCGCGCTCACCTGGCTTCGCCAGAAGTCGCGCGACGGAATCAGCTCCGGGGAAACGGGGCCTCCTTTGTTAACTTGCTACAGGGTTACTGGTCTGATTTTAGTTATATGGTTACCGTTCAGCGGTGTTGATGGCTCCCTTGTTGGGGCTTTCTTTTTATCTCGCTACAATGGGCTTCAAGCGTTCTAGTGACTTGGAGTTTTGGTATGGCTGTTATTAATGTGCTGCCTTCGGATGGGAAGGTTATTGACGAGGGTCCAGTTGGTTGCTCTGCTGATGTTTGCTGTGATGACTTTCGTCATCTCGATGTTGGACTGCCGCCCGAGATTCTTCGTCTTAAGGATGCCGGGTATTTGACGCAGGCTGTTGCTGCCTGCGATCGCCTTTTGGAGCAGAACCCCGAGCCTTCGCTGGCTGCTTGTGTTCGTGCCGAGCGGTATCGCATGCTCGAGACGCCGCTTCATTTTTCGGTGTCGCGCGACCAGGCTATTGCGATGATTCGCGAGGAGTGGCCAGAGTTTACCGAAGAGCAGTTTGATGACCTGATTAATCGTAAGCGTATTGACTGGCGCTTTATCGATGGCGAACTGTTCGTTCTCGACAACTTCCTCGATTCGCTTCGCGTATATCCCAAAGAGGTTCCCGGCATGCGGCCCGATTCTACGGACGGAATAGCACTGCGCAACGAGATGCTCAAGGAGATGGAGTCACAAAACGGATTGGCTCGCGTCATTACGCTTAAAGCGTCCGTGTCTGTCCCCGGCGCTCTGGAAGGGGAGACCGTTCGCGCGTGGCTACCCGTTGCCGCCGCCTGTCGTCAACAGTCTCATATCGAGGTTCTCGATATGACGCCGGAGGGTGCTGTTGCCCCCGCGAATGCTTCGGCGCGTACCTCCTCGTGGTCTTCTTCGAGTGAGCGCTCATTCTCGGTGACCTATCGCTATCAAATTGATGCCGCTTATCGTGATGTCTATGGGGGTGCGCTTCCGGTGCATCCTTGCATGGACGCGCCACTGCCCGTGGACACCTCCGAGGACCGTCCGCGCATTGCATTCACGCCGTATCTACAGCAGCTGACAGCCCGTGTCATTGACGGGCTCGAGGATCCGCTCGATCGCGCCCGTGCTATCTATGATTACCTGACGCAGTACATCGACTATCGCTATCAGCCGCCGTACTTGCTTTTGGGACCTATTGCCGATGACTGCGCGCATTCGCTCCGCGGCGATTGCGGCGTTATGGCGCTCACGTTTATCACCATGTGCCGCATCGCGGGCGTGCCTGCCCGTTGGCAGAGCGGCCTGTATGTTGCGCCCGATTCGGTGGGGTCGCACGACTGGGCAGAGTTCTATACGCCGCAGACCGGATGGCTCAACGCCGACGTGTCATTTGGATCTTCTGCTCGCAGGATGGGGGAGGAGTGGCGCCGCCGTCACTACTTTGGCAATCTCGACCCGTGGCGTATGGTGGCCAACAATCGATTCCAGGCAGAGTTTGAGCCCTCTTTCGACGGCATGCGCGAGGACCCTTACGACAACCAGATGGGTGAGGCTTCGGTCGACGGTCGCGGATGCCGTCGGCGCGAGATGCTCCGCACGGTCGAACTCATCGAAATGCTCGAAGTTCCATTTTCGGACTAATCGGTAGAAAGCTGTGATAAACTAACTCACGCATTGCGTGCCCGAGTGGCGGAATTGGCAGACGCAGTGGACTCAAAATCCACCGTTGGCAACAACGTGCGAGTTCGAGTCTCGCCTCGGGCACCATACATGCAAGTGAGCGTTCAAGGGGGTTGCGGCCCCCTTTTTCGTGCCGAACTCGCGTGAGCGCGCGAAGCGTTAAGCAAACAGGCCTGTGGCCTGTTTGTAGCGGAGCGTGGCGAGGGCGCCACGCGCCCGAAGCCCGGGGCTTCGCGAAGCGAAGGCCCTTCGAGTCTCGCCTCGAGCACCATACATGCAAGCGAGCGTTCAAGGGGGTCAAGGTCCCTTTTTCGTGTACGTAATGTGATAACGCGCTGTACGTGTTATTATTCGCAAGGCGTTGTTCCCGCAATGCCCTAAAGAGGAACCTGAGGGTTCCCACCTTTTGGCGCCAATGAGCAGCTGACTGGTCATACAACTTAGATTCCCTTCCTCAAATCGAGGAAGTCTATGTGTACGACCTGGTTGCTGAGAAGCGCCGGGTTATTTTTTTATGAATGGAGGTAGGGAAAATAGCTAAGTCTGATGACACCCGCATCAACGACGAGATCACTGCATCTTCGTGTCGTTTGATTGGCGTCGATGGCTCTCAGCTCGGCCTGTTCGCCATCCGCGATGCCCAGCGCGTCGCCGACGATCAGGGTCTCGACCTGGTCGAGATCGCTCCCAACGCGGAGCCGCCGGTCTGCAAGGTCATGGACTACGGTAAGTTCAAGTACCAGCAGGCCATGAAGGCCAAGGCTGCTCGTAAGAACCAGTCCAAGGTCGAGGTCAAGGAAATGAAGTTCCGACCCAAGATCGACGTTGGCGACTACGAGACCAAGAAGGGCCACGTTCTGCGTTTCCTCAAGAAGGGCGCACGCGTTAAGATCACCATCATGTTCCGCGGCCGTGAGATGGCTCACCCGGAGCAGGGCCTTAACGTTCTCGAGCGTCTCGCCGAGGATCTCAAGCCTTACGCTACGGTCGAGTCCAAGCCTAAGATGGAAGGCCGTAACATGCTTATGCTGCTCGCCCCGATTAAGGGCGCCTTCGATGAGGATAAAGCGGCAAGCGATACCAAGTAACTAGTGTTCTGTAACCGATTAAGGAGTATTTCATGCCTAAGATGAAGTCCCACAGCGGCACCAAGAAGCGTTTCCGCAAGACTGGTACCGGCAAGCTTATGCGCGCCAAGGCTTTCAAGAGCCACATCCTGAGCAAGAAGTCCACCAAGCGTAAGCGTGGCTTCCGTCAGGAGACCGAGATCGCCGCTGCCGACCGCAAGGTCATCAAGTCGCGTCTCGCCTAAGTTCGCGTTCCCGTTTTTCGTTTTACCGTCTAGGAGTTGATAGAACATGGCACGTATTAAGCGCGCTGTTGCCGCCAAGAAGAAGCGCCGTACCGTTATGCACCGTGCGAAGGGTTACTACGGTGCCGCTTCGCGTACTTACAAGCATGCTAAAGAGCAGGTCCAGCACTCCCTGCAGTATCAGTATCGTGATCGCCGCAACAAGAAGCGCGAGATCCGTTCTCTCTGGATCACTCGTATCAACGCTGCTGCTCGCCTGAACGACATCTCTTACTCTCAGTTCATGCACGGCTTGAAGGTTGCCGGCATCGAGCTCGACCGCAAGGTCCTGGCTCAGATGGCTTACGAGGACATCGAGTCCTTCAACGAGCTGGCTACCATCGCCAAGAAGGCTCTCGAGGCTTAATTGCTTCTTGCATCTTAAAGGGGCGCTTCCAATCCGGAAGCGCCCCTTTTTGATTGATTAGGGATGTGATCGATTTGGGACGTAGCCAAACCGATCAATTCGATAGCGTCCGAGTTGCAAGAAAGAGCAGGTAGCGTATGTGTCAAAGATTTTTGACACTCTAATCTGCGCTCAGCCATCCGTATGGGTTTGATTTTGGGATTACGCTTTGCTTGCCGGCTTCTGTTGTGTAGCCGCCCAATAAGAGTTGAAATGCACTCGAAGGGAACGCCATGCAGCTGCCAAAACGCCTTAAACAGTATCGACTCGATGCTGGTTTGTCCCAGGAGGATCTTGCAAGGCGCATTTTTGTAACACGTCAGACCATCAGTAATTGGGAGCGCGGTAAAACGTACCCCGACATCCAGAGTCTCCTACTGCTGTCTGAACAACTGGATGTAACGATTGACGAGCTTGTTAAAGGCGACATTTCAATAATTAGAGAAAGGGTTGAACGCGATAGGGGCACGCTCTATCGCTTGGGTGCGGGGATGTTGGCTGGGCTTCTTGCGTTTACCGTCTCTATGGCCTGGCTCATGTGGCAACAAAACCACGGGTGGGGGATGGTCCAGTGCGTTCCGACGATGGTGTTGGCAGGCGTCTTTGGTGCTGGCGCAATGTGCTGCGCGCTTGCAGCGGAACATATCAAGAAGAAGAATGATTTGGTGACGTATCAAGAGATATCCGACTTCTTGGACGGAAAGAAGGCGGACAGCGAAGAGACGAGGACGGGCTGGGCTTATGAGCATCCACAGCTTGCGAATGCCATCAAGTTTGCCGCAGCGGCTCTTATTGGACTAATCGTTTTTGAACTCATTAACGCTGCTATGTCCCATTTCTAATGGGTATACAGCCATTAATGCGGCCGAAGCTTAACCGTTGGAAAACCGAAGGGCCGCTCTAATAGGGGAGCCGCGGCCCTGTTCTTTCTAGGCTCTCACAGAGAGGGCCCCATCCTCATTTGTGTAGGAAATGTGTACGCCCAGATTCCCGCCCCCGGCGCCCCTCCGGTCTGG
>JAHYYL010000045.1 GCA_019424965.1 Collinsella sp.
ATATTGATCTGCTGAAGAAGCTTGGACGAGTGACCGTTTCATGGTCGATCAACACGCTGGATGAGAACTTCAAGAACGATATGGACTCCGCGTCGAGCATCGAGCGTCGTATCGCTGCTATGAAGCAGGTGTATGACGAAGGTATCCGTACGGTCTGCTTCGTGTCCCCGGTATTTCCCGGCATCACGGATTTTGAGATGATTTTTGAGCGAGTAAAGGATCGGTGCGATTTGTTTTGGCTCGAAAATCTCAATCTTCGGGGTGGTTTCAAAAAAGCGATCCTGGATTATATCGCCGAGAAACATCCCGATCTCGTACCGCTTTACGATGAAATCTATAACAAGCGCAACCGTAGCTATTTTGAAGCGCTTGAAGTAAAAGCCGAGGAAATGGCCAAGAAGTACGATTGCCCCTTTGTGGACAACGAAATGCCTTATGGCAGAGTCCCGCAGGGGCATCCGGTGATCGTGGACTACTTCTATCACGAGGAAGTCCGAGGGTCGGATAATAGCGGAAAAAGAAATCGTTAAACGGAAACCGACGACGATTCGCTCGAGCGATTAGCGTCCACGCGTGGCTTCTGCCGATTGGCGCAACGGGCGACGGATTAAGGGATCGCTCGGGCGGATGATCCCACTGCAGTACAGGCGGTCGCTCAATTTAGCGGCATGAGCGTTTTCGCACGGAAAACCAGTATCTTGTACCGTGGGTGCGCGACGACACGTTTCTGCAGGGTGCGGCTTGGCGCGAGGGCCTCGGGCGATACGAGCGCTTCGTGCGCGAGCGCGGTAGTAGCCGCGTGCTGTTGCTGGAGCTCGGCGTGGGCGAGATGACCCCCGGCATCATCACGCTCCCGTTCTGGAGCATGGCCGCAAAGCTGCCGGATGCGCATCTGTTGAGCGTAAACATCTCGGGCGACTCAGCCCCGTTGCAGCTCGGAAGCAAGGCGGAGGCAATCCAGGCCGATTTGGGCGCCCTACTCTCGGCGGCGCAGACAGGCGGCGAGTAGCGCGATCCATCGCGACGCGCCTCGCGCGCGGGTGCTCGATAAGCTTGATGGGCAAAAGGCCAATCGGTCGCTTTCGGCCGCCTATATGGCGGCGGCGCTTCCCATGCGGGCGTGAACGGCGCTGCGTGTCCTGTCGCGCGACACCCCTTTGCGGCACTCAGAACCCCTGCTCGCCGAGCAGCCACCTCGCGAGGTCCAGCACGAGCACGCCCTCCCTGGTATAGGGCTCGTACCTTGTGCGGGCGATGAGGACCTTCGGAAACGCATCCCTGATGGACAGAAGCAGCGCGAGCTCCCTCTCGGTTTCGAAACTCGAGATGTTTTTAAGTTTCGAAACTGAGGGGCGATGCACGTAGGCATATTATCGAGAATTCGAAATTCCGACCCCAGTCACAACATGCCGGCAGCGAGGTCAATGCGAATTCACGCGTGCTACAATGCGGCCATCAGAGATGAAAACACAGTCCCCGTCGGGTAGTCGTGGGCGTGCGGATGTCCGCATCAGTAACCTGCCTCCTTGGTTGTCCCTTCTCTGCATGGTTATCTACATAAAGGAGGAGCCAACCATGCAGATCAGCGTGTCGTCCACCCTGACCGTATATCATGACGGCCAATTCTGGGTCGGGCTGGCGGAGCATGTCGAGGACGGCAGATACGGCGTCGCCCGCTTCGTCTTCGGCGCGGAGCCGTCCGATGAGGAGATTCTGCAATTCGTTACAAGCAAATGGGAGAAGTTCTCATTCTTCGGTGGCGAACCGGCTGAGGCAAGCAAGCCCGCGAAGAACCCCAAGCGGCGTGCTCGCGAGGCGGCGAAAGCCCTCAAGCAGCCAGCGATGAGCACCAAGGCGCAGCAAGCTCTCGCGGCACAGCGGGAAGCGATGAAGCGGGAGTCGGCTCAAGCAAGAAGCCAGCGTCGCGCGGATGAGGCGGAGGCGCGCTTCGAGCAGCGAAAGCTGAAGCGCAAGCAGAAGCATCGTGGGCATTGATCGCCATTTGCAGCAAGGCAAACCATATACAGCAGCGGTGCCAGTTCCACTTGAAGCCGACGCCGCGTAGACGCTGATGGTGATGGCTATGCACGGGCACGGGTGCGTCACCGCACTTCACAGCTTGTTTCTCAAGTATTTGGGGCGCGCGGCGTTCAAAAATGCGGAGCGACTCCGCATGGCTCGAGACTGAGCCGAGGTGCCCTACTTCTCGCCCTCCAGCAGCCCCACGATGCGGTCGATGTCGACGGCAAAGCGAGGCCTTCCCTCGCGCTCGTAGCGGTCGAGGTACGCCTGGCACTCGGAGACAATGCGCTTGGTGTTGCCGTCGATGATGCGCTGGAGCGTCTCGTAGTAGGCCGAGCCCTCGGTCCTGAAGCGGCGCTGGTAGGACTTGGTTATGGGGAACATCTTGATGTAGTGGATGCCGTGGCGACAGCGGGGGCGCGTCGTGGGGCGGGGTGGCAGCGCAAAGTACTGGTCTTTGGGCACGTTGGGAGCGATGTTGGAACGCAACGGCACGGCGAAGTCCCTGCGCTTCCCGCGGAAACGCAGCCTCGCCACCACGATGCAGGGGCGATTGTGCTTAAGCATGAGCTCGCGGTCGCCCTCGACGAGGTCGAAGAAGTCCTGGGAGATGGATACGATCTTCATCGGTTACGCCCCCCTTCATACGAAGCGGGGCCCGCATCGCTGCAGGCCCCTACAGGTGGGCGATATTCTACGCCTTGCGGCACCCCGTCGCCCACGGAGGTTAAACGTACACGTAAGCCGTACTCTGAAAGCCGCGGCTTCCGGCAAGTAGTTTATACCACGAAAGGTCGCTTTCAATGCGCATAGCTCGCAAAATAACACTCGCTGGGCCGTCACCCTTGGCAGTTACCCTCCAATCTTCATTGGAGTCAGCAGGTCAATTCATATAGTCATGGGGGTTTATCCTAAAGAGAATCTATTTTATACCCCCATAACCAAAGAATTTCCTATTCCCACTCGATAACAAGATCCGCAGGTAGAAGTGTAGTCCAGTTATTTGCACCACAAATTAACAGGCGTTTCTTCAACTGAATTTGGTCCTCATTTGGTCCCCACGCATAAAACTGAAAGGCCGATTCAAGATCTTTAATCAACTGGATCATCCTTTGGTGGGCATTTGACCCAACGATATTTCTCATCGTCAAGGCGCGCGGCCAACTCATGGCAATCTCTATAGCGCAATGCTATAGGTTTAGGGAAAAGATCGTCTTTTACGGAAGCAATCAACTCGTGAGGCGCATTGTTGTCTATCAGCGAAATCATTGCAAGAACATATCCGCTATAAAGACCGTCCACATAACCCGTTTGGTGCAAATTTTCAATAAGTAAATCATTTGGCAAGCCGCCATATCCACTTGGCAGTAAGCCTTCTTCTACGAGCTGAGAAGACCATAGGGAGATAATCTCATCCTCGTCTTTCTTGCTAAGTTTTCCTAGAATATCATCAATATCAATGCCCTGAACTTTATCGTTAAGGTATGCGAACAAAATCCGAATGAGGGCCTTGGCCATCGAAGACAACTCGCGATTGATTTCTTCCTTTACCTCACTAGCGACTCCGTCGCCCAATTTTGTTTCTTTATTCATATCCTTTATCCTTCCTAGCGGCATGTCCCGAAGCAATATGCTCCGACTCGTCAACAAAGGAAGCACTTGCTAAGCAAGCGCATACCCCCTCTTGAAACGCTCGTCAAAGGGGCAGAAATCGCTATAAAAATGGCCGTCAATAAGCTGTGAACCATTCGATTGACGTATCGACCGCCTTGATTCCTCGTTTTCCTCCTTTGTTGTTTTGTGTAGCCCTAAACTGAACACACTTCGGAGTCGGTATCCAATCAATCTTCTATTGGTAGTCGTTTGCATACGAACTATAGAAGAGCGCCTTGCAATCGACATCGCTGTAGCCCATAACGGCATCCTGCACATCGGCGCGCAAGAGGTTAAGCACCTTGTATACGCCCCCTCCCATGTCCCCAACGAAAAGCACCTGCTTAAACACGTCGGGATACTCACGTAGATAGGCAACGTACCCCCTGAGCTTGGCAAGCGTGTCACTGAGGAAATCTCCGTGCGGGTCGACGATCGACGGTTTGATTGTCCCGTCACCGTCCTTCACGAAGAAGAGGAAGTCTGGATGCAGGGCCTTGCGTCCCACCGAAGACATGTACGGAATCGAAAACGCCTTGGCAGACATGCTGCCCGACGGATTGCGATAGAAGGCAACCGTGCGATTCTTTGCCAATTCGTTCCTAACGATATAGTCTTCCGCCGGGTTCAGGTCGAGCGGGCAGAGGCCGTCCTCTTTCTGCACGATATGGCACGGATACTTAGCGAAGTCATCCGACGTGCTGGCAGACGTGGGCCACTCTATCTTTGTGAGGCGCTTGCCTTCGGTTTCACGGGCCAGCTCGTCGTAACGCTGCTTTGCCGAGTCGTTAAGGTAGTCATAATCGCCAGATCCATCGACCTTATCGAAGTATTCCTTTCGGCATTGAGCCGCCCAGCCCTCGAGCGCATCAACGATGGCCTGCGTGCGCACCGCTGCGGCAAGGCGCAGGTCGCACTCGGGGCGCCCAAGCTCCTTGAAGTTGACGCGACGATACTCATTCGCAAACTCCTTAGTGAAATGTATGTCGGCGTCGCGGGCGGCCTTTCTGAGGCCCTCGGCGTCCGTGCGGGCTTCCTCCTGCTCCTGGTCCTCAGTCTCGTTGAGCTTGTCGAGCGTGATCTTGACGGTCTCGGCAACCTCTACGTCGTGTTTGGCTTCGCGGTACTCGTCCTCGTTAGCAACGATGTATCCCTTGAGCTTCTGGACGAACTGTTTTTTCACGTCGGCCGCGGCATTGACATCGAGGCCAGTCTCGACAAGCAGAGTCGCCGTCTTAACCAGGCTCTGGAATTCGTTTCTAGCCTTCTTCGGAATGCGCTGGACGGGGATGGAATCGAAGGCTGTGCGGATGCCTTGCCACTCCTGATGCGTGAAAGACTGCTCGCGTTTGGTGGGCGGCTTGGGCTTTGCCATGGGCACGGGTTTTACGACCGAGACGGGCTGGGTCGGCTCGGTCTGTGTGGAACTTGGCTCAGGTGTCGCAGGTTGCTGCGGGGCAGACGCTGCAACGTAGTTGCCCGTTGTGGGCTGAGGCGCCAGCTCCGCTTCTGGCGCCGGGACGTCGACGGGCCTGACCGCCGAGGCAAGCGAGGGCTGCGTTCCCTGCATGTCCAACGGCTCCTGAATCGCGATGCCGGCGAGCGGCGCCTGGTAGCCGGGTTGTGCCTGCCGCGCCGCCTCGATGGCCTTCTCGTTCTCCTCGTACGCCTTGAGCTCCTGTTGGTAGTCGGCTTCGGACTTGGGCGCAGCCGCCGTGATAGTCACGGGGTTGAGAACGATGTTCTGCTTGCCAATGGAGCTCTCGCCCATGTCGTCCTTGCGGCCCATGAGGTAGTCGACCACGTCCTGAGTGCTCTCGGGATTGAACTGGGGCAGGTAGCAGGCGACGGAGTTCAAAAGATCATCGGATTCGATGCGCCGCGCAAGTGGAGTGCGTACCATACGTCCCACGAGCTGCGCGATATAGGTCGAGTCCGAACGCCTGCGCTGCGAGAAGATGACTTCCGCTCGCGGGCAGTCCCATCCGTTGGAGACAGCCTCCTTGGCGAAGAGCACGCGAATGCGCGAGGTGTCCTGAACGAACTCGGGCTCGACATAGGGGATGAGGTATTTTCCCGCCGCGATGTCCTTATGCTCGCCGAAGACGTTGGCGAACGACATCGCCTCGGAAAGGCCGGGGACCAGGCCCGTGATCTGGTCGCACATCTCAGCCAGGGCCGAGCTGCTCACGTTGTCCGCCGCTTGGATGAGCAGCAGCGGGTTGACGGGACTCTCGCCCTCGCGGGCACAGTACTCGTCCCACTCGCGGCAGGCCAAGGCATAGCGCTCGCACGCCATAGTGAGATACTGGTGCTCGACTGGGTCGTCCTTCTCTGGTACGCGCAACTCGATGATGTCCTTGAGCAGACCTGACTCCTGGACCTCGCGAGGGGTCACAGCGACCTTTGGCATACGCACGCGATCGGCGCGCTGGTCCATGGCTGCCTCGAACCTCTGCGGTGTGGCGGAAATCCCGACGACGACGGGCATCGCGGCCCGGCCATCAAGCCCATCAATAAGGTTTGCGTAGATAGTCGCCGTGCCGCGCTCGCTCGAGGCATTGGCGCCCAAGCCGCGGTGTGCCTCGTCGATGAACAGGTAGAGGTTGCGCTCGGGGTCCCTGATGGTGCGGTCAAGGATGTCCCAGAACATACGCCCGGAATTGGCCTCACCACCTTTGGTGAGCAGGCCATTCTTGCTGAGCAGGTCCTTGCTGAGGAAATAAACGTGACGGGGCTCGAGAATATCGTGCGCGGCTCCGAAGTCGTTGGTAATCGTGACCAGATGGCGCCTATCGAGAACGCTGTCTGCGAGCTTGTCCGACACATTGGAGAAGCGCACGCCCGTCTGCTCGTTCAGGCTCGGGGAATCAGAGAGCCAAAGGACCACGGCGTTCTCGTCGGGAATGAGGCCCAGATCGTCATCTCCGAAGAAGAGCGCTTCGATGGCTGCCGCGCACATGACCGTCTTGCCCGAGCCCGTGGGAGATGCGAGGCACACCGAAGACAGTTCGCCGTCCCGCTCATAGCGGCGACGCATCGACTGCAACCTGTTTGCCAAGGCAGCGACAGCCCCGGCCTGGAATTCCTTAAGTTCGACCCTCATATTTACCTCACCGCATCCTCGGCGGCAATCTTGAATGATTGCAGATAGTTCTCGTAAAGACGGACCATGTCGAGTCCGGGGAGCTGGGCCCTGACCCCAGCGAAGCGCGCCGTATCGTCGGTGATCACAAACGCGCAGACAACCTCGGGACTGCCCTTAAGTGCCTTGACAAAATCGCCGACGGCGGCGAAATCGAAGAGCACGGCATAGGTGTCGGAGATGGCGTAGCCCGGCTCCTCATGCTCGATGACGCGTCCGCGGGCGCCGGCGCGCAGCCACAACAAAGGTGCGATCTCCTCAAACGCCACACCAAGCTCAACGGCATCGGGGTCCTCGTAGGTGAGGTCGAAGAAGACCGCGTTCTCCTCGAACCCGTCGGCCATGGGGAACTCGTCCGTAAATTTATAGTCGCCCTTGATGGGGTCACCCGCGGGCGTCTTGCCCGTGATGGCCGCCGTGAGACGCGGCTTGGTTATGTACTGGCAAATGCCCTGAGCTTCCCACTCGGGATCGCCTTGGCGCAGACCTCGTTTAATTAACCTTTTCGCTTCTTCATCGGAGACTTCGTTGTTTGTAACGCTGATGGACCTGCGATGGCCTTCGTCTAGATTATTTAGTCGCATGACGGCATGTGCCGTTGTGCCTGAGCCGGAAAAGAAGTCAACCACAAGAGCATTAGGCTTGTCTGCGACGAAAAAACGAATGGCGTCTTCGACAGCATAGAGAGATTTGGGGAAAGGAAACTTGCGATCAGGCATCATTGAGAGGAGTAAACGCGACCCGTAGTACGTTGCGTTGTGAGAGGGAATATCCCATTGACTTCCAGGGATATATCCTTGCTCGCTAGCGTTTTCATCCGGTATTACTGAACCGTCCGCTCGGCGACCAACAATAGCGACCTCGCCAGATTCGATTTTTTTGACCTCTCCAGCCTTGAGATAGGTTAGACGCATTCCTTTCTCTGTTAGCTTTCCGAGTTTCACAAATCCGCGTTTGTAGAGAGAGCGCAGCTTGGCGGGGCTCACTTGCCAATTGCCCTCGACTCCATTCGCCTTTATTGGCCATATTACGCGGGTGCCCGGAAGTGGGAGTATGCTATCGCGCGGCGTATCTGGGGCAACGGGCTCTCCGATTTCAACGATATGACTGCCGTCTTCCGCTACATAGATGGGATAAAAAAGGTTGGGCCTGTCGACGCGGCGTGAATTGGTGCCAGCTCTGGCGAGCTGATTCCAAGTCAGAATTTGTTTTTTATTCTTCACTTTTCCGTGCCATTCGTCTGGCAAGACAAGTTTGCGCGGTGCGGCGGATCCGAACATGACGAAAAACAAGTATTCATTGCTGCGGGAAAAAGAGTCCCCGCGTGATACGCCGGCAGAGTTAATAACACTGCTGATCATTTGAATTCGCTCTCCGGGAAATACGTTTTCCAGCAGCAAACCCAGTCTCAGGTATTCTTTCTCATCGATTGTGACGATAAGTACGGAATCGTTGGGATTGAGCAGCTGCTTGGCGAGCTTGAGGCGACGCTCCATGAAGGCGAGCCATTTGGAGTGACGATAGGCGTCGGAGCCGTCGACGTAATCGTTGTTATATTTCCAGTCGCGGGCACCGGTGTTATAGGGTGGGTCAATATATATACAGTCCACTTTGCCTGCATAGGCAAAGGCCAAGGCTTCAAGAGCATGGTAGTTTTCGCCGTTAATGACTACTTGATAGGGCTTATCGCCACCGCGCTCGACACGCCCAGTCTCTTTGAGGCCAGCATAAATCGGCTGGTCATATTCAGCAACAGGCACGACATCGTTGACGGCAACGGAGCGGGGCTCGCATTCGTTTTCGTCATATGAGGGCGATTGATATGGCTTTAGATCAGCAACCCCCCCCCGAACGGTATTTACCAACCATAGCAGTTGGGAGTTAGAGTCCTCTTTTTTACCACGCTCGGGAAGCACCTGTACGACATCGCCCTTCATGATAGGCTTGCCATAAAGGCGAAGTCGTTCTGGACGGTTGTGTTCAAATACAAGCCCAAACTGGCGCTGCGCCGCAAAGGCGCGGATGTCGGCAGCGAGCTGACGATCGCCCAGCTTGACAGCGCGATCAACAAGGTTCTGAACGACTGCTTGCGTCGTCTGAGACATCACTTCTCCCCCTTACACTTCTCGTCAATCCATTCGCGCAGGACTTTAGCCACCGTCTTATCCTGGCGCGCGGCATAGGACTTAAGAGCCCGCTTATCCTCACGGGTTATCGAGAGCGTGAACTTATCCAGCTCCTTTTCGGCATGAACAGCCTGATCTTCCTCCATGGTCGCCCCTCCGAATTGACCTGTTCTACGTTCCTTAATTGACCGAAATCATTTTACGGCAGAATACGTAATTACGTAATTACGTAGACTAATTTTGAGCTATGTAGCACTCAATCACTTTTCAGTATTCGTTGACGATTCGAAGGGGATAACGAATATATCGAGGTTGACACCCGTTTTTACCGTCTGTGAGTACCAGCAAATCGATACTCAAAACGTCGTGAGTACATTTTGAGTACCAGTCCGAGCGACCTCTTGCGGGCGAAAGCAATCTGCTGGTCAGCATTAATTAGAAATAAATTGATGGCGTTGCTTCGGTAATTGAAAGCACTTTAAAACGTACCAGCAAACAATCATCCCAGCTAAACAGCTTGAGAGATTGAACGACAGGCTTGTATGTACCACATACACCACAGCACACACGCACCCATGGCAGGCAAATAAAAAACGAGGGAGGCCGTTTCCGACCTCCCTCGCAAAGGGCTATTTACTATTCCCACTCGATGGCATCAGTTCTGCCGTCACGCCACTCCAGTTGCGCCCAGTTTTCGGTGCCGTCTCGAGACGAGTGCCGCCAGGTAACGCCATGTCGCGTTTCGTCGGCTTCGGAGACAAAAGCTGGGACATTTTCAAAAACTTTTTTCAAACTCAGTGTTTTGAGTTTTTGTTTTTGTCCCAAAGGGCGCGGCGGACCGCCTTTGGAGGCTCGATTTCGCCGAAAACGCCCGTTTTGAAACTCAAACGCCCTTTAGTCTGCAAGCCGCCAGCTGCAATCGCAAGTGAATTAACGCGGGTGGCTTGCGCACCGCTCGCAAAACCCCAGGTCGCAGGTCTTCGTCGTCCGCGGGTGAAGTGAGTAGTCTCAGGTGGCTTGCCCATGAGTTGGCGAGCGGGCTTTGAGATTCCGCCGACGTCTCGAAACGCTTCGAGCTCCCTTGAATTTCCGGACAGTACATGATATAAGGTAATTGGTTTTCCGTTAGGAAGGCTTCCAAGTGCCGGGGACGTTTTCCCCGGCTTTTTTCTTATCCAGGAGAACAATGCGAGAACTCAGCATCTTCGTCGACGAGTCGGGAAGCGACGGCCTCTCCGACCGCCACTACCTGCTCACCGTCGTCATGCACGACCAATCCGACAACATCGCGGATTCGATCGCGGCATATGAGGGCGCCCTTCGCGCCAAGGGGCTCCCGGACATACCCTTCCATGCGTCGCCGCTCATGAACGGCAAGGACCAGTACTCGGGGCTCGACCTGAGGACGCGCAAGATGATGCTCGGCTCGTTCCGCGTCTTCTTCCGCCACATGCCCGTAAAGTACCACACCTTCGCATACGCGACCAAGCAGTTCGCCTCGCTCGACAAGCTCGCGGGGGCGATGCGAAGGGATATCGTGAACTTCCTGTTCGACAACCTCGCGGAGCTGCAATCCTACGATATGGTCAAGGTCTACTACGACAACGGCCAGCACTCCATCGCCGAGTCACTCCATCGCGCGGTCGAGTACGCGCTGTCGAAGGACGCCGTCGTCTACCGATCGGCGCAGCCCTCCGAGTACCGGCTTTCGCAAGCGGCGGACTACATCTGCACCATGGAACTGACGGCAATCAAATACACGGAGCACACCGCCACCGCGACGGACGAGAAGTTCTTCGGCAAGTGGTCCGATTTCAAGAAGGGCATACTGAAGGAGACGCGCAAAAAGCTCGTCTAGAGAGGCGATCAGCCCTTGGCGGAGCGTTTACCGACAATGGAGTCTGTTACGCGGGGGTTGATAAGACGCCATTTAGCTGCATAATAGGTTCCAGTTAGAAACCCTCGGGTTTGCGGGGCGGGATCGTGAAAGCGATTCTGCCCTATTTTTTGCCCCTATTTTTTGCATGCCTCAATGGCTTCCGCATTCGCTCCCCATTGGTTCGGAAAAGGTTCGGGGAAATCGTCGAGTCGATTGCGCACTCGCGTTTTACAAAATCGAGCACAAGGCCCCTTAGCTCGAATTATTGCATTTAGAGCCACGCCGCTCGTCCATCCCAGCTTGCCCAGACAACCCTCCCGCAATGTCCATGTCCCAACGGATGGGTACCATTTATCCGGGTGCACCTGGGGCAACGGGCCGGCAGGCCCGCGCAAGGTCGCTCGCAGAACACGCAACAGCAAACACGACAGAAGAGGCGAACGACAGATGCCGGACCCCGGACGACAGCACCGCGGAAGACGAGCACTCCGACCACAACCGAACAAACCTCGCTCCTAGGCAGGCGCCCGCATGGGCGCCTTTTACTTTTCAGGACCTTAGCTGAGAGCTAAGCCACGCGGCTCATGGCCGTTTCGTGAAGGCCCGACCAGCTCGACCCACCTCGACCCGTCTCCGCTCCCGTCGGGCGCGCCAATCGCCATCAGGCGGTTCAATCGTCGCGCAGACGAAAAGGGACGCTGTGCCGCGCGGCGTGCCCGCACGGTGCCGCACGGGAAGATTGGAGGAACCATGGCACGCACAGCCGAATGCGCCGCGCCCGAGGGCGACCGGGCCCGCGACGAGTGGATGACGGTGATCGAGATGCAGGAGTACATGAGGGCGAGCCGAAACAAGGCATACGACCTCATCTGGTCGGGAGAGATCGACTCGTACAGGCTCGGAAGGAAGCTCC
>JAHYYL010000046.1 GCA_019424965.1 Collinsella sp.
TGGTCTTGCCGGCCTTGGGCGGCGACACGATGAGGCCGCGCTGGCCCTTGCCGATCGGCGACACGATATCGATGGCGCGACCGGTGATGGAGTCCTTGCCGTGCTCCATACGCAGCGGCTCGCTGGGATAGACCGGGGTCAGATCGCCGAACTTGGGGCGGTTGCGGATCTGCTCGGGATCCAGCCCGTTGACGGTCGTGATCTTGGCGAGGCCGGCGCGCTTGTCGCCGCCGCGCGAGGGACGCAGGGAGCCCTCGATGACATCGCCCGTGCGCAGGCGCGCGGAGCGGATGAGGTAAGCCGGAACGAAGGCGTCGTCGTTGGACTTCATATAGCCATGGGCATGGATGATGCCGGAGCTGTCCGGACGAATCTGCAGGATACCCTTAATGTCGCGGAAGCCCTCGGCCTTCGCGGCGGTGGTGTAGATCTCCTCGACGAGCTCAGCCTTCTTTTTGCCGGTCGTCTCGATCTCGAACTCTTTTGCCTTCTCGCGCAGCTCGGCGACCTTCATGGCCGCAAGCTCCTCGCGCGAAAGCGTGGGCTCGGTGGGGGCGGCGTTACGCTCCTTGTTGCGCTGCTTGCGGTCGCGCTGGCGGTTGCGGCGGTCGTTGTTGCGATCGTCCTTGCGCTCGTTGCGCTCGTCGTTGCGCTTGTGCTGGCGACGGTTGGGACGAGTGCCGTCTTCGCCCTCGGCGGGCGCGGCGCCATCGGTTGCGGCGGCGTCAACATTGGCCGCAGCGGCGTCATTGGCCTCGGCGCCGGTATCGACCTGCGCTTCGACGCCAGCCTGCTGCTCGGCGGCCTTGGCCTTAGCGGACTTCTTACGGCCGCGCTTGGGTTTCTCGGATGCAGGCTGTTCGACGTCCTGGGGCTCGGCGGCATCAGCCGATGCATCGGCGGTCGTCTCGGCGGAATCCTCGGACGCGCCCTTCTTGGAGGCCTTAGCCTTGGACGTGCGCTTAGCAGCGGTGCGACGGCTGCGACCGGGACGGACGTCGGCGGGCTCGGCATCGGCGGGAGCGGCCTCGGAAGTCGTAGCATCCTGGACGGGTGCATCGGCAGCGGTTGCAGACTCGGCGGTCGCCGCAGCATCCCGAGCGGCGGCGGCTGCGGCTGCGGCCTTCTCTGCCTCGACGAAGGCCTTGGGCTTGCGACCGCGACGGTGCGGGCGCAAAGCCGGATCGACAACGGGAACTTCGCTGGCCTCGACAGGCACAGCGGGCTCAGCAGGCGATGCGCCCTCCCCTGCCGCGGAACGGACCGAAGCCTCAGTGAGCTCGGGGGCTACCTGTTCCGCAACCTGCTCGGCCTTAGCAGCCGTGCGGCGGCGTGTGCGCGGTGCCGGCTTCTCGGTCGGCAGGTCGACGGCAGGGGTCTCGGGCACAGACGGAGCTGCAAGCTCGGTCAGAGCCGCGGCCTCGCGCTCGGCAGCACGACGGCGGGCGCGCACCACCTGAGCCTCGCTAATCTGCGCCAACGCACGTGCCTGCGCGACCTCATCGGAAATCGGCGCCGAGGAGTCAGCTGCAACGGTGTGCTTGGCGCGCGTCGTGCGCGTGGTACGGCGCTTGGGCTTGGTGACCTCCTCGCCGTCAGTGGCGGGCTTGGCCGTGTGGCGCGTGAGCTTGGGCTTTGCCGGAGCAGCCTCCTCACCAGTTGCAGGCACGGCCTTCTCAGCCGCCACAGGCATAGGCGTCGAAGCAGCCTTAGGCGTCTCAGGAGCCGAGGCTTGCGCGGGCGCCGCGACCTGGTCCGACGCAACCGGTGCAGCGGGAGCGGCCTGCGTCGTCGTTATTTCGTTTTCTTGCTGTTGATCAGACACAGTGTTTGCTCAACTTTCTTTTCAAGCCCTGTGATCACATGCTCCCTGCATAAACCTTCAGGGCGGCTAAACAGTCTAGTTCCGTTCAAAACGACGGACATCATTGATCTGTATCGAGATGATTGCGTCAACTACGCAGCGTTAGTGTAACACAACCGCCGCCACCTGCAACTTAGTCATTGGGGGCGTTCTTAAACGACTAGTCAAAAGGGACACTCTTTACAAAGCCGCGCGCGGCGAAATCCAGCTCTCTTAAGTTGCGGTGAAAGAGCTCCTGAAAAACCCGGCAGCCGCCCCGAGCAGGAACTATTCCACTGCAACTTATATGGAGAGGCCAGCCGAGCCCCAAAAATCGTGGTGACCACGAGGCACGGGAGCAGAATCGTCAGTCCCAGGATCGACTCGCCACGAATCGCGCCTATCTACTACGTTTGACCCGCGACCCCTGACCATTCCCTCGGTCTTCCTAAAATCGCAATCCCGCTACCTGCGGTTTTAATATCGCGCCTTTCGACATGGTGCGGGGTATGCGACTAAACGTAGTAGATAAGCCCGATTCGTGGCGGACGGTTTCGTACCGCTCTCCCCCGGGACATAAATGATCCGTTTTCCTCAGTCCCCAAGGGGTCATTTTCAAAACTATGGCGGATTACGGTGCAAGAACGGCGCAAGCCAACCATACCCTGCATTTTTAATATTCGACAAGCCGTCTACCTGCGGTTTTATTTTCACTGCTGTCGCTATGGTCGCCAGGCAGTGATTCAGCCCCGGAAAGCGGTATAGTTGCGTTTTGTAGCATTTTCCAACACGCCAAAAAGCCCCGCCAAACGCAAAAAGCCCGACCTCCGCATGGAGATCGGGCTTATAGGGCTCAGCAAAGCCGAACCTACACGGTCAAATGACTCGCAGATTACATCTGCTCGGGCGCGGAAACGCCAACGAGGGTGAGCACCAGGGCGAGCGTCACGCGGACGGCATCGCAAGCGGCCAGACGGGCACGCGAAAGCTCGGGGTCGACGGGACGGCCCTCGCTCGGCAGCACCTGGCAGGCAGCGTAGAAGCTGTGGAAGTCACCGGCGAGTTCCTCGGCAAAGTGGGTCAGACGGAACGGGGCGCGATCGCGAGCACAGCTGGCGATCAGGTCGGTGAGCTCGTTGAGCTTGCGCGAAAGGGCGAGCTCGGTCGGGTCGGTCAGCAGCGAGTAATCGACGTTCTCACCGATGGCCTTGGCGGCAACGGCCTTCATGCCCATCTCGTCAGCCTGCTCGGGCGTAACGTCGGCGGCACGGCGCAGGATGGAGCACACGCGGGCGTGAGCATACTGCACGTAATAGACCGGGTTGGAGTTGTCGCGCTTCTTAACGGCCTCGATGTCGAAGTCGACCATCTGGTTGGAGCTCTTGGAGATGAGCGTGTAGCGAGCGGCATCGGAGCCGACCTCATCGACGAGCTCCTGCAGGGTCACCATGGTGCCCTTGCGCTTGGACATACGGACGGGCTTGCCGTTGCGCAGCAGGTTGACGAGCTGGCCCAGCAGAACCTCGAACTTACCGGGGTAACCGAGAGCGTCGCAGACGCAGCGGACGCGCTCGATGTAACCGTGGTGGTCGGCGCCCCAGATGTCGATGACATGATCGACGCGCTGGAACTTATCCCAGTGATAGGCGACGTCGGAGGCGAAGTAGGTGTACTCGCCGTCGGACTTGATCAGGACGCGGTCCTTGTCGTCGCCCAGATCGGTGGAGCGGAACCACAGGGCGCCGTCCTTGGTGTAGAGGTAGCCCATCTTGTCGAGCTTCTCAAAAGCGCGGTCGACGGCGGAGGTGCCGGCGGTCTCGCCCTCGGTATCCTTCACATACAGCGAGCGCTCGGAGTACCAACGATCGAAGTCGCAGTTGACGGCGTGGCAGAGGTCGCGCATGTTATCGACCATCTTTACATAGCCGCGCTCGCGGAAGCTCTCCATGCGCTCCTGAGGATCGGCGTTGACCCACTTATCGCCGTCGGTGCGCCAGAACTCGGCGGCCTCGTCGATGATGTAGTCGCCGCCGTAGGAGTCCTTGCCCAGAGTCTCGGCAAAGTTGTCCTGATACGGATGGGTCTCGGGATGCTCGTCGTTCTCGTCGGCAACAAAGGCGTCACGGTCGGCGATCAGCAGCTTGTGAGCCTCGTCGATATCAACGCCCTGCTTGGCGATGATGTCGGCAAGCTGCATATAGCGCGTGCTGATGGAGTTGCCGAAGGTGTTCATCTGAGAGCCGTGGTCATTGATGTAGAACTCACGCTGGATGTCGTAACCGGCGTGGTCCATGACGCGGCAAAGGGAGTCGCCCAGAGCGGCCCAGCGGCCGTGACCAATGTGCATGGGGCCGACGGGGTTGGCGGAAACGAACTCGACCTGGGTCTTCAGGCCACCACCGACGTTGGACTTAGCGAAGTCCATGCCCTTCTCGCGAGCCTCGCCAAAGATGGCATTCTTGACGGCAACGGAGAGGTAGAAGTTGATGAAACCGGGGCCTGCGATCTCAACCTTCTCGATCGCGGGATCCTCGGGCATATGGGCAACGATGGCCTCGGCGATCTTGCGCGGGGCGCAGTGGGCCAGCTTGGCGGACTTCAGGGCCATGGTAGAGGTCCACTCGCCATGAGAAGTGTCAGCCGGTCGCTCGATAGCGCAATCGTCAAGTTCAAATGCGGAAAGGTCGCCGGCTTCCTGGGCCGCAGCAAGCGCAGCGCGTACCAGCTCTTCAATCTTCTCGGGCATAGATCCTCCTTGTGTTAAAGCCCCCGAGCTCTTGGTCACTCGTAGGGCAAAAGCCAGAGTTTGTAGCACTCTATCACAAGCGACGGGCACTGTCGCAGGGTAAAGCCAATCGAAATTGCATATGCACAAAATTGACTACAGCTTGTATGGACTCACTCAAAGATGCCGGTCTGCCTGCAGATTATGCACGCGTTGAAAATGCATAAAGGTGTGAATGAGCTGTGTCTTTTATCGAATACTCTTACCTATCGGAGTTGTGTGCTTTTCCTGCATAAAGTAAGGGTTTCCGCACGTCAGCGTGGTATTCTAGACATACGTGAATTCGTATAAGTTGGAGGTAGCATGTTCTCAATCGGTCAACACGTCATTCATCCGGGTCAGGGAGTCTGCACCGTCGTCGGTTTTAGGGACGACACGCCGCAGCCCATGCTGTTGCTCGAGACCAAGCAGGGACATGCGCAGACGATCCTCATGTACCCCGTGGCGCAGGCCGATCGTTTGCATGCCGCCATCTCCCAGCAAGATGCCGAGCACCTGCTGAGCCACTATGACGAGCTGGAGTGCGACACCTTTACCGAGCGTAACAGCTCGCTTGAGGAGACGCACTTTAAGCAGCAGCTCAAGCTGGGCGCGCCCGAGACGGTCCGCGTGGCAAAGACCATGATGCACCGCATTCGCCAGGCCGAGGAAGCTGATAAAAAGCCCAGCTCTTACTACATGCGCGTACTCAAGGAGGCCAAGCGCCGCTCCATTGAGGAGTTCGCCGTGGCCCTGGGCGTCACCGAAGAGGACGCCGAAGCCCGCCTAGCCCAAGCCGCCCTCAACTAACCCATCCGCGCCAAAAACCACCACAAAGGGGACAGGCACCTTTGTGGTGGTTTTTTCGTTCTAGTCGTTCTAGTAGTATTCATTCTTAGCGATACCTACGAGCACAAGGAGCCTCTTATGGCAGAGCCACTTACCGCCGGAATCACCCGCGACCGTGCGTTCGAACTGCTCAACGAGCACAACAAGGACCCGTTCCACATCACCCATGGCGAAACGGTCGAGGGCACCATGCGCTACTTTGCGCGCGAGTTCGACCCCGAGAACGAGGAGTTTTGGGGCATCGTCGGCCTGCTGCACGACCTGGATTGGGAGGAGCATGAGGATGACCCCATGAACCACACCATCTATGCGGCCGAGATCCTCGAGGGCGAGGGCGCCTCTCCCGAGCTCATTCGCGCCATCCAGACGCACACGTCGGACTTCAACACCTCGCTGCCCAAGCCCGAACTGCAGATGGAAAAGATACTGTTCGCCTGCGACGAGCTCACCGGCCTGATCGGAGCCGCCGTCGTCATGCGCCCAAGCAAGAGCGTCATGGACTTTACGACCAAGTCGCTCAAGAAGAAGTTCAAGGACAAGCGCTTTGCCGCCGGCTGCTCGCGCGACGTGATTACGCAGGGTGCCGAGATGCTGGGCTGGGAGCTTCCCGAGCTCTTCGACCGTACCATCGCGGCCATGCAATCCTTCGCTCCCGATCGCGACACCTTCCAGGCCTAACCGCCCACGCCACCTATAACCACCGCAAAGGGGACAGGCGCCTTTGTGGTGGTTTTTCGTTTGCAACAAGTTTAGGGACGGACCTGGCCGGTGCCGCGGAGCTTGTATTTGTAGGTAGTGAGGGCCTCGGCGGCAAAGGGGCCGCGGGCGTGGAGCTTTTGGGTCGAGATGCCGATCTCGGCGCCCAGGCCAAACTCGCCGCCGTCGGTGAAGCGCGTGCTGGCGTTGGCATACACGGCCGAGGCATCGACCGCGTCCAGGAAGCGCTCGCAGGCATCCTCGTCCTCGGCAACGATGGCCTCGGAGTGCATGGTGCCGTAGCGGTTGATGTGCGCGATGGCTTCGTCCTCGTTCGCCACGACCTTCACGCTCATCTCGAGCGCCAGATACTCGCGGCCCCAGTCCTCCTCAGTCGCGGCTACATAGTCGTCGCCCTCGGCAAGCCCGGCGGCAGCGCATGCGGCGCACGTGGCCTCGTCGCCGTGAATCAGCACGCCGTGGTCGTGCAGCACGGCAACGACCGCCGGCAAAAACGAATCCGCCACGGCACGGTCGACCAGCAGCGACTCGGCGGCATTGCACACGCCCACGCGCTGCGTCTTAGCGTTGACGATAATGTTGAGCGCCTTGTCAAAATCGGCGGATTCATGCACGTAGATGTGGCAGTTGCCTGTGCCCGTCTCGATCACCGGCACAAGCGACTCGCGCACGCAGCGCTGGATCAGGCCCGCACCGCCACGCGGAATGAGCACATCGACAATACCGCGGAGCTTCATGAGCTCGCCGGTGGCCTCGCGGTCGGTGGACTCGATCATCGAGATAGCTTCGCGTGGAAAGCCCTGGGCCTCAAGCGCATCGGCCAGCAGTTCGGCAATCATGGCGCACGAGTGATAGGCCAGCGAACCGCCGCGCAGGATGCAGGCGTTGCCGGTGCGGATGCAGATGCCCGCGGCATCGGCCGTCACGTTGGGGCGCGCCTCGTAGACCATGGCAACCAGGCCCAGCGGCACACTCACGCGCGTAAGGTCCACGCCACTCGCAAGCACACGGTGATCGAGCACGCGGCCCACGGGATCGGGCAGCTCGGCGAGCTTCTCCAGGCCGGCGGCCATGCCCTCGACGCGCTCGGGCGTCAGCAGCAGACGATCGAGCAATCCGACCGAGGTGCCCGCATCACGCGCAGCGGACATATCGAGCTCGTTGGCGGCGACGATGGAGTCGATACCGTTGCGCAGTGCTGCGGCCATGGCGCGCACGGCCTCCTGGCGCTGCTCGTCGCTCGCCGTGGCAAGCGAGGCCGACGCTGCCTTAGCGGCAACGGCAAGATCGTGGACATACGTGGCTATATCGACCGACATGGACGGCCCTTTCTCCTAGAAGTTTGCAACCATGGTAGCCGATTTGCGCATGGCCTCGCCCGCGGCGGTAGAATTGGTCAACCCGAAACACCGCAACGAACGGAAGACTCACATGGCCCTCATTACTTCGTACCACGTCCCCGGCCTGTATGTCGAGGACCACAGCATCGACGTCCCCCTCGACTGGCGCGGCCTGGAGCCAATGCTCCTGGCCGTCGGCAGCACCATGCGCCGCGGCGCTATGCCGGCACCAATCGCCGGCGCGCCCGAGAGCATCAAGCTCTTCTACCGCGTGGTTTGCGCGCCCGACCGCATCAACGACGATCTGCCGCTGCTTCTGTTTTTGCAGGGCGGCCCCGGCGGCGAGAGCCCGCGTCCACTGTCACCCACAAGCGATGGCTGGATCGAGGAGGCCGTCAAGCACTTCCGCGTGGTCCTGCCCGACCAGCGCGGCACCGGACGCAGTAGCTGCGTGGACGGACGCACGATTGCCACCTTGGGCGATCGCGCCGAGGCAGCCGGCGCCGATGCGGCCCGCTCGCAGGCGGACTTCCTCAAGCGCCACCTCGCCAGCTCCATCGTGCGCGATTTTGAGTACCTGCGCCTGGTGGGCTTTGGCGGCAAGCCCTGGGTCACACTCGGGCAGAGCTACGGCGGCTTTTTGACGTTGAGCTATCTGTCGCTCTTCCCCGAGGGCGTGGCGGCAAGCTTTACCTGCGGCGGCATCCCCCACGTGCCGGCGAGCGCAAGCGAGGTCTACGCGCACACCTTCCCGCGCATGGCTGCCAAGACACAGCAGTATTACGACCGCTACCCCGCCGACGTCGAGCGCGTGGCGGCTCTTGCCGATGCGCTCGAGGCTCAGAAGCCCGTGCTGCCCGACGGCTCGCCGATGACGGTCGAGCGCCTACAGCTCATGGGCAGCGACTTTGGCATGAAGCCGAGCTTTGAGCGCATGCATTGGATTATCGATCACGCTTTTGTTGACGGCGACGGCACGCTGACCTGCGGCGTCTCGATATCTGACAGCTTTTTGATGCGTGCCTTCGAGCGCACCAACACGCGCACGAATCCGCTGTACTGGACGCTTCAGGAGTTCATCTACGCCGACGGCGATACCATGCCCATTCGCTGGGCCGCGGCAGAGGAGAAGGCACACCGTGCCGAGTTCGACACCCTCGCGCGCCCGCTCATGTTTACCGGCGAGGCCATGTTCCCGTGGATGTTTGAGCAGATGCCCGAGCTTAAGCCGTTTAAACCCGCCATGGACCTGCTGATGGAAGACACCAGCTGGGACAAGATCTACGACCCGCAACGCCTGGCCTGCAACGAGGTGCCGCTCCAGGCCGCGGTGTATTTCGACGACATGTACGTCGATTCGGGCCTGCAGCTCGATACGCTCAGCCGCGTGGGCAACTCGCATGCCTGGGTGACCAACGAGTTCGAGCACGACGGTCTACACGGTAGCGTGGTGTTCAAGCACCTCTTCAACGAAGCCCTCAACCGCGGAGACCTGCGCCAGATCTTCTAGCAAAGGAGTGTCCCAAAGTGCCGGCACATAAGGAACGTCCCCAAGTGCCGGAAAAGGAGAGGCAGCACTGCTGGCAAAACGAGCCGCAGCGCTGCCTCTCTTTATGCAAACACTATCAAGTTGTCCCTATGGATCGCGGGCTTCTCGGCCAGGTTAGCGAGCAGGCGGTTGCTGGCGATCTGGTCCTGGCGGCGGCCGGCGGCAAGCTCCAGCACGTCCGAATCGGCCTCGGCGATACCGCGGGCGACGACCATACCGCTCGGGTCGCACACGTCGAGCACATCGCCCTCGGAAAACACGCCATCGACCTCGCGAATACCCACCGCAAGCAAGGAAGAGCCACGGCTTACCAGCGCCTTCGCAGCACCATCATCGACCGTCACCGAGCCATGTGCCTTGTCACCCAGCGCGATCCACAGCTTGCGCGGCGCGATGTCCAGGCGCTCAGCCGGCGGATCGAACAGCGTACCCACGCTCTCGCCGCGGGCCAGACGCACAAGCGCATCGGGCTCCTCGCCCGAGCAAATCACGCTTTGAATGCCCGCCGTCATCAGAATGCGGCTCGCGCGAATCTTGGTGATCATGCCGCCCGTGCCCACCGATGTGGAAGAATCGCCCGCCGAGGCGATAATCTTGGCATCGATCTTATGCACAACCGGGACGAACTCGGCCGTGGGGTCCTCGTGCGGATTGGCGGTGTAGAGGCCATCGATGTCCGAGAGCGTCACGCACAGATCGGCGGAAACCAGACAGCTCACAAGCGCCGCCAGCGTGTCGTTGTCGCCAAACTTGATCTCGTCGACGGTAACGGTATCGTTCTCGTTGACAACAGGCACCACGCCAAGCTCCACCAGGCGCAGCAGGGCGTCGCGTGCGTGCAGGTAGGACGTGCGGCGGGCCGTATCGTGGCGCGTGAGTAGCACGAGCGAGGTGAGCAGATCCCGTGCATGGAACTCCTCGTCGTAGGCCGACGAGATGATGCACTGACCAGCCGAGGCGCACGCCTGCAGGCTCGGCAGGTCGCCGACCGGCTTGTGGTCGAAGCCCAGCACGGGATAGCCACAGGCGATAGCGCCCGAGCTCACCACGACCAGGCGCCAGCCAAGCTCGCGCAGCGCTGCGGCCTGATCGGCAAGCCCGCCGATAAAGGCGCGGTTGACCTTGCCGTCGGCGCCCACCACCGTAGACGAACCGATCTTTACCACCATCGTTTTATAAGAAGTCGTCATACGTCAAACCAATCGAATGTTCAGCGAACGGGCGAACGGGCCGAGCGAGAAAATAATCCGTGTTCCTCCGTCCCCTTCGGATTATTTTGCCCAGGGGAAGGCCGAAGCCGCGGCCATGTTCTTGCGCACGAGCTCGTCGCGCACCTGGGCCAAGCCCTGTTCCATACCCACCACGTAGGTCTGCGGATACAGGAAGCGCTTAAAAGCCGCGTCCAGATGATCGATTGCCCAAGCACAGCGCTCGCGCGCGTCCTCGATGCTCTCACGCGGAGCCACCGCACTGCCATCGCGCACGATTGGCACCAGCAGCTCGCGATACTCAAGCTCCGACACATCGGTTACCAGGGCGGCATCGTTCACGGCCACGAGGGTATTGCCGCGCGCGGCTCCCTCCCCCGCCAGATGGTCCTCGTCATAGATCATGTCGCAGACCGGGCCGCCAAAGCCGTCGTAATAGCGGCGCACACGCTGCACGCCCGGAATCGTGCGCTTGTAGGGCTGCTCGGAGAGCTTCACCACCGGCGTCCACGGGTCCGCATCGCTCGCACGACGGGCGGAAAGCTTGTACACGCCGCCCAGCGCCGGCTGATCGTAGCAGGTCGCGAGCTTGGTGCCCACGCCAAAGCTGTCGATGGGTGCGCCCTGGTCGAGCAGCGACTGAATCGTGTACTCATCCAGGTCGTTGGAGACCGAAATCCCCACATAGGGCAGGCCCTCGGCGTCAAAACGGCCGCGGACATACTTGGAGAGCTTAGCCAGGTCGCCCGAGTCAATGCGAATAGCCGACAGGCGCTCACCCGCCGCCTCCATCTCCTTGGCAACCGTAATGGCATGCTCGCAGCCCTCGCGCACGTCGTAGGTATCGATGAGCAGCGTGCAGTTCTTGGGGCTCGACTTGGCAAACGCACGGAAGGCCTCGAGCTCGGAATCGAAGCTCATCACCCAGCTGTGCGCATGCGTGCCAAAGACGGGGATGCCGTAACGGCGACCGGCGAGCACGTTGGACGTAGAGGAACAGCCGGCGACGTAGCTCGCGCGCGCAACAGCCAGGCCGCCATCGGGACCCTGAGCGCGGCGCAAGCCGAACTCGGCGACGGGGCGACCATCGGCGGCCAGTACCACACGTGCCGTCTTGGTGGCAACGAGCGTCTGGAAGCCGACGATGTTGAGCAGCGCGGTCTCGAGCAGCTGACACTCCAACGACGGACCGGTGACGCGCACCATGGGCTCGCGCGGGAACACGAGCTCGCCCTCGGGCACGGCGTCAATGTTCACGTGCGCACGGAAGTTGCGCAGATAATCAAGGAATGCAGGCTTAAACATCGCGCCGCCGGCCGGAGCCTGGAGCGAAGCTAGATAGTCGATGTCCTCGGGCGTAAAGCGCAGGTT
>JAHYYL010000047.1:0-10392 GCA_019424965.1 Collinsella sp.
GGGACCGCGGACGTCATACAGGACGTTATCGAGCTTGGTGTTTTTAGGAAAAGGACGCATGGTGGTGCTCCTTGCAATTTGAGCTGAGGGATGGGGTTCGGGCTTGGAATCGTTGCGGGGTGATGATGCCTCGCCTTGATCGGCGTCGCCGGCAAGCAGCCAGGTAACATCGACCTCCAAAATACGGGCGAGCAGCTCAGCCACATCGCGCCGCGGAATCGTCTTGCCGCTCACATATTGGCATCTGACTCTTGCCGAGTTTTTTGCCGAGCATCTCCGATGCGCGGATCACGTCCGACTGGCGAACGTCGCGATCGGACATAGCCTGTCGCAGACGATCGCTAAACGTCTCTTGGGCCACTAGAACCTCCTTGCTGGCAAAGTTCAATTTATACAACACGAATTGAACCTGAGTTCAATTTAGGCAGCAGTATAACGCCGTGCTATTTCGAATAGTTCAATTTCAAAAATAAAATGAGCAAGACCTCGAGATTTATCCCAAGGCGATAACGACGTGCACGCATTTAGAGGTATTCGAGGAAACGAGCGGCGGCAAGCGAAACATCGGCCGTTCGATATATGGCGTTGATCTGCCGATGGGGATGCCCCTCGAGCGAACGCACGGCAACATCGAACTGACAGCGACGCAAGATGAGCGCCGGAAGGATGCTCACGCCCAGGCCGTCCTCGACCATAGCCATAATCGCATAGTCATCCCAGGTTGACAGTTTTGAGCGCACCGCCAGCCCCGCCCGACGGAATAGCGGCGTAATCTCATCATCGGTACCCCGTTCCAGCAGAATAAACTGCTCGTTGGCTAAATCGGCAAGAGAGACGAACTCCGCCGTGGCAAGCAACGAATCTGTCGGCACCACCGCCATCAACTCGTCGCGCGCCAAAGACCGCGACGTCATGCCATTTTCTCGGGGCTCACGCGGGATAAAGCCCAGATCGCAGCGGCCCTCTGCCACCCATTGTTCAATCTCTGAGTAATCGCCCATCAGCAACTCATAATCGACGTCCGGGTGATCGGCGCGAAAACGCGCAATCACCGGCGGCAACACGTGGGTCGCCACACTCGAAAACGTACCGATGCAGATTTTGCCGCGCATGAGCCCGCGCATCTCATCCACCCGTCGCTGCAGGCGGCCAAACTCTTCGCATAACGCCTCGACTGCCGGCATGACCTGCTGCCCATCGGCAGAAAGCACTACGCCCTCGCGGCTTCTATCGAGCACTTTAAAGCCCCAGTCGGCCTCGAGATCGGCCACCATGCGGCTCACGCCCGACTGCGAATAGCTCAGCCGCTCGGCGGCGCGCGTAAAACTGCCGGCCCGCACCGTCTCGAGCAGCACCTGCATCTTTTGAATATTCGTTTCCGCGGCACCCCTCCACCTTTACATGAGTTTTTGTCATGTTATCCATGCATTATATTCGCTTTTCTTCTAAAGCCAGTTCACCCATAGTGAACATGCTCGAATATAGAGGGGATGTCAGCACATGAACAACGGATTGTTTACGTACTTAGCAGCATTGCTATTGTTTGGCTCCAACGGCATCATCGCCGCTGCCATCGCGCTGCCGAGCTCCGATATCGTACTGTTGCGCACGTTTTTGGGCGCTCTCACCCTTGCCGCCGTCCTCTTCATAACCAAGCGCCATAACCTGCAGGCTCCGTCTCGCCCCCGCGAGGCCGCAGCGCTCATCGTCTCGGGCGCCGCGCTGGGCGCCAGCTGGATTTTCCTGTTCCGCGCCTATCAGACGATCGGCGTTGGTATCTCCTCGCTGTTGTATTACTGTGGCCCCATCATCGTTATGGCCCTCTCCCCGCTCATTTTTGGCGAAAAGCTGACCGGCAGCAAAATCGCCGGCTTTATCGCCGTCGCCTGCGGTGCTTTTCTCATTGCAGCGCAAGGTCTAGGCGGCAATATGCCCATTGCGGGCATCGTCTGTGGAATCGCCTCGGCCTTCTGCTATGCATTGATGGTCATCGCCAGCAAGGGTGCGCCTCACATCGAGGGCCTCGAGAACTCCGCACTCCAAGTGAGCGCCGCCTTTGTGACCGCACTGGCCCTCACCCTCATCACGCAGGGCGCTCCCTCGTTCCTGTCCGCCGGCGTCGCCGCCAGTATTGATTGGCGCGCCGTCGCTATGCTCGGCGTCGTCAACACCGGCATTGGTTGCCTGCTCTACTTTAGCGCCGTCGCCAAGCTGCCCGTCCAGACCGTCGCCGTCGTCGGCTACCTCGAGCCGCTTTCGGCGGTCGTGTTCTCGGCCGCCCTTTTGGGTGAAGCCATAACACCGGTCCGCCTGATGGGCGCCGCGCTTATCATCGGCGGCGCGATTTTTTGCGAACTCGCCGGCAGACGCGCAAACGCCAAGGCCGGCATCGCCCAGGCGGCACGCGCTTAAGGGACATTTTCTCGGGGCGCATGCGGGATAAAGCCCAGGTCGCAGCGCCCCTGCACCTCACGGGAGATGCAGGGCCGCTTTGCATTGCAGTGAAGCTATCGGCTACGAGCGGCGCGGCTCGGGAACCACGAGCCTATCGGAGCTCGCGCCCTCGGCATCCATCAGGCTCACGTAGCGAATCGACGGATCCCCATACATCGCGTAGTAATAATTGCCCGTGCGCGCGCTAAAGCATCCGGTGTAGATAGTCTTCTCGAACTTGCCATCGCCCATCCTGGACGCTCCCTCGATCATCACCACGCCCTCGAGCGAGCGGAACATGCGAACGACGTTTTCGGTCTCGCTCTCCTTTTGTGGGTAATTGGCATTGAGGTACGCCGCCTTTACAAAACGGCTCGGCGAATAGCAATCGCCCGGAATGCCGCGCATGCCGGCACCGGCTCCATAGGGCTTAAGCTCGGCGCCACGCCATGTCGCCGTCTGCGGAAAATCGCTTGTGGCGGTGATATAGGTGCGGAGGTTTTCCATGTGCCACGGGAAGGTGGGCTGATTGGCGAGGGTGTCGACCGGATCGCCGTATACATGCAGGCCGTCAGCCATCATCTCGACCACGATGCTACGCTGGCTGTCGCCGATAATCCAATGGAGCAGCGACACGCCCAGCCCCTCTCCGGCAGATTTGGCGACAATCACCGTATCGCGCAGCGCAGCCTCGACCTCATCGACCGTCGAGAACGTCGCTGCCACCCACAGGGGAAACTCATAGGCCGCGATATTGGTCTTGCCGTCGACAGGGTCCTCGGCATACTCGGCATAACCCGGGAAATTGAGACCCGCCACGGCAAGGCCTGCATCGTTGCCGCAATCGAAGAACATAGGGTAGTTCTTGTAATCGATGCACATACCGATCACCGCGTGTGCCGCTGTCGCGTCGTCGATAAACGAATACGGAATGTGAAACCCGCGCGGCATCACGCGAACCTGTTGGCCGTAGTCAAAGCTCCAGTCGAGATTGCGGCCCAGATACATGTGGCCAGAATTATCGGTAAATCGAATACTCGTACACATAGCGCCTCCTAGCTTTACGTTCTTGCTAATTTCATTGTCTCCAAACAAAAAGGCGCTAAACACAAAAGCCCGGACATGACAACAATGTCATGCCCGGGCCAAAAGAGACGAAGTGCGGTGCTTTGGTCCCCTTAGACCAACTTTCCAAGACAGTGGTCAATCATGTGTTGAATCATCTGCGCCTCGAAGCCCACAAAGTCCTGCTTGCGCTCGCGCATCTTGCCGTCGACGATCACGTCATAAGCGACCTTGCACTTGATATAGCGCGTGGACTTGGTGACCTCCTCGTGCGTCAGGCAGCTCTCCTCCATCTTGCTGGCACCCAGGCCAAACACCAGACGGGGGTTGTAGAGCACGTGGGGCTCGCCGGCGTCGTCCAGGTAGACGCAGACCTTCTTGGTAACGCCAATCTGGTTAGCGGCAAGGCAGCCGGCATCGTCGAGCGACTTGATGGTATCGATCAGGTCCTGAGCAACCGACTCGTCCTCGACGGTCGCAACCTCGCAACGCTGGGACAGGATAGTCTCGTCGTGGCAAAGCTCTTTAATCATACGTTCCTCCATAGGGGTCGTTGTAACCGCTTAAGTATACGGTACCTACACATTTTCATGCGAATAATACCGTCCGTCTGCTACAAAGCGCCGAACTTCAACACGCGAGGAACATCAATCTTTCAAAGGCGATATAGTAGTTAAGTTCGTGTCAATCGGCCTAAACTCGGGGCCGAACAAGGAAAGGGTATGCATGGACGAACTATTTCACGTCAGTGAGCGCAAGTCCACAATCGGGACCGAACTTCGCGCTGGACTGACAACATTCCTGGCGATGGCCTACATCATCGCCGTCAACCCCGCAGTGCTCTCGGGCGCTGGCATCGATGCGGGAGCGCTCGCCTGCGCCACCTGCCTGGGCGCCGGCATCATGACCATCTGCATGGGCATCTTCGCCAACCGCCCGCTCGCCTGCGCGTCGGGCCTGGGCATCAACGCCATGATCGCGAGCATCACCACCACCATGTGCGGCGGTGACTGGCACGTTGCCATGAGCGTTATCTTCCTCGAAGGTATCGTCATCTTGCTGCTCGTCCTTTGCGGCCTGCGCGAGGCCATCATGGACGCCATCCCCGTGGTCCTGCGCCACGCCATCTCGGTGGGTCTGGGCCTGTTTATCGCCATGATCGGCCTGTGCGACGCCGGCATCATCACCGCTGGCGCCGGTACGCTCGTCGGCTTGGGCGACATCACCTCCCCCACCTTTATCGTCGGCATCATCTCCATCATCGTGACGGTTGCCCTGGCTTCCCGCAACGTGCCGGGCTCGCTGCTCATCGGCATCATCGTTGCCGTTATCGCCGGTATCCCGCTGGGCGTCACCCATGCGCCCGAGGGCCTCATCGCACCGCTCGACTTCTCGACCTTTGGCGCCCCGTTTGCCAGCACCGCCGACGGCAACATGGCCATCGTGAAGGTTCTGACCGACCCGATGCTGCTCGTCGTTGCCTTCTCGCTGCTCATGAGTGACTTCTTCGACACCATGGGCACCGCGATGGCCGTCGCCAAGCAGGGCGAGTTCTTGACCGAGGACGGCAATGTCGAGGACATCCGTCCCATCCTGGTCGTCGACTCCGTGGCCGCTGCTGCCGGTGGCTTTATGGGCGTCTCCTCCATCACTACCTTCGTCGAGTCCACCTCTGGCGCTGCCGACGGTGGCCGCACGGGCCTCACCTCTGTCACCACCGGCGTGCTGTTCATTCTCGCCGCGTTCTTCTCCCCCATCGTCACCATCGTTTCCAGCGCCGCCACCTGCGGTGCTCTGGTCTACGTCGGTTACCTCATGATGAGCGAGGCCTCCGAGATCGACTGGTCCGACGTGTCGCAGGGTTTCCCGGCGTTCATGATTGTCGCCGGCGTGCCCTTCACTTACTCCATCTCTGCCGGCATTGGCCTGGGCTTTATCGCCTACGTGATCGTCGCGCTCTTTAAGGGCGAGGCCTCCAAGATCAAGCCGCTCATGTGGATCGCAGCCCTCGCCTTCCTCGTCTACTTCTTTGTAGCGTAGGCGCAAGATTCGCAATACCAAACAGCAAAGCGCGGAGTCGCATCGAGCGGCTCCGCGCTTTGCTTTTAAAGCCAGGCACCACACGGACGCGCGATGTATTGCTTCGCAAGTTTTGGACGTTTTGCTCTCCAAACGGCACTACCGACGGCTACATCCTGCAGATATGCTGGATATAACCGCATAGGCCCTATGAGGATGGGAGTAACCATGGCCGTCTTGTTCACGACCCCCAAGCGCAATGACAAAACCTCTGGAGCCCATTTTGTCGAGCCCGACCTGCGCCGTTGCACGCTGCTCGCACACGGCAGCTGGCGCCGCGTGACGCGCCGCATCGTTGTAGGCGCCGTATGCGCGCTTACGGTAAGCTCGCTGCTCATGCCGAGCATCTCGCTCGCAGCCGAGTGGGTGGACGTTGGCGGCGTCCGCCACGAAGCGGCCGCGGGCCCCACGGGAGACGCCGCCGGTACCTGGTCATGGGATGGCGCCGATGACATGAAGCTCAACGGCTATAACGGCGGCGCGATCGAGGCAGCGGGCAAGCTCAACGTGAGCTACGAGGGCAACAACACCGTCACTAACGACGACGGCCGCGGCATCAAGGTTAAGGATGGCGCGAACGAGAACGCCGAGCTTAATATTCAGGGCGACGCGTCCAGCACGCGCAACGTGACATCTTCTCGTGACGCCATCACTTCCGTCGGCAACATCAACATCGACGGCGCTGGCACTGTCAACGCCACGAGCACCGAGCACGATGCCATCGATGCCGGGGGCGATGTCACCATCAAGGGCTCGGGAAACGTTAACGCCACGGGCGATTCGGATGGCATCAGGGCCGACGGCAACATCACGATCGACAACAGCGGAACCGTCACCGCCAAGGCCACCGAGGATCAGGGTATCGATGCTAACGAGAACCTCATCATAAAGGGCGGCGGCAAGGTAGAGGCAAGCTCTATCGAGGACAATGCGATTTGGGCCGACGGCAGTATCGAGATCTCGGGCGGCAGCCAGGTCAAGGCAAGCTCCGAGGAAGACGCCGCCATCGACGGTAAAAACAGCCTCACGGTCACGAACGCTTCCCTCAACGCAGGTGGCGTTGGGTATGGCATCTATGTCTACAAGGGCATCACGCTCGATGGCGCGACCGTGACGGTCCGCGCAAGCTCAGATGGCGGGGAAGTCAGCGCACTCTTCACCGATGAGGACGACATCGTCATCAAGAACGGCTCGACTGTGGATGCGCTCGCAGAAGGCAGGTTCTCGGTTGCAATCTCCACCAGTAATTTCTACTCCGGCGAAGCGGGTGGCCATATCTACATCAGCGACTCCGTTGTCAAGGCCATAGCCCGCTATGCCGAGACCGGCGGCGACGGCCCCGACCACTACAGTGGAGACCAAAACGACGAAATCATCCCTGAGTCCGAGGGCCTGAACATCGGCATCTTCGCGCAGACCAGCGAGGGCATCACGCCCGCGACCATCTCGATCGTCCGCAGCAGAGTCACGGCCGAGGGAGACACGGCGGCAATCTTCGCCCTTGCCATGAGCGCGGACGGCAAGGCGATCGGCACCATCGAAATCGAAGGAGCCACCATCCAGACGCCTGAAGGCGGCAAGGTCATTGACTATCGCAACAAGGAAGAACTCAGCGACGGCATCGTCTACGAGGCGGGTCAAACCATCGGCACGGGCGACGCCGTGATCGACTCCCCCTACAACGAAGCAGTCGCCAAGCACACGCTCATCGCGCCTCCCGAGGAGACCAAACCCGAGGAAAAGCCCGGCGAGACCAAGCCGGGTTCCAAGTCCGAGGGCGCGAAGACGATCAAGACCGTTGCAGTTGCAGCCACGGGAGCCAAGACCGCCGGCAAACTCGCGGCAACCGGCGACGCCTCGAGCGCAACCATCATAGCGACCGCCCTTGTAGGAACGGCCGCTATCGTCACAGGCGCCCTGGCGAGTCGCAAACGCTCGTAAACACTTTTTCGCACAGGACGGGTGGATCGCGGCTCTTGCCTTCCCCGTCTACTTCTTCGTAGCGTAAGGGCAAGGCTGCAAAAGCTGAACAATAAAGCGCGGAGTCGCCATGCGGCCCCGCGCTTTTCTTTTAGCGTCGGTCCCTGCGCCGGCGTGCGGCCTATTTCTCCCCCATTTTGGCCATTTTGCCCTCCAAACGGCACTACCGCCGGCAACATCCAGCAGATACGCTGAATCTAGCCGTATAGGCCCTATGAGAACGGGAGCAACCATGGCAGCCTTGTTCACGACCCCCAAACGCAATGACACTACCGCCGGAACCCATGTTGCCGAACCCGACGTTCGCCGTCGCATAGGACTCGCGCACGGCAGCTGGCGCCGCGTGACGCGCCGCATCGTCGTAGGCGCCGTGTGCGCGCTCACGGTGAGCTCGCTGCTCATGCCGAGCGTCTCGCTCGCGGCGGAATGGGTCAAGGTCGGCGAAACCAAATACAACGCCGGCACTGCGGCGGGCGACGAGACCGGCACCTGGTCGTGGGACGGCGCCGACGACTTGAAGCTCAACAACTATAACGGCGGCGAGATCCAGGCCGCAGGCAAGCTCAACGTGAATTACTCGGGAAACAACATCGTCACTGCCGACTGGATCGAAGGCATCAAGGCTTCTCATGGCAATAATGAGAACGCCGAGCTCAATATCCAAGGCGACGCGGGCAGCACGCTCAGCGTGACATCTACTGAGGACGCTATCCTCTCCACGGGTAATATCAACATCGACGGAGCCGGATCCGTCAACGCCACGAGCGCTGGGTTTGATGCCATCGACGCCGAGGGCGATCTCGCTATCAAAGGTTCGGGCAACGTCAACGCCACGGGCGTATCGGATGGCATCAGGGCAAACGGCAATATCACGATTGACGACAGCGGAGCCGTCACCGCCAGGGCCACCCAGGACAAGGGTATCGGAACCGACAAGAACCTCACCATCAAGGGTGGCGGGACGGTCGAGGCAAGCTCCGAGAAAGACGCTGCCGTCGAGGCCAAGGGCAGCCTCGCAGCCACAAACGCCTCCCTCAACGTAAACGGTGTTGAATATGGCGTCTATGCCCACAAGGGCATCACGCTCGATCATGCAAACGTGACAGTCCGTGCAAGTAAAGGCAGATACGGTGGCGCCATTGCCCTCTTCACCTACCAAGACGATATCGTCGTCAAGAACGGCTCCACCGTGGACGCGCTTGCGGAAGGCGAGGTTTCGGCTGCATTCTCCACCAGAAACGATCGACCCAACGAGGAGGGTGGCCACATCTACATCAGCGACTCCGTTGTCAAGGCCATAGCCCGCTATGTCGAGAACGGCGACGGCCCCATCCCCTACAGCGAAAACCAAGATGGCGAGACGAGGCGCGAACCCCAAGGCGAGAACATCGGCATCATCGCCCAGACCAGCGAGGGCGTCACACCCGCAGTCATCTCGATCATCCGCAGCAAGGTAACGGTCGAAGGAGATACAGCGGCAATCTTTGCCCGTGCCATGAGCGCTGACGGCAAGACAATCGGCACCATCAAGATTGAGAACGCCGCCATCCAGACGCCCGAAGGCGGCAAGGTCATTGACTATCGCAAGCTCCGTGACGGCATCTACGAAGCAGGCCAAGCCATCGGCACGGGCGACGCCACGGTCGACTCCCTCTATATCAAAGCAGTCGCCAAAAGCACGACCATCGCACCTCCCGAGGTAGCCAAGCCGGAAGACCCCAAGCCCGACGAGACCAAGCAGAACCCCAAGCCTGAGGGCTCAAAGCCGACCAAGGCCGTTGCGGCTTCAACCACGAAAGCCAAGACTACCGGCGTGCTCGCGGCAACCGGCGACACCTCGGGTGCGGCCATCGTGGCAACCGTCCTTGTGGGAACAGCCGCTATCGCCGCAGGCACCATGGCGAGCCGCAAGCGCTCTTAAACGCCTCTGCGCACATGGCAGCTCCCGCGAAGGCCCCGAGCCTCAGCACCGTTTAACAACGCCACCGCCGAGCTCCCCTCCGGCGGTGGCGTTTTCCATATGCGTCCGCAGGGTATGCACGAGATTGTCTTTGGTCTAGCCCAACCTGCATGAGCCGGCGTGCGACAATGGGGGCCGTCGATATCACAACACTGAGAGAAGCCCGTCATGGAAGCGCATCAAAAGCAGATAACCGTTCATGCACAGCATGCCGAAAGCGCACCAGTCATCTATCTTCCCGTGGTCATGGGCGACGGCGCGGAGGTTTATGAACGCTGCCGAGAGCTCAACTGCCCGCCCTTCACGCTTGTCGGCATTGGCAGCCTCAACTGGAATCGCGAGCTGAGCCCCTGGGGATGCGACGGAACCGTGCGCGATGCCGAGCCCTTTGGCGGTCAGGCTTCCGGATTTCTCGATGAGCTGTTGAACTGGATAATCCCAGAGGCCGAGTCGTCGCTTCCTCAGCCGCCCACCTGGCGCGGCATTGCCGGCTACTCGCTCGCGGGCCTCTTCGCGCTCTGGTCCCTCTGGCAAACCGACGCCTTTAGCCGCGCCGCAAGCGCATCTGGGTCGTTGTGGTTTCCCGACTTTGTCGATCGCGCCAGCACGGCCCCTTTTGCCGGCAACCCGCAGGCCGTCTATCTGTCACTCGGCAAAAAGGAGACCAAGACACCCAACCGCATGATGCGGCATGTACTCGACGACACACGCGCGATGGAAGCGTTGCTCGTCGCGCGCGGCATTCCAACAACGCTGGAGCTCAACCCCGGCAATCACTTTGCCCAAACCGATCTGCGCATGGCACGTGGCATCCACTGGATATTGACGCATTAAAAATGACGCCCGCGCGTACGCATGGGCGCCATTTTTTGATT
>JAHYYL010000047.1:10402-11550 GCA_019424965.1 Collinsella sp.
CTCAGCAGCCTCCTCAAGCTCGGAGACATCAAACTCAAAGTCGTTACCCGGTAGGATGGCATTGAGCACAATGCCCACCAGCGAACCCACGGCAAGACCCGAAAGCGAAATGGTCACGCCGCCCAGCTCCAACACGATAGCACCGGCAGTGCTGTAAGCAATGCCGAGTGAAAGCACCAGCACCAGAGCGGCCACCAGCACGTTGCGGTTGTTCTGGAAATCGACCTGGTTCTCGATGAGGTTACGCACACCTACCGCACTGATCATGCCATAGAGCACGAGTGACACGCCGCCGATCACACACGCCGGCATGGCCGCAATGACAGCCGCGAACTTGGGGCAGAACGAGAGCACAATGGCGCAACACGCGGCAATGCGAATCACGCGCGGGTCAAACACACGCGTCAGGGCAAGCACACCGGTGTTCTCGCCATAGGTGGTGTTAGCCGGAGCGCCAAAGAGCGATGCGAGAATGGTCGCCAGGCCATCGCCAAGCAGGGTGCGATGCAGGCCGGGATCGGCAATGTAGTTGCGCTCGCAAGTCGAGCCGATAGCGGAGATATCACCAATATGCTCGATCATAGTCGCAAAGGCCAGCGGCATGATGGTGATGATGGCAGTCGTGGCAAGGCCGCTATCGAACTGAGGCCCAAAGAGCGCAAACACGGTGTTGTCCCACACGATGGGCAAGCCAACCCAGGGAGCGGCTGCGACGCCAGAGAAGTCGACCTCGCCCAGCGCAGCCGCAACGGCATAGCTCACCACAACGCCCAGCAGAATCGGCACGATCTTGACCATGCCGCGGCCCCAGATGTTGCAGATGACGATCACAGCCACAGCGACAACGGCAACAAGCCAATTGGTCTGGCAGTTAGCGATGGCAGAGCTTGCCAAGATTAGGCCGATCGAAATGACGATGGGGCCGGTCACCACCGGCGGAAAGAAGCGCATGACGCGCTTGGCGCCAAACGCGCGGAACAGGGCCGCCAGCACCGGATAGAGCAGGCCGGCGCAGGCTACACCCAGGCAGGCGTAGGGCAAAAGCTCGGCCTCGCCGTTGGGCGCGATTGCGGCATAACCGGCAATAAAGGCAAACGACGAGCCCAAGAAGGCCGGTACCTTGCCGCGCGACAGGAAGTGGAACAGCA
>JAHYYL010000048.1:0-2598 GCA_019424965.1 Collinsella sp.
GCACATGTACGGATGAATGTGGGAGGTGTTCGGATAAAGTTGATAATCAAGGAGAAACCGGGGCTATGCACATGAGCTGAAGCTGCTGAAAGAAAGCCTACAACACGCCTGATACACTAATCCTTGGAACAGAATTATCAGGTTTATTTGTCCCAAATCTTAAGTAACTGTTTGATTACATACAAAGGAGCACATCAATGTCCCAGTACGATTACCTTGTCGTCGGTGCCGGCCTTTCGGGCGCCGTCTTTGCCAATGCCGCCAGGCGCGCCGGCAAGTCGGTCCTGGTCATCGACCGCCGCAACCACATCGCCGGCAACATCTACACCGAGGACGTCGAGGGCATCCAGGTCCACCGCTACGGCGCGCACATCTTCCACACCTCCATGAGGGACGTCTGGGACTACGTCAACCGCTTCGCCGAGTTCAACAACTACGTCAACTCGCCGGTAGCCAACTTCCACGGCAGCATGTACAACATGCCCTTCAACATGAACACCTTCTCCAAGATGTGGCCGGGCGTCGTCACGCCGGCGGACGCCCGCGCCAAGATCGCCGAGCAGGTTGCCGCCGAGAACATCGGCGAACCGGCCAACCTCGAGGAGCAGGCGCTGTCGCTCGTCGGCCGCGACATCTTCGAGACGCTCGTGAAGGGCTACACCGAGAAGCAATGGGGCCGCGACTGCCGCGACCTTCCCGCGAGCATCATCAAGCGCCTCCCCTGCCGCTTTACCTACGACAACAACTACTTCAACGACCGCTACCAGGGCATCCCCATGGGCGGCTACACCAAGATGGTCGCCAACATGCTCGAGGGCGTCGAGGTGCGCTGCGGCGTGGAGTACAAGGAGCTGGTCGCCGCTGAGCCCGATATCGCCGCCAAGACGGTCTACTGCGGCCCCATCGACGCGTTCTACGACTTTAAGCTGGGCACGCTCGAGTACCGCAGTCTGCGCTTCGAGACCGAGACGCTCGACGAGGCCGACCACCAGGGCGTGGCCGTGGTCAACTACACCGAGCGCGAGATCACCTACACCCGCGTCATCGAGCACAAGCACTTCGAGTTCAGCACGCAGGACAAGACCGTCATCACGCGCGAATACCCGGTCGACTGGAAGCCCGGCGACGAGCCCTACTACCCCATCAACGACACCAAGAACGAGGCCCTGTACAAGCAGTACGAGGAGCTGGCAGCGCAGGAGGGCGACGTGATCTTTGCCGGTCGCCTGGGCGGCTACAAGTACTACGACATGGACAAGGCCATCGCCGCCGCCTTCGAGCTCGTCCGCAACGAGCTGGGCGTGGAGCCCACGGAAGCGTAGAGACAAAGGCGCATTAGCCAGCCATCATAAGCAAACAGAATGCCCGGTGCAGCGCGAACGCTGCACCGGGCATCTTTCTGTGACGATGAAAGCGCGCCACAGTCCAAATTAACAAATATGGCCGCAAGTCATCGCCATATCTTGGGGTCTGTGTTTAAACAATAGCATGCCCATGCGCCCAAATAGCAAAGACCCGGCATTAAACCAGGTCTTCAAAAACTCTCTGGTGCTCCATGGCGGATTCGAACCGTCGACCTTGGGATTAGAAGTCCCCTGCTCTATCCAACTGAGCTAATGGAGCATATAACCGCACGCCCAAGCAAGCGCAAGCCTGTCAGGCGCAAGTAATTATAACCTAGTTGAACTGCTCGCGGTACGCCCTACAGACCTCATCGACCGGGCCGTCCATGCGAAGGTCACCCTTCTCGATCCAAACGGCACGCTGGCAGATGCGCTCAACCTGCTCCATGGAGTGCGAAACGAACAGAACCGTCACGTCGCCGCTCTGGATAAAGTGCTGGATACGGTCCTCGCACTTCTGCTGGAAGAACACGTCACCGACGGACAGCGTCTCGTCAACGATCAAAATATCGGGCTCGGTAATCGTCGCGATTGCAAAGGCGATACGCGCAACCATGCCCGAGGAGAAGTTCTTAAGCGGCATGTCGACAAAGTTCTGAAGCTCAGCGAACTCGATTATGCCGTCAAAGTTGGCGTCGATGAACTCCTTGGTATAGCCGAGCAGGGCGCAGTTCAGATAGATGTTCTCGCGGGCCGTCAGCTCAGGATCAAAGCCGGCGCCGAGCTCAATCAGCGGTGCGATGTTGCCATGGACCTTAACGCTGCCCTCGCTAGGCTCAAGCACGCCAGCGATAATCTTGAGCATCGTAGACTTACCGGAACCATTGGTGCCGACCAGACCCACGACCTCGCCGCGATGAATATCGAACGAGATGTGCTTAAGTGCCCTAAACTCCTCAAAGAACAGCTCGTGCTTGGCAAGCTTAATGAAGTACTCCTTGAGGTTGGTCAGCGACTCGGACGCCATGTTAAAGATCATGGTGACGTCGTCGACCTCGACAGCCAGAGGCTGCTCGCTGTAATCAACAACAGATTCAGTCATCACAGCACTCCTTAGATGTAGAGGATGAACTTGCGCTCGGACTTATGGAACACGGTGTAGCCAATGACAAGCGCAAGGACCGCCCAAGCGACGCACATACCAAACGTCAAAAGCGAGGGCGTGGTCTGGAACAAGAAGATATCGCGCATAAAC
>JAHYYL010000048.1:2608-5416 GCA_019424965.1 Collinsella sp.
GGTAGTTATACATGGGGTTCGAATACATCAAGATACGCACGAGATGCGGCATTTGCGCAATATAGTCAGTCGTCCAGAAGATGGGCGTAATATAAGTCCACGCCGTAATGACGACGCTCCACAGATGCATAACGTCGCGGAAAAAGACCGTAAGGGCAGAGAGCATCATGCCCAGGCCCATGCAGAAGCACATAAGCAGCAGCAGGCAAACCGGCAGCAGAATCAGATGCCAAGAAGGCATAACGCGGAACCACAGCATAACGATGGCGACGGCGACCAGCGAGAAGGCAAAGTTGACCAGCGAGAAGAGCACCTTCTGCACCGGGAAGACCCAGCGGTGCACCTTAACCTTCTTGAGCAGAGGGGCAGCACCCACGATCGACGTCAGGGCCTGGTTCGTAGACTCGGACATGACGGCAAAGGTAACGTTACCCACGATCAAGTACAGCGGGTACATCTCGGGCGTCATTGAGCCATTGCGGCCCTGGCCAAAAATCGTCGAGAACACGATGGCCATGACGATCATCATCAGCAGCGGGTTGAGCACCGACCATGCGACGCCCAGAACGCTACGGCGATACTTGATCTTAAAATCCTTGGTAACCAGCTGACGAAGGATAAACGCGTCCTTCTCAAATTCGTTCTTAGCAAACGTCGCAGGCAGACTGCGAGCTTCTTGTTGCTTTGTCTGATCCGACACGGATGCAACTCCTTTACTCGTAATCGTTGACAAACGAACAGTATAGACCCGCTCCTAGCACCGGAAGGCGGCATTGCGAAACTGGAAAACTATCCCACAACATCGTTTTCGGGACTTCTTCCATCAGACAGCATGCCGCGAGCGACCACCACAAGCACGGCAGGAAGACCAAATTGAGCAGCCACGATATAACGAGGCCAGTACCAAATAGGACTGGCAATAAAGAGCGTCCCGTACAACAACAAAAATGGCAAAAGCGGCAAAGCAAACCTTGCGCGACCACAAGACACCAACAGTGCTGTCGAAAACATGAGCAACCAAAAGACAACGGCGCCAGGAATAGACCAAGCGCTCAGTCCAATCGTCACATCAACATCATCGCCGAGGGACGCAAGCAAGTTGCGATATGTAACTCCCGTAGAAGCCTTTGCGTCGGCCACAAGGTTATACGGAACGCCCATGAGAAAGTTTTCAGGCAGACCGTCAGCACCCTTTACACTTGGGGCCCAAAAACCAAACGTCTGCAGTTCCCACGCCTCAAAGTATATCGAAGGGTTACGCGAAAGCATCGAGGCCCAATGAGCCCAGAATCCATCCTTTAAATGGTCCGAATTAAAGTCATCGTTCCATTTAAGCGGATCGATAATACTGGGGTGGTAAACCTCCTTGTAACGGTTGAGCGGCAGCAACTCGTTCATATAAGAACGGTCGGACTTGGACGTACCGCCATCGAGCGCGGCAACGCGAGCCATCTGAGCAAGCGGAATACCCACTGACTCAACATCCTCCGATGGAACAACGCCCAGAGCCGAGTACACAGGCCCCGTAATAACCAAGCATGTGACAAGCGCAAATCCAAGAGATACGGCCAAACGAGAGGCAGACTTCATCGGGGCAATGCAGCCGAGTCGCTCCAAAGCTACAACTATCACAAGTACCAAGAATAGCGCGACGCAAATATACAGACCGTTATTCCGTAGAAGCATAACGCCCAACGCCAGGGCACCAAAAACGAGCAAACGCAACGCGCTCGACCGGGAATCCTTTCCCATGACGGCATCGGCAAGCATGGTCACCATCAAGACAAGACAGCAGGAAAACAACAGGTCTTTCCAGAGCGCCACAGAATACAGAGCGCAATACCGTGACAAGCCAAAATAGACTACGAGCAGCCAAGACCAGCGAGAGGAGACCCCCAAGCGGGAAGTCACCCAAATTGAAAGATAACCAAACGTGCTGGCAACACTGGCCATCTGAAGCACCGTTAGCAAGGCAACGCCCACCGAGGGGCTCATCCCCATAAGGCCTGCAATTTTGATACAAACAGCCATCATCATGGTGAATGCAACCGGATGATGGTTGCTCAAAGGGTTCCACCCCATAATCTGAGCAAACGACGAGAAGGTGTCCCCAAAAAACAGACCGGGACAATACCTCAGGAAGAACGGGAGATACAAAAGTAATATCACTAGAGCACGGACCGCAACAGATAGGAATCGAATGGACGATTCACCATCATTAGTCCGCAGCGAGTCATTGCAGAAAACACAGCAGCGGCAACGACAAGACAGCTGAACAAGCACCGACAAGACCCAAAAGACCAGCGCCGACATCACCCAAAAAGCAACAAAATCAATCGCGGAATACGGCTCAATATAGTTCTCGTAAATCCCGCCGGCAATCACCGGTTCAGTCACACGAATATGCGCTCCCAGCACAAGAACAAACGAAAATACAAGGGAAATCACTAAGCAGCAAGCTCTACCAACAACCGACGGAAATGCAAAATCCCTGCACGCAAACTTATTGAAATTAACCAATGATGCGATTATCGCAACACATGCCAAGACTGATGGAAACAGGTCGAAGGAACCACTACAATACGTCACCGTAGCGATGCTTGCTGCAAACAGCAAAACAGCACGTGTCACATCTAATAACCTGAACTCTCGAATCAATGCGCCCATCCTAACCACGAAACAAACGATTCGATTGTACGCGACCAAAGGAACCTTCATGGCCGAGCAAACGATTGCCGTTATTATCCCCTGTTACAACGAGGCAGTCACCATCGGAAAAGTCATCGACGACTTTCACCGCGAGCTTCC
>JAHYYL010000048.1:5426-10219 GCA_019424965.1 Collinsella sp.
GGCGACTCTCTACGTATACGACAACAATTCGTCAGACAACACCTCTCACATTGCTGCAGAGCACGGTGCCACGGTGCGTTTTGAGCCGCGTCAGGGAAAAGGCAACGTCTGCCGTCAGATGTTTCGCGACATCGACGCCGATTGTTACCTGATGGTCGACGGCGACGACACCTACCCTGCCGAAGCGGCAAAGGCCCTCTGCGAGCCCATCCTAAACGGCACGGCCGACATGACCGTAGGCGACCGCCTTTCCAATGGGACCTATGCCGAGGAAAACAAGCGAGCCTTCCATGGTTTTGGCAACAACCTAGTTCGCGCCATGATTAAGTGGATCTATGGCTTCAGCTTCGATGACGTTATGACGGGCTATCGCGCAATGAGTCGCCCCTTTGTCAAAACGTTCCCCGTACTTTCCGAGGGATTTCAAATCGAAACCGAGCTCTCCATCCATGCCGTCGATCACCGCTGGCGCATCAAGGACGTGCCCATTGAGTACCGCGATCGCCCCGAAGGATCCGAGTCTAAGCTCAATACCGTCAGTGACGGCATCAAGGTCGTCGCCATGATCGGCACGCTGTTCAAGGACTACCGTCCGCTCAAATTCTTCAGCCTGGTCGCGCTTCTGTTTGCGATTATCGGCCTCGCCCTGGGCATCCCCATCGTCGTCGAATATTTCCAGACCGGTCTCGTCCCCCGCTTCCCCACCGCAATGCTCGCCGCATCTTTCATGTTCCTTTGTGGCCTGAGTCTCGCGACGGGGCTTATCCTTGATTCCGTTGCAAAGGTTGAGCGTAAACAGTGGGAGGTCAACGTGTATAACACATATGGCTGCAGCATTCCCTCCAGCGCAAATAAATACGAGAGGTAAGTCGCATGCCGCTCATCTCCATTGTCGTGCCGTGCTACAACGAGCAAGAATCGCTTCCGATCTTTCTCAAAGAGCTCAATGGCGTCGTTCGCATCATGACTCAGCAAGACCCCAGCATTTCCTTTGAAGCCGTCCTCATCGACGATGGCTCGGCAGACAAAACGCTCGTCGTCATGAAAGCAGAAGCCTCGGCGGTGCATCCATACGCCATCCACTGGCACTCTTTCTCACGCAACTTTGGCAAGGAGGCGGCACTGTTTGCCGGACTCCAGCATGCAAAGGGCGACTATGTCGCCACCATGGACGCCGACATGCAGGACCCGCCCTCGCTGCTGCCGCAGATGTACGAGGTCTTGCAAACCGAAGACTACGACAACGTCGCTACGCGCAGGACCACCCGCAAAGGCGAGCCTCCAATCAGGTCGTTCTTCGCCCGCATGTTCTACAAGATCATCAACCGCATTTCCAACGCGGACATCGTCGACGGTGCACGCGACTTTAGGCTCATGAAGCGCCCCATGGTCAACGCTATCGTCTCCATGGGCGAATATAACCGATTCTCCAAGGGCATTTACGGCTGGGTGGGCTTCAAGACCAAATGGCTCCCCTACGTAAACGTCAACCGCGTGGCCGGCGAGACCAAGTGGAGCTTTTGGTCGCTGCTCCTCTATTCCATCGACGGTATCATCGCCTTTTCCACGGCGCCGCTCTCCCTCGCCGCCCTCACGGGTGTCATTTTCTGCCTCATCGCCATTCTGGGATTCGTCATCATCCTGGTCAAAACACTCGTTTGGGGTGACCCCGTCGGCGGATGGCCGTCGCTCGCCTGCCTCATAACGCTGTTTGGCGGCATGCAGCTTCTGTGCTTAGGAATCATCGGTGAATACTTGGCAAAAGCCTACTTGGAAACTAAGCGACGTCCTATCTATATCATTCGAGAATCCAGCGAGGAATCTGATGACACGGATCAATAAATGCACGTTCAAGAATGTAGCATTCTATGCTGCCTGCTTTGCGTTTACCGTCACGCTCTTTGTCACGCTTGCCGTGGCAGGACACGTCTACCCCTTTGGGGACAACTCGTTTCTCGCTGGCGACCTCAAGTACCAGTACATCGACTTCTTTGCTTGGTTCCGGCGCGTCCTTTTGGGCGAGGAGAATCTTCGCTACTCCTTTTCTCAGGGACTGGGCATGAACACGTGGGGGCTCTATAGCTACTATCTCGCCAGCCCCTTTAACCTGCTCTGCGTACTGTTTCCTCAAGACAAGCTGACGATCTTTGTGTTTGTTATCACCGCGCTCAAGCTCGGCTGCATCCACATCAGCAGCGCCTGGTTCTTGCAAAAGCGCTTTGGCCTACCCAAGCCTGCAGCATTCCTACTTTCCCTCTCGTTCACATTTTGCAGCTGGACCATCAGCAACCTGCGCAACCCGCTTTGGATCGATTGCCTCATCCTGCTACCCATCTGCGCCTACGGATGCTACGAGCTCATCCGCAAGCAGCGCATAATCCGCCTCGTCATCGCAACGGCGCTCAATGTCATGTTCTGCTGGTATACGGCCTACATCAGCATCCTGTTCCTCTGTATCTTCGTATTGGTCGAATTTATCGATTATGTTACAGAAGAAGGATTTAGCTGGAAGCTCATGCTCGATCGGGCCCTGCGATTCGCCGGGGGTATCGCGCTTGGACTGCTCCTGTCCGCCTGGACCTTTTTGCCGACCATCCTTGCCATGTCCAAGGGCGGTCCCGTTCTGGCACTCGGCCCCCTACTAAAAACCAGCCTCAAGTCGCTCATCAGGGGCTTTCTTCCCTGCATGTGGGTAAACAACGAAAGCACACCGCAGTTCTATTGCGGCATCATCATGATGTTGCTCGCGGCGAGCTTGCTGGCTAACCGCACGGTTTCAATCAAGACGCGTATCGCAACACTCGTCGTCACGATAACCCTGGTCGCAAGCTCCGTTTTGAGCCTGCTCGAGTACATCTGGTGCGGCATGCGCGTTCCTAACGGATTTTATTCTCGTACGGCCTTTTTGCTGAGCTTCTTAACGATGTGGGCCGCGGGCTATGCCATTCAGACGCTCAAGGATCAACCTAAATCGCACCGAGCCTATCGCCCCGCCGTCATCTTGCCCCTGCTAGCACTCACTGCCATTGAGCTGTTTGTCAATGCTCATGGTATGTGGAACCAGCTGTACGCGGGCTATTCTGAGGATGCCAACACAACTTATGTAGCCACCGCAACCGACACGATTACCGCCATTCAAGAACAGGATTCGACTTCGTTCTACCGCATCGATCGCACAACCACACGGGCCGACAGCGCCACTCTCAACGAAGGCCTGGCACTTGGGTATAACCAGCTATCTTCATATTCGTCCGCCAATAACCCGCAGGCAATTGCATTGCTCAACTCCCTTGGATACAGCAGCGTTGGCGAATTCTCGACCCGTTATGCCGAGCCCATTCTTGCCGTTGATGCCCTGCTAGGGGTCAAGTACGCCATCGCCGAGCAAGCTCCCGCGGGTTATGTAATGGCAAAGGCGAATCAGCCCGAATCCGCAACCGCGGTCTACGAGAATCCCAATGCGCTCAGTGTAGGCATCACGGCTTCGAACGATATCCAAAACAGCACATTAGAGGGCGAAAACCCCTTCGAAAAGCAGAACGACCTGTACAGCATAATACTGGGTCGTAAGGTCGAGCTCTATACCAAAATCGAGGCCGCAAAGACGGAGGATGGCGAGAGTCTAAAGCAATGGAGCGTTACCCTGCCGGCAGGCTCCATCGGATACCTCTACATCATTAAAGATACGAGCGCCGGAAGCTATTGGCCCGTCGCCCTCACCATCGATCAGCGATCAATCAATAACGAAGCCTGGAGATTCGACAATAATATCCGCCAGATTGCGGATGCATCGGACGCCCCGAGCCAGCATACGGTGTCAATCGGAGTCGCAGAGGGCTATACAGACATGCCCCAAGACAATGAGCCGGTCTTTTACGCCCTCAATCTGGACGTTTTCAGACAGATCATTAGCGAGCTTAAGACGAGCGAGTTTATTCCGACGGTTTTTGAGGACGGAAGAATCGAAGGCGAGTATACCGCCAAGGACGACGGCAACCTGCTGCTGAGCGTTCCGTACGATGAGGGCTGGAACGTAACGGTAAACGGAACCGCCGCAGAACTAACGCCCGCCGCCGATAAGGGCTTGTCATCCCTGAGCATGCAGAAAGGCGCGAATAGAATCGTGATGACCTACAAGACTCCGGGCGCCCTTGCGGGGCTTGCAGTGAGTCTGGCGACCTCCGCCCTTGTTGCAGCGGGGCTATTCACCAGGCATAAGAAAAGCCGCCGTTAACAAACGGCGGCTTTTACGCTCGAAAAGTTAATAGCGGCTAGAGCGTCTTGATGTACTCCCCCAGCTCTACCTCCCAGTCGGGCATGTGGAATCCGACCGACTCGAGCTTGGACAGGTCGAGCGCGGAGTGGACCGGGCGCGGGGCGACGGGGCCTTCGGTGTTCGCGTAGTAGTCGGCGGTCGATACCGGCACGACCTTCTCCCCGTTGCCGTTGGCGGCCTCGAAGACGGCGCGGGCGATATCGGCCCAGCTCTTCACGGTGCCGGAGCCGGTGCAGTCGTAGGTGCCGTAGGGGGCCTTGTTCCCCAGCACGTGGAAGATGGCCTCGGCCATGTCGCGCGTGAAGGTCAGGCGTCCCAGCTGGTCGTCCACGACCGTGACCTGCTCGAGCCCGTCCTCGGGGTCGGCGACGCGGTCGGAGAGGCCCTTCATGGTCTTGACGAAGTTGTGCCCCTCGCCGATGACCCAGCTGGAGCGCATGATGTAGTGGCGCGGGCACCCGGCCACGGCGATGTCGCCGGCGGCCTTGGTCTGGCCGTAGACGGACAGCGGGCTGAG
>JAHYYL010000049.1 GCA_019424965.1 Collinsella sp.
CATGGTGCTCTCGGACGGCGGGCTTCATCGAAGCCTGCTGTGGTGGAAACGCGGCGCGATGCAGTTTGCCAACGGTTTTGCCAACGGCTTCATGTTCGCACTCGTGTCGGTTTGGTTTGCGAGCTGCTCGCAGCGTGCCATGCTTTCGCCGTACGGAATGTACTAACATCAAACCCTCTGTTTGCGGCCGCCCCAGCTTGGGTATAGGACGCACTGTGACAATAATGAAAGTCGGAAGGATTCGGTCGTGTCGGAAAATAGGGATTACTACGAGGTACTTGGCGTCGAAAAGGATGCCGACGCGCGGACGATTAAGCGCGCGTTTCTAAAGAAGGCCCGTACCGTACACCCGGACGTTTCGGACGACCCCGAGGCCGAGGCCAAGTTCAAAGAGCTCAACGAGGCATATTCCGTTCTTTCCGATGAGCAGAAGCGTGCAAACTACGACCGCTACGGCACCGCGGACGGCCCTGGTGGTTCGGGCTATGTCGATATCAACGATATCTTTGGTGGCATGGGCATGGACGACCTGTTCTCGTCGTTCTTTGGCGGCGGTGCCGGCGGTGGCGCCCGCAGCCGTCGTGAGCGTCGTCGCGGACGTGACATGGCCATCTCCCTTTCGGTGACGCTCGAGGAGGCGGCGCTCGGTTGCAAAAAGACGATCAGCTATGATCGCCTTGCTCCTTGCGAGGACTGCAACGGTACCGGTAGGGCCGAGGGTGCACAGGAAAAGCAGTGCAGTCGCTGCCACGGTACGGGCTACGTCACGACGGTTCAGCGATCGTTTTTGGGCCAGGTTCAGTCTTCCTCGCCTTGCCCCGACTGCCATGGCGAGGGCACGGTTATCGACCATCCCTGCGAGACCTGCGACGGTCAGGGCCGCACGCCTTCGCACGAAAAGATCGACATCGATATTCCCGCCGGCGTTTCGACCGGTCGCCAGCTGCGTGTGAGCGGCTTTGGCGAGGCCGGCCTTCGCGGCGAGCCTTCGGGCGACCTGATTGTCAACGTGCGCGTTGCCGACCATGAGCGCTTTAAGCGCAACGGTGACGACCTGTACCTGGTGAGCGATATCTCGATTGCGCAGGCTGCGCTCGGCTGCGAGATCGAGGTCGAGGGCATTATGCCCGACGAGGTCGTTAAGGTGACGGTTCCCGCCGGCGCCCAGTACGGCGACACCGTGAGCGTCAATAATTACGGCATGCCGCGCATTGGCGGTGGCGGTTCGCGTGGCCGCCTGATCGTGCAACTGCGCGTGGTCGTTCCCACCAATCTTTCCAATAAGCAACGCGAGCTGCTCCGTGCTTTTGCCGATGAGATGGGCGATGACGTCGCTTCCGGTAAGAAGTCGGTGACCGACCGTATCAAGAGTGCCCTCGACGATATCCTCGATTAAGGAGCCCGCGTGCTCGCACCCCATATTTCCGTCGTCAACCTCGGCTGCCGTGTCAACCGGGTTGAGTCTGACCGTATCACTGCCGATCTTATGCGCCTGGGCTTTGCTATTGTGGAGCCCCAGGATGCCGATTTGATCGTCATTAACACCTGTGCCGTTACGGGCGAGGCCGAGGCCAAGACCCGTAAGGCCGTCCGTCATGCGCTGGCCCATCCAAATGAGCCCTATGTGCTCGTGACCGGTTGCGTGGTCAATTTGCATCCCGAGGAGCTGTTGGAGCTTTCGGATCGCGTGATCGCCGAGCCGTCCAAGATCGATGTCGCCGAACGTGTCTGCGAGGTGCTGGGCGTTGAGTCCGATAGCGTTCCCGCCTGCAGCGATGGCGAGGTGGTCGATGCGCTCGGTCGCTCTCGCCTGGGCGTGAAGATCCAGGACGGCTGCAACCATCGCTGCACCTATTGCATTGTGTGGAAGGCGCGCGGCCCCGAGCGCTCCGTGCCTGTCGAGTCCGTGCTTGAGCAGGTTCGCGAGGCCCAGGAGGCCGGCGTGCCCGAGGTGGTGCTGACCGGTGTGAACCTGGGTGCCTACGATGGCAAGAGCGCGACCGACGAGCATGTCGAAATCGATGAGCTGCTCGAGGCCATCATGGAGCGCACGACTATTGCGCATGTGCGCATTTCCTCGGTCGAGCCCATGGATATCTCTGAGCGCCTTCTTAAGGTTATGGCGCGCTATCCGCAGCGTATCGCCCCGTTTTTGCACCTGCCCGTGCAGTCCGGCTGTACGGCGACCCTGCATCGCATGGGTCGTCCCTATAGTGCGGAGGCCTTTGAGGACACGGTGCGTATGATTCGCGCCAACTTGCCCCAGGCGTCTCTTTCGTGCGATGTCATCGTCGGTTTTCCTGGTGAGACGGACGAGGAGTTCGAGGAGTCGCTGGCGCTGTGCCGCCGTGTGGGTTTCTCGCGTATGCACGTGTTCCGCTACAGTAAGCGTCCCGGTACCCTTGCTGCCGACATGCCCGACCAGGTGCCGCCCGAGGTTATGGCCGAGCGCAGCCGTCGTATGCGAGACACGGCGCAGGAGCTCGCTATCGCCGACGCTCGTCGTCGCGTGGGCACCGTTGAGCGCGCCGTGCTCGAGTATGGTGACAACCTGACGCTCGGTTCGTTCCATCATGCCCGTCTTGACGATACCTGTGGACTTACAGCCCCGTGCCTGCTCGATGTTGCTATCATCGGAGTCGATGATTCCGGCTTGGTCCATGCGCGCAGGGAGGTCCATGGAAGCCTCGAAGATTAGACTTACCGTTCCCGAGGGAGTTGATCCCTCGCGTGTTTTGGGCGCCGGCGACGGCGTCCTTCGTGCGCTCGAGAGCTTGGTTCGCGCTCACGTGGTCGCCCGTGGCGATAGCATCTCCGTGAGCGGTGACCCGGATGAGGTCGAACTCGTGGCTCGCTTTTTCGAACATGCTTTTCGCGAGGCGGCGGCCGGTCGTAGCCTGTCTGCCGACGATGTCTCGCGTTGCCTGGCCGTCTTGCGCGACGGCGAGCATGAGGCCACATCGCTTCGCGATGACGTGCTGCTTTCATACCGCGGTCGCGTCATTCGTCCCAAGACGCTTGGGCAAAAGCGCTATGTGGATGCCATTCGCTCGCATACCATCACCTTTGGCTTGGGTCCTGCCGGTACCGGTAAGACCTATCTGGCCATGGCGCTCGCCGTTGCCGCGCTCAAGCGCCATGAGGTGGGCCGTTTGATCTTGACGCGTCCGGTTGTCGAAGCAGGGGAGAACCTGGGCTTTTTGCCTGGCACCCTCGAGGAAAAGATCGATCCGTACATGCGCCCGCTCTACGACGCCCTTTTTGACATGATGGATCGCGAGCGCACCGATGAGCTTATGGAGCGCGGCGTGATCGAGATTGCCCCGCTTGCCTATATGCGCGGTCGTACGCTGAGCGATGCTTTCGTGGTGCTCGACGAGGCGCAAAATACCACGCCCGAGCAGATGAAGATGTTCCTGACACGCCTTGGATTCAACTCCAAGTTCGTGATTACCGGCGACCTCAGCCAGCGCGACCTGGTGGGTCGTCGTGGTGGCTTGGCGGATGTCGAGCAGATTTTGGGCCGTGTCGACGATGTGGCGTTTGCACACCTGGAGCGCGCCGATGTGGTGCGCCATGCCCTGGTGGGTCGTATCGTCGAGGCATACGATGCTTATGATGACGTGCGTGAGCAGCGCTCGCGCGACCGAAAGGAGTCCCGTTGAGTGTATTGATCAGCAACGATGCCGAGCTCGATACGCTGCTCGACGCGCAGGAAGTGGAGCACATCTGCGAGGTTGTGCTTGCCGCCGAGGGCGTTGAACGTGAAGTCGAGATTTCCCTTTCGTATGTCGACGAGGACGAGATGCACGAGCTCAACCACGAGTGGCGTGGCATCGACCGCACCACCGATGTGCTCTCGTTTGAATGCGACTCGGCCTTTGACGAGGATATTCCCGCCGACGAGACGCTCGAGCTCGGCGATATCATCTTGGCCCCGCAGGTCATTGCCCGTCAGGCCCCCGGCTTTGGCAATAGCCCTGCCGACGAGTGCCGCCTGATGCTCGTACACGGCATGCTGCACCTGCTGGGGTATGACCATATCGAGGACGACGAGGCCGAGGTCATGGAGGCCCGCGAGGACGCTATCCTGCGCGATCTGGCGCTCGAGCGCGGCGAGGACCCCAAACTCGTTCACGTCGGCCCCATCACCAATCATGCCCACGACTAGGAGCCGCTTATGATTCCCGGATCGAACAAGGACCATCCGTCCTTTTTAAAGTCGTTCTCCTACGCCATGGAGGGCTTCGTCACCGCCGTCAAGACCGAGCGCAACATTAAGGTCATGCTCGTAGCGGGCGTGTGCACCGTCATTGCCGGCTGCATCGTGGGGCTCGACATTGCCGAGTGGGCCACGATCATCATCTGCTGCGGCCTGGTGATTCACGGCGAGCTGTGCAATACCGCCATGGAGGCCATTGTCGATCTGGCGACCCAGGAGCTCCATCCGCTGGCAAAACGCGCCAAGGACATCGCCGCCGCCTCGGTATACGTACTTTCAATCACCGCCGCGATTGTGGGCTTGCTGGTATTTGCCCACGCGCTCGGCTTTATTTAGAAAGGGATTCCCATGTCCGACAATATGCAGCCTATCGATGAAATTTTGGACGACGAGTCCCCGGATGCTAAGGCGACCGAGGCCTATGAGGAAGTCGAGGAGTTCGACCCGTTTGAGGGCATGAGCGACGAGGATCTCGACGCCCTGTGCGACGAGGACGACAGCCTCGCGGGCTTTGGCGACGTTGAGCCCGGTTTCCGCAGTGGCTTCGTGGCCTTGGTCGGCCGCCCCAACGCCGGTAAATCAACGCTGCTCAACGCCTGCTATGGCAAAAAGGTCGCCATCACCTCGCCGGTGGCCCAGACGACCCGCCGCCGCATGCGCGCCGTCGTCAACCGCCCCGGCTACCAGCTGGTCTTTGTCGATACCCCGGGTATCCACAAGCCCAAGGACGGTCTAGGGTCCGAGCTCAACAAGAGCGCGCTGTTCGAGCTGAACGATGTCGATGTCGTCGCGTTTTTGATTGATGCCACCAAGCCGATCGGCAGGGGAGACGCCTGGGTTGCCGAGCGCGTCAGATGCGCCCGTTGCAAGAAGGTCCTGGTGCTTACCAAGGCCGATGAGGCCGACCCCGCACAGGTCATGGAGCAGCTTAAGGCTGCCCACGAGCTCATGGAATATGACGACGAGATCGTGACGTCGTCGGTCAAGAACTTCAACGTCGATGCCTTCACCGAGACCGTTGCGCACTTTTTGCCCGAGGGTCCGCGTTGGTTCCCCGAGGACATGGGTACCGACGCTTCCGATGAGACGCTCGTTGCCGAGTTTGTGCGCGAGAAGGTCTTGCGCCGCACCCGTGATGAGATCCCGCACTCCGTGGGCGTGATTTGCGATGCGCTTGAGCAGACCAAGAAGGTGCTGCGCGTGCACGCCACCATTTACGTCGAGCGCGAGGGCCAAAAGGGCATCATCATCGGCAAGGGCGGCGAGATGATCAAACATATCGGCATCGACGCCCGTCGCGACCTTGAGCGCATCTTTGGCACCCAGGTCTTTTTGGAGCTGGACGTGAAGGCCAAGGCCGGCTGGCGTGACGACGAGGCCCAGATTCGCCGCTTTGGCTATAACGCCGAGGATTAGGGACACGCGGCGCGAATGGCAGGTTCTCGTACATATCGCACGAAAGTGCTCGTGCTCGATAAGACGAAGCTCAAAGAGACGGACCTGATCCTGACGATGCTTGACGAGCGGGGTCGGCAGGTTCGTGCCGTGGCAAAGGGCGCCCGCAAACCCGGTGGACGCCTGGCTGCGCGCTGCGAGATGTTCTGTACCGTCGATATGCTGCTTGCGCATGGACGGTCGCTCGACGTGGTTTCCCAGGCCGAGCTTATGGAGGCGCCGCTCGGCGCTGCTCCCGATTACGAGATGACATGCGCCGCAAGCGCGATCGCCGAGGTCGCGCGCGTGTGCTCGTTCGAGGACGCCGAGGACCCGTTTACCTTTGCCATCACGCAGCGGGCGCTCACACTTGTCGGCAGCGGGCTCGACGCGGCACATATGGACCTGCTCGTGGCGGCCTTTGTCTTTAAATTGCTGTCGCACGTTGGCTACCGACCCGATTTTTCGGCATGCGTGCTGTGCGGAGACCCGATGCTGTCGTACTTTTCGCCCCAGGCGGGCGGCCTCATGTGCGGGTCGTGCGCGTCGAGCGTGCCCGGTGCCGAGCTGGTGTCGACCGGTGAGGTCGCATGGCTGCGCGCCCTCATGTCCATGACCTTCGATGCGCTTATGGCCGAGAGGGTCGACCCCCATACCGCTGCCTTTTTGCTGGGGCTTTCGCACGTGTGGGCTGCGACGCACACCGACCAGCGCCTCCGTGCGATGGAATTCATGTTGGGTCGGCGATGATGCGCAGGCGCGGGCTGCTTGTGGTAACATACCGACCTGTTGGTACCTCGACCTTGGATGCTCGCTCCACCGGCGGCTTCCCAGTCCGAGGCGAATAGCGTCGCCCGCGGGCGACAAGAAACGAAAGGTGAAACAATGACTGTTTCCAAAGAGCGCAAGGCGGAGCTGACTGCCCAGTTCGGTAACACCCCGGTCGACACCGGCAACCCCAAGGTTCAGGTCGCCATCCTGACCGAGCGCATCAAGGAGCTGACCGAGCACATGAAGTCCCACCAGAAGGACTTCCACACCCGTCGTGGCCTGCTCATGCTCGTCGGCCGTCGTCGTCGTCTTCTCTCCTACATCAAGAAGAACGACATCGTCGAGTACCGTGAGCTCATCAAGGCTCTGGGCATCCGCGACAACATCCAGTAGGATTTGTACATGCAAGGAGCGTCCTGCGCAGCGGGGCGCTCTTTTTGTGTAAGGGCGCGAACAATCACGCTCTGAAGCGTGGCGGGGGCAGGGGGCCCGCGTCACATGAGAAGCCCACAGGCAAGGGGCCTGTGGGGTAAAGGAGAACAATGACACTCGTATCCAAGACCTTTGAGCTGTACGGCAAGACCTACACCTTTGAGTCCGGCGAGCTTGCCAAGCAGGCCACCGGCGCCTGCCTGGTCAAGCAGGGCGACACCACGATGCTCGACACCGTGGTTGTCTCCAAGGAGCGCAAGAACTACGACTTCTTCCCGCTGACCGTCGACTTCAACGAGAAGATGTACGCAGCCGGCCGCATCCCGGGTGGTTACCTCAAGCGTGAGGGCCGTCCCAGCGAGAAGGCCACGCTCACCGCGCGCATGATTGACCGTCCGATTCGCCCGAGCTTCCCGGACGGCTTCCGCAACGAGGTGCACATTGTCGCCACCTCGCTCGTCGCCGACCAGGTCAACCCCTTCGACGTCATCAACGTCATGGGTGCCTCCCTGGCCATGACGCTCGGCGGCGTGCCCTTCGAGGGTCCGCTTGCCTGCGTGCGCATCGGCCGCAACGTGGAGACCGGCGAGTTTATCGTCAACCCCACCTATGAGGAGCGCGAGAACTCCGATCTGGACCTGGAGCTGGGTGGCTCCGCCGACTTCATCTCGATGGTCGAGGCCGGCGCCGAGGAGATCTCCGAGGACGACATGCTCGCCGCCATGAAGTTTGGCCAGGAGGCCCTTGCTGCCTTCTGCCAGGCTCAGGACGAGTTTGTCGCCGAGTGGGAGCAGGTCAACGGCGCCATCGTCAAGAAGGAGTACCCGCTCGACCAGCCCGTCGAGGAGGTCCAGGAGCGCATCTTCGCCCACTACGACGAGATGGCAGCCGCCCTTCGCGACGCCGACAAGCTCTCCCGTATCGGTAAGGTCGAGGCTCTGAAGGAGTCCATCCGTGCCGAGTTCACCGAGGAGGAGCAGTCCGCTTGGGAGCGCGAGATTCCCGTGGCGCTCAAGAAGCTCGAGAAGAAGGCTATGCGTACCATGGTCGTCGAGACCGGCGAGCGCGTCGACGGCCGTGCCGCCGATGAGATTCGCCCCATCATGGTGAAGGATAACTACCTGCCGCTCGTTCACGGCTCCGGTCTGTTCCAGCGTGGCCAGACCCAGGTGCTTTCCGTCCTGTCGCTCGGTATGCTCAACGAGGGCCAGCGTCTGGATACCATCGAGCCCACCGAGGGCAAGCGCTACATGCACCACTACAACTTCCCGCCGTTCTGCACCGGCGAGACCGGCCGCATGGGCAGCCCCAAGCGCCGCGAGATCGGCCACGGCAACCTGGCTGAGCGCGCTTTGCTTCCGGTGCTCCCCGACGAGAACGAGTTCCCCTACGCCATCCGCGTCGTCTCCGAGGTCATGGAGTCCAACGGCTCCTCTTCGATGGCTTCGACCTGCGGCTCCACGCTCGCCCTTATGGACGGCGGCGTGCCCATTAAGCGCCCGGTCTCCGGTATCGCCATGGGCCTGATCCAGGAGGAGGGCAAGACCGTGGTCCTGTCCGACATCCAGGGTCTCGAGGACTTCCTTGGCGACATGGACTTTAAGGTCACCGGCACCACCGAGGGCATTACCGCTCTGCAGATGGACAACAAGGCCACTGGTCTTACCTTTGACATCTTGGCCCGCGCCCTGCAGCAGGCCAAGGAGGGTCGCGCCTTCATCCTGCAGAAGATGCTCGATGTGATCCCTGAGCCGCGCCACACCACGCGCAGCACCGCTCCGCGTATCGTCTCCATCCAGGTTCCGACTGACAAGATTCGCGACGTCATCGGTTCCGGCGGTAAGGTCATCCGCGGCATCCAGGACGAGACCGGCGCTTCGGTCGACATCCAGGAGGACGGCACCGTCTTTGTCGGCGGCACCGGCGAGTCCGTCGATCAGGCTGTCGAGCGTATCAAGCTCATCATCAAGGTTCCCGAGCCGGGCGAGGAGTACACCGGTCGTGTGGTCTCCATCCAGCCCTTCGGCGCCTTCGTCAACCTGCTGCCCGGCAAGGACGGCCTGCTGCACATCTCCCGCGTCGCCAAGGGCCGCGTGGAGAAGGTCGAGGATGTCCTTAACGTGGGCGACGAGGTCAAGGTCGTCGTCATTGAGGTCGACGATCGCGGCAAGATCTCGCTCGATCGTCTTGACAAGCCCGAGGCTCCGGCTCGCGCCGAGGGTACCTCCGAGGGCGACGGCGAGCACTTCCAGCGTCGTGAGCGTCCGCGTCGCGAGCGCTCCGAGCGCAGCGACCGTCCGCGCCGTCCCGGCGACAACGGAGGCCGCAAGCCCCGCCGCCACCACGACGCCGAGTAACAGCCGCACATAAGCAGCTCAACAAGGGCGACTCCGGACAGGGGTCGCCCTTTTGCTATTCCCGGCGGGGTCCGCGGGTAAAGTTTCCTGCTCTACAGTCCTGCTCGCACGGAGAGCACATTAA
>JAHYYL010000050.1 GCA_019424965.1 Collinsella sp.
GCCGCACTCGTGCTTGCCCTTAAACTGGACGGTCGGCAGCTCCACGTCGAGCTTGATCTTGTGGTCGAAGCCCAGGTAGCGGTCGATATTTGCCGAAGCCACGCGGCCGGCGTTGATGGCGCGGATAACGGTGGCGGGGCCGGTCTGGCAGTCGCCGCCGCTAAAGAGGCCGTCGAAGTTGGGCACGGCACCGTCCGAGTCGGTGACCACGCAGCCCCACTTGCAGGCAATGCCCATCTCCTCAAACGGCTTGGAATCGATGTCCTGGCCAATGGCCACAAACACGCGCTCGCAGGGAATGACGCGCTCGGGCGTGGCGGCGGCACGCGGGGCCGGACGCCCACGACGGGGCTCGCCGATAATCTGCGGCTGCACGCGCAGGCCGCTCACGCGACCGTCCTCGCCCGTCTCGATGGCGAGCGGGGCCGTCAGCTCCAGCACCTCGCAGCCCTCGGCCTGGGCGCCGGCGATCTCGGCGTCCTGGGCCGTCATGTCGCAGATGCGACGGCGGTAGACGATGCTCACCTTTTCGGCACCGCAGCGCACGGCGGAGCGCGCCACGTCCATGGCCACGTTGCCGCCGCCGATGACGCACACGCGCTGGCCGCTCAGGTCGGGCAGCTCGTCGTCGCCGATGGCGCGCAGCATCTTGACGGCCGACTCCACGCCGAGCGCTTCCTCGCCCGGAAGGCCGAGCTTCTTATCGCTGTGGGCGCCAATGGCCAGGTAGGCGGCATCGAACTCGTCGCGCAGGCGGGCAAGTTCCTCGCCGTTGACGGAGTGATCGAGCTCAACGTCGATGCCGGCGCTCAAGATCCAGTCGATCTCGGCCTGCAGGCGCTCGCGCGGCAGACGATAGCTGGGGATGCCATAGCGCAGCATGCCGCCCAGGTGGTGGCGCTGCTCAAAGATGGTCACCTTATGGCCCATCACGGCCAGGTAGTAGGCGCAGGAAAGGCCGGCCGGGCCGCCGCCGATCACGGCGACGCGCTTGCCGGTGTTGTCCACTACATGCGGCTTGTGGTCGTTGAGGTCACTGTGCTCGACGGCAAAACGCTTGAGGGCGAGGATGTTCATGGGGTCGTCGACCATGCCACGGCGGCAGTGCATCTCGCAGGGATGCTCGCACACCAGGCCGCAGACGAGCGGCAGCGGATTGTTCTTGCGGATGACCTTGACGGCGTCGGCATAGCGGCCGGCCTCGACCAGCGAAATGTACCCGGGAATGTCGACGTGCGCCGGGCAGCCCGAAACGCACGGGACGCGGGCCTCGCGGTCAAAGCCGCAGGAGTGCTCGCGGATGTGATGCTCAAAATCGTCGCGGAAGCCGCGAATGGCCGTGAGTGCCATGGCGCCAGCTTCGTAGCCGATGGCGCAGTCGCTCGAAAGGTAGATGGTGCGGGCGGTGCGCTCAATCAAGTTGAGCGTGGACTCGTCGGCGCGGCCCTCGAGCAAATCGGCGAGCAGGTCGCTCAGCGCGCTCAGGCCCACGCGGCAGGGCGTGCACTTGCCGCAGCTCTGGGTGGAGCACAGATTGACGAGCGCTGCCGTAAACTCAACGGGGCACGGGGCGAGCGAACTCACCGCCAGACGACGTCCGAGCGCATCGTGCAGGTCGTCCATGACGGCCTGAGCGTGGCTGCGTTCCATTACGTGCAGTCGAGCCATAAGATCCCCTCTCACATGGCAGCCCGGAGGCGAGGCCGGGCGAAGTTGCTATACGCACAACACTGACCTAAAAAGTTGTTAGGTCTCCACGCAGTTCGGCAGGCGGTATGAAATGTCACCCTCGGCGGTGAAATAGAACATTACCGCAGATAAATGCCATATTTGGTAAAACGCGTTACCAAATGACAATGCCCCGTCCACGCAATCACGTGGACGGGGCATTGCTCCAGGTATGCGGCCAGCGACCCTGTTGCTTTTACTTAAGCTCAGGCCAGTAACCCTTGTTGGCCTCGATCATGTCGTCGAGAACCTCCTTGGCGACCTTCATCGACGGCACGGTCTTGTTCAGCGTGAAGGCCTTGAGCGCCTTCTCGTACGAACCCTCGATCGTAGCCTCGACCACGAGCTTCTCCGAGTTCAGCTGCTGCATCATGAGGCCCTGCTGGAACAGCGGAATGTTGTCGCGGCTGATGACCTCGGGGCCGTTCTTGCCAATGTAGGCAGGCAGCTCGACCATAGCGTCGTAGGGCATGTTGGGGATAGCGCCCTTGTTCTCGCAAATGACCAGGAAGCGCTGCTTGGTATCGTTCTTCAGAGCGATGGCCAGGTCGGCAATCCAGTCGCCGTGGCTGCCCGCATAGAACGTGCTCTCGTCGATCTCGCCGGTCTTCTCGTAATGGTCGATGCCGTCAAAGAGGTTCTTCTCGCGCGTCTCCTCAACCTCGTTTGCACGAGTGCGCTCGGGGTTGGAATGCTCGACGAACTCCTTCTGCTGCAGGTAGTAGTTCAGGTACGTGTTGGGCAGGTACTCCGGGAAGCACTCCATGATCTCGTACTCGCCCTTCCACACATAGTACCAGCTGCCCTTGGTGTGGCGGTTCTGCTCGGGATGCTCGTCGGTGGTCTCCTCGGGCTTCTTGGACATCAGCGAGCCCATGCCCTTGAGGTACGAATCGGGCAGCAGAATCTCATGCTCCTTGATGTACTCGCGCAGCTGCGGGAGCACCTCCTCGCCCTTGTGGCGAATCGAGGTGAACCAACCAAAGTGGTTGAGGCCAAAGTAATCGTACTCGACATCCTTCTTGTCGATATCGAGTGCGGCGCAAACCACGTCGATGATCGCGATCGGCATGTCGCAGATGTTGATGATGCGAGCGTTGGGACGCAGCACGCGGCAGCCCTCGGACACGATGGCAGCAGGGTTGGAGTAGTTGAGAATCCAGTAGTCCTTCTTGGCGTACTTCTCAACGTCATCGATCAGCTCGACCATGGGGAAGATGGTGCGCATGCCGTAGGCAAGGCCGCCGCAGCCGCAGGTCTCCTGACCCACGCAACCGTGGCGCAGCGGAATCTTCTCGTCCTGCTCGCGCATGGCATAGCCGCCCACGCGCATCTGGGCAAACACGAAGCTCGCGTCGGTAAAAGCCGTCTTCTTGTCGGTGGTCACCGTAAGCTTGATGTCCAGGCCAAGGTCCTCGTGCAAAATCCAGTCCACGAGCACGCCGATCTTGCGCTGACGCTCCTCGTTGATGTCGTACAGACGAATCTCGTCAACGTCGAGCTCGTCCTTGCGCAGGGCAATGGACTTGACGATGCCGGGGGTAAAGGTGGATCCGCCACCACACAGAGTAATGATCATTGTTTACTGCTCCTTCTCAATTGCGTTTTCGACCTTGTCGCGCATCTCGGCGACCTTCATGCCAAAGATGATCTGGATATTGTTGCCGTTGCGGTTGATGCCGCTGTTGGGCACGTGGTTGATGAGGTTCTCATCGATGAGGTCCGGGTTCTTAACGTTCACGCGGAGACGCGTAAAGCAGTTCTCGAGCTCCTCGATGTTGTCCTTGCCGCCAAGACCTGCGACCAGGTCGGCAATGCCCGCATCGACGCCCTCTGCGGGACCCGCGGCAACAGCGCCCTGCTTCACCGCGACAGACGCGGCGGCCTCGCCCTCGGCAACGGACTCGGCGAGCTCGGACTCCTCCTCGCGACCAGGCGTGTGGAGGTTGAGCTTCTTAATAAGGAAGGTGAAGAGGAAGAAGTACAGAGCGGCGTTGACGACTCCGAGCACGAGCATCATCGGCCAGTTGGTCTTATCGACACCGAGGACCAGGTTGGAGACCACGATGTTGATGATGCCGCCTGCAGTCGAAGCGGGCACGGAGAGGACCTTGAGCAGGACCAGGAAGATGCCGGAAAGAACCGAGTGAACGACAAAGAGCACGGGAGCGGCAAAGACAAAGAGGAAGTCCATGGGCTCGGTGACACAGGAAAGCACGGCGGTGATGATCAGCGGGATGATAACGGCCTTGGTCTTATCCTTGTTCCCCTTGTAAGCGGTGAAGATAAAGGCGAGACCGATACCGATGTAGGGCCACAGGTTGTTGAAGGTGTAGCTGTTGAAGTAGGTGCTATCGGAGAAGGGCTGGCCCGTCATTGCCATCTCGGCGACACGGATGGGATAGGCGCCGGCGATAACCTGATCACCCAGCGTCAGGGTGCCACCCACATCGGAGAACTGGAACGGGGTGTAGATGAGGTGGTGCAGACCGGTGGGAACGAGCAGCTTGTTGAGCATGCCGTAGATGAACAGGCCGATGTTGCCCGACTCCTTAATGATGCCGGCAACGGAGGAGATGGCACCCTGAACCGGAGGCCAAACGATGCAGAAGCCAGCGCCCATGATCCAGGAGATGATAATCATGATCAGGAACGGAAAGCGAACGCCCGAGAACATCGAAAGGGCAATGGGGAACTGCTTGTTCGAGTACTTGTTGAACACGGCACCGGTGATGCAACCAAGAATGATGCCGCCAAACACGCCGGTATCGAGCACCTGAATGCCCATAACGGTGCTCTGGCCGGTTCCGGTAAGGCCGAGCATGCCGCTCGCTTCGGCAAGAGAGCCGGTGGCGTTGAGCACGATGTTATTGGCCTGCAGGAACAGGAAGAACGACATCAGGGCGATCAGCGAAGCATGGCCCTTGTTCTTCTTTGCCATGGCGCCGGCGATGCCCACGCAGAACAGAATCGAGAGGTTGTTGATGATAAACATCAGCGACTGATAGACAACGGCGCCCACAAGCTGGAACGGACCGGAGCCCAGCACAGGAATCACGGCGCAGATGGTCTTGTTGGTCAGAATAATGCCCACGATGAGCAGAATGCCGGCAACCGAGAGATACATCATCGGCTGAACGATTGACTTCGCGAACACCTCCAACGGCGCTTTGAAATTGAACTTCTTTTTTGCGGTCATAGCGGTACTCCCCTTCCTTTTCCGCAAATTAAGACAGATGTGCCCTGGACAAGGCCATAAGCCCTGCCTTATATCAATCGATGTGTGGGCACGTTATGCCTAGAGACCAGGTTCTCCAAGCAGGTTAACAATGTGATATGCGAGATAACTCTTCTCGGCATCGGTAACGACAACGTTATAGGTAGACGACAAGTGGGCGGCTATGGCGTCCGCGCACGAGAACGCGCACGGATACTTAGTTTCATCGATTCGGAACAGCGCATCGTCATTGATCTGCCCGGCCGCGGGGTCAAGCGCTCGCTGTGCGAAAAACTGCAGGTGGCGGACGAAACGCTCATAGGGCAACGAGGTGTCGTCGAGGGTCGCAGCGTAACGATCGGAAACAATCGCGAGTACGTCGCGAACAAGCTGGACCGAGATGATGAGACGGTCGGAGCGCTGCGGCATGGTGGCGTTGACGATATGCAGCGTAATAAAACCCTGCTCTTCTTCGCTCATCTGGATGCCCATATACTCCTTGACAATCTGCAGCGCACGGCCAGCTAGCGCGTACTCCTTGCGATAGAACTGCTGTATCTCGAGCAGCAGCGGGTTCTCACAGGAGACGCCCTTGCGCTCGCGCTCCAAAGCAAGGCTGATATGGTCTGCGAGAGCGATGAGGATCTTGTCATTGATATCGACATTGAGCTCTCGACGAAGCATCTGAACGATGTCCTCGGAAATCACGAGGTTGACGGTGGGGATGGACTCTAGAAGATGTGCCAAGCGGTCAATCGTACACGAATCCTGAGAAGTTCCCTCCTGCAACGCGTAGGTCTTTTCGACCGATGCCTCGTCGATGGCATCGCCGGCATGACGGCCAAAGCAGAGGCCTCGACCGATGACGATGAGCTCGGAGCCATCGTCCGAAGTGACCATTGCGACGTTGTTGTTAAAAACTCGCTTGATAACCACGGTACCCACCACAAGAATTTACTCGGAAAGCCAGATGACAGGCTCTTTAACAGCAACAGGGCCGGAAGCATGCTCTCGAAGAGTCGAACTCTCCGAACGCTCGCACACGATAATGAAGACCGTGGGATCGAAGCCGGCGGCGCGGACCGCGTCGAAATCGACCTCGACGAGGGGCTGGCCCGCGTCGACATGGTCACCCTGGGCAACAAGCGCATGGAAGCCCTTGCCCTCAAGCTTAACAGTGTCGATTCCGATATGCAGCATCACCTGAGCAGAGCTGTCGTCGGACATGATGCCCAGCGCGTGCTCAGTCGGAAACAGCGCCGCGACGGTGCCGGAAACAGGAGCGCACACCGTTCCCTCTTGGGGAACCACGGCAACACCATCGCCCACGGCACGGCTGTTAAAAGCGGGGTCATTGGTTTTTTCTAGATGAACAAGCTCGCCGGAAACGGGAGCGAGGATTTCAAACTCAGAGGTTGCAGTCTTCTGCTCATCCGAGCCCCCCATAAGGCGAGAAAAGAAACCCATGGTGGCATGTCCCTTCATAAATATAGCCCAACCAAAATCACACGAATGCGTCCATAGAGGCACACCCGTTCAAAGACTTTGGTTAGGCCCACGTCCGAGGGACTCGGTAACCTTCCGCATTTCTTTTTACGGGAGTTATTGTAGGTAACAGCAAAGCCAGAATAATCATTATGACCGGTGAACGGTATTTTTTTCTCCGATAAACGGTATCTATGCGGCACTTAGGGACGATCCTTTTCTGCCGGCACCTAGGGACACTCCTTGCTCTGACCCCTTTGCACCAAAAAGGGCCCCAAGCGTAGTTGCTCGGGGCCCTTGGTTCGCCTCGCCCTAGCGGGCGACGCGTATGCTACTTGCGCTTGCCGCCGCCGTCGCCGGGACGACGGGAGCTGCCACCGCGCTTGCCGCCACGGCTGTTGCCATAGCTGCCACGGTTATCGCGACCGCCGGCACGACCGCCGCGGGAGCCGGCCTGGTTGCCGCCACGCCCGCCGTGATAGCCGCCACGGCGCTCCTCGCGGGTGTCGTCGTAGTTGCGCCAGTCATCGCGACGATCGCGGCTGGCACGCGGGTCGCGACGATCGCGCGACTCATTCGAACGATCGGCGCCGCTGCGGCCACCTTTGCCACGAGCGCCCTCGCGACGCTCGCCACCGCGGCCGCCCTCGCGGCCTCCGCGCTCGTCAAAGCGCTTGCCGCCGCGGGTACCACGCTCGTCACGCGAGCCACGGCCTTCGCCGCCACGACGCTCATCACGCCCGCCGCGCTCGCCATCGCGACCGGAACGACGACGGTCGCCCGCACCGCGTTTGCCGCCACGCGATCCACGACCCTCGTCCTCGCGCTCGACACGGCGACGACCGCCGCGGTCCTCGTCCTCACGGCGACGGCGGTGTGCCTCGCCCTGGAACTGCTTGGCACGACGCTCGGCGCGGTTGCCGCGCGGGGCCTGCTCAACGGCACCAGCACTGACGCGCTCCTCGGCAGCCACCTCGCGGGCCACGCTCTCCACAGCCTCGTCCACGCGAGCCTGAACGCCCTCGCGCACGCGGGTCTTGCCGCCACGCTTGGGACGGCTCGGACGCTCGCCGTCGCCGCGACCACGGTTGGAACGACCGGCCACATCGCCGTAATCGTCGCCGTTGCGCTTGCCGTCGCGACGCGCCTGCTCAAGCTTCTTCTTGCTCTTGGACTTGCCGCGCTTGGTCTTCTTCTTCACCTTAAAGGCCGCAGGGTCGCGCTCGGGGTCAACCGCGGGCGGATTGGGACCCACATGCAGGTCGCCGGCCTCGTAGATGTCGGCCGTCTTGTCCATGAGCTTCTCGATCTCGTAGAACTCATCGACATCCTGCTCGGTCACAAACGTAATGGCCCAGCCCAGCTCGCCGGCGCGGCCCGTACGGCCAATGCGGTGGATGTAGTCGGTCGGCTCGGCCGGCACGTCAAAGTTCACGACGTAGCGCACGTCGCTAATGTCGATGCCGCGGGCGAGAACATCGGTCGCCACCAGTACGTCGACGGTGCCGTCGCGGAAGGCCGAAAGTGCGCGCTCGCGCTGAGCCTGGCTGCGGTTGCCGTGGATCGCGGCGGCCTTGATGCCCTTACGCTCCAGACGACGGCAGCAGCTGTCGGCGCGGTGCTTGGTGCGCATAAAGACGATAGTGCGCTCCGGGCCCTCCTTCTTGAGGAACTCGGGCAGCAGGTTGTTCTTGGCCTCGATGGACACCGGGAACACAAACTGATCGACGGTGTCGGCAGTCGACGTGGCGGGCGCAATCTCCACGCGTGCCGGGTCGCTCACCAGGTCGGTGATCTCGCCCACGGCCTCCTCGTCGAGGGTCGCCGAGAACAGCAGCGTCTGACGCTCGGCCGGCGTCTCGCGCACAATGCGGCGGACGGCGGGCAAAAAGCCCATGTCGAGCATGCGGTCGGCCTCGTCGAGCACCAGCACCTTGACCTCGTCCAGGTGGCAGGCACCCTGCTCGATCAGATCGACCAGACGGCCCGGCGTGGCGACCAGGATGTCGCAGCCGTACTTGAGCGCCGCGGTCTGGGGCTTGTAGCTCACGCCGCCCACGACGGTCACGGCGACATGACCGGTGACGTCGGCGATTTTGCTCGCGACCTCGTCGATTTGCTGGGCAAGCTCACGCGTGGGGGTGATGACGAGCATCACAGGGCCACGGCCGTTGCCCTCGGGCTTTTTAGCACCGCGACGACGGTTGCGACCGCCGCGCCCACGCACGGGTTTGGGCGGAGCGATGTGTTCCAGGTTGTTCATGGTCGGCAGCAAAAAGGCGGCCGTCTTGCCGGTGCCGGTCTGAGCGGCGGCAAGCAGGTCGCGGCCCTCGAGCACCACGGGGATGGAGCCAGCCTGGACAGGCGTGGGTGCCGTGTAGCCTAGGTTCTCGATGGCACGAAGCATCTCGTCCGAAAGTCCCAGCTCGTCAAAGGCGGGCAGGTTCTCGGTCGCGGACTCGACGGTCTCGGCGGCGCTGGCCTCGTCGGCAGCATCGAAGGCAGCCTGGGTCATGGTCTCGCGGATCTCGTCCAGAATCTCGGCGTCCGTGACGTCGGATACAGAATTACGCATATGTTGTTGTTCCTTATCTGCACGCGCAATGGGCGCGGCATGAGGCCGCGCGGGCGTGCTTGGTAGTGCGCTAATACATACAAAACAGGTGCGCACAGAGAGGACGTTGCTCAGCACGCTGGCGATCGCTTTGGCAGCCTTTCACGCGCCGTCCAGACGCAGCGGCCCTAAGCGATGGAGCAGATTCGCCGCCGGTTAGTATACCCTCGGTTCGCATGACCCCACGTAAACCACAGATGACGGGGCGGATGGAGCGGGCCTGCCTTGATTCTCATTTTCATTGCAACAGCCTCAGGACTCAGCGCAACGCGTTGCG
>JAHYYL010000051.1 GCA_019424965.1 Collinsella sp.
CTCAAGAAGATCTGCCAGTCCATCTCGATCAATAACCCCGAGGTGCACCTCATCTGCCTGCTCGTCGACGAGCGCCCCGAAGAGGTCACCGATATGCAGCGCTCCATCAAGGGCGAGGTCGTGGCCTCGACCTTCGATATGCCCGCCGACAACCACACCCGCGTGGCCGAGCTCGTCATCGAGCGCGCCAAGCGCATCGTGGAGCTGGGCGGCGATGTCGTGGTGGTGCTCGACTCCATCACGCGTCTTGCCCGCGCGTACAACCTGGCGGCGCCCGCTTCGGGCCGTATCCTTTCGGGCGGTGTCGATTCGGCGGCCTTGTATCCGCCCAAGCGCTTCCTGGGTGCAGCCCGCAACATCGAGAACGGCGGCTCGCTTACCATTCTTGCCTCCGCCCTCATCGACACCGGCTCAAAGATGGACGAGGTCATCTTTGAGGAGTTCAAGGGCACCGGTAACATGGAGCTCAAGCTCGACCGCGACCTTGCCGATCGTCGCATCTTCCCGGCTATCGACCCCGTTGCCTCCGGTACGCGCAACGAGGACCTGCTGGTCGACGAGCAGATGCGCCCGTTTGTCTTTGGCCTGCGTCGCATACTCGCCGGCATGAACAATACCGAGCGCGCGGCGGCGTCATTTATCAAGGGTCTTAAGGGCACCAACACCAACCAGGAGTTCCTGGTGCGTTCGGCCAAAAAACACAGTGATTACGAGCAGACGTTTTAGACCATAACTGCGCGCAAAGCTGCCATAAGAATGGGCAATAGGGCCGGGGTTTTATATCCCGGCCCTTTCTTTATGGTGCCACTCGGCAACATTTTTTGACCTTATGACCGACAAGCAGCGGTTTTCGAGCCACAATCCGGCATCGCCGCTTGCAATCGGAGGGTCGGTTTCGCATAATAACTTTTAAGCTTCGCGACGGAAAACGCAGATGAAACGAACCATATACCGTTGCTTTGGGACGCATGTCCCGCTTCATCTTCTCTCGCGCAGCCAACTTAATGATGCGATTTGGGTGCTGGAAGATGGGGAGAGCTCATGGCTTCTTCTGATGCAACACAACGAGCAGTCCTTGCCGGACTTTCCTGCGGGATCGGCCTTGCCGCTCCCGTGGTTATGTATGCCGCGACGCTGCCGTTTTCGTCGGTGAACGAGACGGTCGTGGCGGGTGCAGTTCCCTTCGCTGTGGGCGCGGTGGCGGGCGTGGGTATCTATGCCGCCTCGCTGGGTATCTCCGAGTATCGTGCGCAGCGTGAAGAGCGTCTGTTCCAGCCCGATGCCATGGGCGGTGCCGCCAATCTCAATCAGCATCAAAGCGAGTTCAAGACCGCCTCGATTCCAGCTCAGCAGCAGGATGCGATTCCGTACGCTGCGGCTTCTGCTTCTCAGGCTCAGTCGGAGCAGTCTACCTCGGCATTCCTTTCCGGCCTGACTGGTGCGTTCCAGCGCCGTCATGCCGATGATGGTGTCCCTACCATCGCTCGAGCCGCAGATGCTATGGACGAGGCCGAGGCTTGGTCCATGATCGATAGCATGCTCGACGACGATTCGCCGGTTAGCTGCGACCCTGCACGCTCGCGCGACGTCTATCAAGTCGCCATCGACGAGCTCACCAACGGCGGGCAGACCGGCTCCTTCAATCGCGATGATATCGCCGCCGCGGCACGCGCCGTGTCGGGCTCCCAGGCCGCCCCTGCGGGCAGCACGGCGGCTTTCGTGGCACTCGTTGCCAACGCGGCAGTCAATAACGCCTACAGCGCTACCTCGGCGGACGCGAACGCTTCTGCCGATAATTCGTACGTTGATGAAGCCATGACCGCGGACGAGGAGGCTGTTGCCGCCCGCCGTGCCGCCGAAAGCTCGCTTTGGGGCGCTCCTGCCCAGCAGCAGGCGGCTGAGGCTGCGCCGTACAATGCAAACCTCGCCAGCATGCCTATCATCTCCGGTGCCGCGGGCATCGATCTCGATGACCTCGATGAGCCTGCAGCCATCACCGCATCGATTGATGCCCAAGATCGCATCGACACCGGCGACCTTCCGGACGCCTCGCTCGAGGTTGATGTCCCCATGGCCGATTACTCGGGCCACGAGGGTATGTGGGCCGCCGCCACCGCGATTCTGGATGAGATTGACGAGCCTGCTCCTGTTTCAGCCCCCGCTCCCGTCGCTGCCCCTCAGCCTGCTGCCCCCGCCTATGTCGGCCGTCACAGCGCTGTGTTCCCCGAGGATACTGCCCGTATCTCGCGTGAGAGCATCGAGCGGGCCGAGGCTATTGCCGCCGGCATTATGGAAAATCGTCGTCACGAGCGCGTCAATCAGATCCTCGAGGAAGAGATCGAGCGTCTTCAGTCCTCTACCGCCAAGCGTACGGGCCGTGCTTATCTGAGCGTTATCGAGGGCGGTACCGCCAGCTTCGCGCCGCTCCGTGCGGAGGCATAACTTCTGCATGGTTAAGATCAATCGAAAATGGGCGGTCGTAACCTGCCTGATGGCGCTCTTGATCTGGGGCAATTCGCTGGTTCCCGGCTCGGGGTCGGGCTCACTGAGCCTAACGGTCATGGAAGCTATCCGCGGTTTCCTGCACGGCGTGGGACTTCCATATGAATGGGTGACCAACTTTGTTGTTCGTAAGTGCGCGCATTTTACCGAGTATTTGGTGCTCGGCATCCTGGCAACGCACGCCTTTGATTTTGAGGGCCGACGCACCTTTGACGTGCTGCTGCCCACGGCAGTGTTCCTGCTGCTGATTCCCTCGATCGACGAGACGATTCAGCTCTTTGTGCCGGGACGCGCCGGCATGATCACCGATGTGATGATCGACTGCTGTGGTGCGGCAACGGGCGTTGTGCTCCGATATCTCTTACGGCCGCTGATGCGCGCCAAAAAAGCCGCCTAGGACGTATTGTTTGGTCCTAGGCGGCCTTTTTTATTTGAGGGCTTATATGAGGCGTGGTGGCGTCGTTCCGTAGGTCGGATTTGCCGGGCGCGCCACGCCCTGTGGGTGCGTCTGCTACTGAAGCGCCTGAGCGCCCAGGGCCAAGCAGCCCATAATGCCCTGTTTGCCCTCGAGGCTGTTGTTGACGATATAGCTATCAATGTCGGCCATCTCGGGCGTGACGATGTAGCCGTTGAGCATCTCGGCGCACTTCTTGCGCGCGAGCGGCACGATGGGGGTGTGGTCGGCCACGCCGCCACCGATGACGATCTTTTGCGGTGCGTAGCACAGGATGTAGGTCATGAGCGCCTGCGCCAGATAGCCGGCGAGCAGGTCCATGGCCTCCGGGTCATCGGCCATCTCTCCGGCGCTCTTGCCACCCCAGCGCTTTTTGACGCCGGGACCGGCGATGAGGCCCTCGAGGCAGTTGTCGTGGAAGGGGCAGCCGCTGTGCTCGCCGATGGTGTCGCGCGGGTCGCGCGTGACCAGGATGTGGCCGGCCTCGGGATGCATCATGCCGTGCACGAGCTTACCGCCCGAGAGCACGCCGGCGCCCACGCCGGTACCGATGGTCAGATACACCACGTCCGTGAGGCCTTGGGCGCAACCAAAGATGACCTCGCCCAGGCAGGCGACGTTGACATCGGTGTCGTAGCCGCAGGGAATATTGAGCTCGTTTTGGATGGTGCCCAGCAGGTCAAAGTAGCGCCATGCCGTTTTGGGCGTCTCCAGGATCTTGCCGTATTGGGACGAGGCAGGGTTGACTGCGGTGGGGCCAAAGGCGCCGATGCCCAGCGCGGCGATGTCCTTGTCGGCAAACCATGCGTTGACGGCCTCAACGGTCTCCTGCGGGGTCGTGGTCGCAATCTGCTCGCGTTCCAGGACCGTGCCGTCTGCATAGCCCGTGGCGCAGACCATCTTGGTGCCGCCGGCCTCGAGCGCTCCGATAAGCTGCTGCTCTGCCATAGTATTCCTCTCTGGACGAGTTGCTCCGTGACTAAAGTATAGCGCTCTAAACCATTTAAGAAAGCGCTATAAAAAGAGGCCTCGCAACGCGGCGGGCGGTGCGAGGTTTCTTTGGTACTTTTAGTTGTTGGGCCGTCCTTACCCGCGCGGCTTGATTTTATCTCGCAGGGACTTGAGGTTCTCGAGCGCCGCGTTGAGCGTCTCGTCACGCTTGGCAAAGTGGAAACGGATCAGGTGGTTGACGGGCTCGCGAAAGAAACTTGAGCCCGGCACGGCGCCCACGCCAACCTTGGAGGCGAGATCCTCGCAGAAGTCTAGGTCGCTGTCGTAGCCAAACTCAGAGATGTCCATCATGACGTAGTAGGCGCCCTGCGGCACGTTATGCTTAAGACCGATGCTGTCGAGCCCCTGGCAGAACAGGTCGCGCTTAGCTGTGTAGAGGTCGAGGACCTCATCGTAATAGCTGTCGTCGAAGTTGAGGGCGGTGACGACGGCCTCCTGCAGGGGAGCGGCGGCGCCTACGGTGAGGAAGTCGTGGACCTTTTTGATGCGCTCGGTGATTTCGGCGGGAGCGATGGTGTAGCCCAGGCGCCAACCGGTGATGGAGTAGGTCTTGGACAGCGAGCTGCAGCTGATGGTGCGCTCGAACATGCCGGGCAGCGTGGCCATATAGACATGCTCGTGGGGCGCGTAAACGATGTGCTCGTAGACTTCGTCGGTAATGCAGTAGGCGTCGTATTTTTTGCACAGGTCGGCGATAAAGGTGAGCTCCTCGCGCGTAAAGACCTTGCCGCAGGGGTTGGAAGGGTTGCACAGGACGATGGCCTTGGGGTCGTTGTCGCGGAAGGCCGCCTCGAGTGTCTCGCGGTCAAAGTCGAACGCAGGTGGGTTAAGCGGCACGTAGATGGGCTCGGCACCCGAGAGGATCGTGTCGGCGCCGTAGTTCTCGTAGAATGGCGAGAAGATGACGACCTTGTCGCCGGGGTTTGTGACCGTCATCATGGCGGCCATCATGGCCTCGGTGGAGCCGCAGGTGACCACGATGTTCTCGTTGGGGTTGATCGGCATGCCCATAAAGTGCTCCTGCTTGGCGGCAAGCGCCTCACGCATGGCCTGGGAGCCCCAGGTGATGGAGTACTGGTGATAGAGCGGCTTGGGGTCGCTGGCGATGGCGCTCAGGCTGTTGAGCAGCTGCGCCGGGGGATCGAAGTCGGGGAAGCCCTGCGACAGGTTGACGGCGCCATACTTGTTGGAGATGCGCGTCATGCGGCGGATGACCGAATCGGTAAACGTTGCCGTACGGTTGGAGAGTTCTTTCATGCTTGTCCTTTCGAGCATTTGCAGTGGGGCAAGTTTACTCCTATGAAACCGGTGGGAATTGCTCGAAATGGTCTCGAAAAACTCTTTTCAAAATTCTTGAAAATTGGGGCTTGCATCGCGTGGCGTTCCTTGCAATAATAGTCGAGCGCGAAGCGCACAGGACACGGTGGGTGTAGCTCAGTTGGCTAGAGCGACGGGTTGTGGTCCCGTAGGTCGAGGGTTCGAGTCCCTTTACCCACCCCAGTTCTTGCTTCGTGTTGATATCGGGTCGTTAGCTCAGTTGGTAGAGCAGGGGACTCTTAATCCCAAGGTCCAGGGTTCGACCCCCTGACGGCCCACCACACGATATCTCCTCTAAAGTCCGCTACGACGGACTTTAGCTTTGGGTCGTTAGCTCAGTTGGTAGAGCAGGGGACTCTTAATCCCAAGGTCCAGGGTTCGAACCCCTGACGGCCCACCAAAGATTGTTAAGATGGTCAACTTCGGTTGGCCGTCTTTTTTATTAACCTCGCATGGGGCCGAACCCGTAAGGGCACAGACGCTTTACAAGTCGAGCCTGCCCTGTGGGTCGGTGAATCCGTCTGTACCCTCCTTGAGCTTTTTCTCGTCTGCTTTCACGCGACGTTCGAGCTTCTTTGTATCTTCGGCAGGCGGTAGGTTCTCGGGTACAATTCCGCGGTCGATGAGGCTGCCACGCACGCTTGTGTTGTTCTCGACGTGCTCTTGCTTGATCTGGTCCAGACCGTACAGGTCGTGTTCCTCGGCGTTGAAGGCCGTCATCGAGTTCGTAAGGTCCTTTGCTTTGATGAGGACATCGGCTAACCTGTCCGCCAATGCCGCGCTCTTGGGTATGCCGAGCTGCTGCTTCATTTCCGCCGTGCTTCTGCCGTCGAATAACGCTTCATCGCCCTTCGACTTGATGATCGCGAATCCTTTGGAGTCCACGCCGCGTTTGAATGCAATACCCGAGAGCTGTTTCTCTGAATCGGATAGCGAGTGGCGCGCCTGTAAGCGCTGAATCTCTGCGAAGCGCTGCTCTATGAGCTCTTGGCGGCGCGTCTGCACGGCAAAGTATGCTTGGGCGAGTGCAATCTCTGCCTTGTTTGAATCTCCGTTCTGGGCGATTAAATAGCATGCATAGCGCGTAAGTTTGTAGTCTTTAACCGCGCGAGCGGCGACACCGGCAATTACCATTTTCGTGGTGTCACGAAAATGGGAATCAACTGGAGTTTTGTTTGTTTCGCACGAGACTTTTGCCCTCTTAACAACTTCGGCGAAGTTTTCCCATCGCGTGTACCCCATGGGTTCCATTAAATCTCGTGCGAGCCAATACTCAACGCCGTCTTCTACATTGGCGTAGCTATCAAGTTCGACACGCCACTTCTCGATACCTCTACTGTCCATATCTCCTCCTCGCTGGCCTATTGTCTATGCGGGCTTTGCCCGCTCCGTACTCAGAATAAGGATACGCTGCCGTACGGACACGAATGGGCCCCGTGCCACTTCGAGCTCACGGGGCCCATAGATATCGATTAGTTGTGTTCTGCTTTAGATGGGTGTTCGACTTAGTCCGCTCGATAGTGCGATCCGAGGCTTTCGGTTCGCTTGCGCATGGCTTTGACCATCTCCATTGCCAGCTGAATCTGCGACTGTATGCGGGCGAGCGCAGCGATTTCGCTGTCGTTGGTATGCGGCTTATTTAGAGCTGTGGCATCATCTTGCAGGCTTTCAAGCTCTTGCAGCGCCTTGGAAAGGCCAACTTCGGTCCTGCTGATCATGCAATAGGTGCTCATCGTGTGCTTAAGGCTGCGTGTCAGGCGTTTGGCATCTGTTGTGGCAATGCCATACTGGGGGAGGGCGATATCCATCGGAGCGCCCGCCTTGGGAGCGTCCAGCGCTGCTCGAGCCGCTGATGCGCCCGCGATGCGCCCAAACACGATGCCGTTGGCGCTCGATAAGCCTCCGATGCGGTCGGTGCCGTGCATGCCGCCTGTCGCCTCGCCGCAGGCGTAGAGGCCCTCAACGCCCGTGTACGCGGCCTTGTCGATCCTGATGCCGCCGTTGGCGGCGTGGGCATACATCGCCACACGCATCTCGTCGGTCGGCGCGATGCCGTGCTCGTCTTGCAGCCAGGTGGCAAAGGTCTGCACAAACTCGGGGATGTCCTCGCGGGGGAAGTCGTAGTGGAGCGCCAGGCCTTCGGCTCCCGCTTGGTCGATGGCTAGGTCGATAGCGCGAGAATCCAGACGCGAAGTGAAGGGACCATATCCGGAGCGTTGCTCGAGCAGATCGTCGAGCTTTCCGTCGGCAATATCGACCGGCTGGTCGAACTTGACGTAGCGCCAGGTCTTCTCGTTAAAAACAAGGTTGCGCTTGGGCTCGATGAAGCCGGGCATCATCTGCATGAACTCTATATTAGTAAGGGGCGCACCGTGCGCCAGCGCGATGGCCTGTGATGAGCTGAGCACGTCGGCGGAAGTGAGGCTGCGCTCGAACAGGCCACCCGTGCCGCCCGCAGCGATGATAGTGGCTTTAGCTGCCAGAGACATGAGATGCTCGTTTGCGCGGTCGTAGAGCGTGGCGCCGACAATCTTTCCGTCCGCATCTTCAACAAGGTCGATAAGCTCATGGCGGGGGAGCAGGCGAATGCCGAGCGACTCGATCCGGGTCGTCAGAGCGTCCTCAAGGGGCTTGCGGGTGAGGCCGCGCCACATGCGCGTCTTGTGGTCAAAGCAGGGGATAAATTGCTTTTGCTGAGCGCTTTCAGCGCTTTGCGGACGCTGGAGCTCAACACCCAGGTCTTGCTCGAGCCATTCAATTGCCTGGGGAATGCTGTGGACAAACGTCTGGACAAGATCGGGGTCGGCGACGCCGCCACCAACGGTCTGGATGGTGTCGATAAGGTCTTGTTCGTCGTCTTCGTTAACGGGTCCGATAAGCCCCAAGCCCCAGGTTCCGGGGAAGAAGCTTGATCCACTCATAGTCTTGCCGGCGCTTGCCACAGTGACGGTCACGCCCGCGCGCGCCGCTTCGATGGCGGCGCAAAGGCCCGCAATGCCAGATCCAATTACCAGTACATCAGTCGATTCCATCGGATTCCTTTCTCGTCCGGCGCATTGTCGCACGGGTGATCGGCAATGGGGCCGCAAAGACTCGGCAAATCGGTAAAGGGCACATATGGCAGGTGGGCGTCATGGG
>JAHYYL010000004.1:0-14601 GCA_019424965.1 Collinsella sp.
CTGCTCTACAGTCCTGCGCAAGACGGAAAGCACATTAAGTGCTTTCCTTTGCGTGCGGAACTCGCGACAAACTTAACACCCGCCCTCAGCCCCGGAGACCCTCCCTGCCGTCACATTATTCAACCAGTTTTGCGGGCGTGCGCCGCTGCGCGGCTAGCCCGCGTGCTCCTCGGCGGGGTTGTCTTAGGCTGTTGTTGAAGCTCGGCCTTTTGCTGAAAGAAAAACGGGAGATGCGGTTTGCATCCCCCGTTTTGTTGCGGTTAGTCCAAGTCAATAAACTTGGTACTTATGATCTTGCCGTCTTTTACTAGCATTCTGGCCATGGTGGGGCCTCGGCTGCCCCTTGGGTAGCTGGCGCTGCCCGGGTTGAGAACTAGGCAGCGGCCCACTTGGGCTTCTTTGGTTACGTGGGTGTGGCCGTTGATAGCTACGTCTACGGATCCCACCGGAAGGTCTTCGCGGTAGTGGGCTACGGCGAATTTGAGGCCTTCGTAGGTAAAGAGCGCAAGACGGTCTACATCGGGGCCGTAGTCGCGGTAGTAATCGTTGTTGCCCAAGACGGCCCGCACGGGGGCGATGGTGCATAGGTGCTCGTAGTCCATCTCTGACGTGAGGTCGCCGGCGTGGATGATCAGATCTGCGCCCTCAAGCTCATCCAAGAGCGCAGGCGATAAATAGCCGTGGGTGTCCGAGATGATGTCGATACGCTTGGCGCTTGCACTGTTCATGGGATCCCTTCCGCAAAAAAACGATTCGGCAGATACATACAAAAAAGGCCCCACGGCCCCGCAGACGATGGGTCTACAGGGCTGCGGGACCAGTGTGCTAGAGACTCAGAGCCTTCTTGAGCGGCACGACGCGGCGGCGCGAAACCGGCACGCGTTCGTCGACGCCCGTAATGCCCAGCTGGATGGCGCCCGAGGGCACCGTCTCAACGTCCGTGACGCACGCTAGGTTGACGATATAGCGGCGGTGAACGCGGAAGAAGCCAAAGTCGCAGAGCTTGGCCTCGAACTGTGCCAGCGAGGTCGTCGACAAAAAGCGATCATCGACCGTGTAGATGCAGGAGTAATCGTCCTTGGCCATGATAAAGCGAATGTCGTCCACGGGGATGAGAACCTTGCGGCCGCCCTTTTCCACCGGGATGCGCTCGATGGTCACCTTGCTGTCCGTAACCGGCTTGGCACGTTGCATAACCTTCTCGATCGCTCGATCCAGGCGAGCCTCCTCGACCGGCTTCATCAGATAGTCGACGGCATCCACATCAAACGCCTCGACCGCATGATCGCTGTACGCGGTCACAAACACGATCGCCGGCGGATTCTTAAGTTTATGCAGTGCCTCGGCAAGTTGCAGACCCGAAGCGCCAGGCATCGAAATATCGAGGAACACGACATCGACGCGACTCTCCATAAGCATTTCGATGGCGGAGCGAACGCTCGACGCTTCTGTGATCGTGCCGATCTTGCCCGTCTGCTCGAGCAAGAAGCGAAGTTCCGAACGGGCCGGGGCCTCATCATCCACAATCATCGCACGCAGCATAGGGATAAAACCTTTCGTCATCTAAATACGTCGGGCATCCGCCAACCGGCGTTAAACCCGTGACCAATCATTCTACTCTTGAATGTCGAAAATGCTCTCCGACAAATCGAGATGCAGGAGCACTTTGGTGCCCTTGCCCGGCGCCGATTCGACGCGCGTATAGGAGTGCGGTCCATAAAAGCGATGGATGCGCTCCGAAATATTGTGCATGGCCACACCGGCGCCGCCACCCTGGGGAGAGCTGGCGTCGGGACGGGCAGAGCGCTCGTCAAACAGCCTGGCGGCGGTGCCTTTGTCCATGCCCACGCCGTTATCGGCCACCGCGATCAGAATCGCATCGTCGCCGTCCTGATGGACCGACACGTCGATTTTCAGCGCGTCGGCATCACCCATGCCATGACGCACGGCGTTCTCGACGATCGGCTGGATCACAAATGCCGGCACCAGCGTATCTTCCACGTCCTCGGACACATCGAAGGTCGCCAGCACGCGATCCTCGCCAAAGCGCGCCTTCTCAAAGGTGAGGTAGCGCTTGGTCTGTGCGACCTCGCGCGAGACCGGAATAAGCGATCCCGAGTTGTCGAGCGTGGCACGATAGAACGATGAGAACTCACGAAGCAGTTCGCGGGCCCGCAGCGGGTCGGTGCGCGTAAACGATGCAATGGTGTTCAGCGTGTTGAACAGGAAGTGCGGGTTAATCTGCGCTTGCAGCGCACGCACCTCGGCGCGCGCCGTGAGTTCCTTTTGCACCTCGAGCTCGTGGATGGCGAGCTGCGTGGACAAGATCTCGGCAAAGCCCGAGGCAAGCGCGTACTGGGTACGGTCGACGGCGCGCGGGGTCTTGTAGTAGAACTTGAGCGTGCCGACGGTACGATCGCCCACCTTGATGGGGGCGATAATGCCGGCGGGGACTTGGTTGTGCGAGCCGTCCGAGCCCACGACATCCACCATACGGTTGAACGACTGCACGATGCCATGTTCGATAACGTAGCGTGTGGCAAGCGTGTGGATGGGAGTATCGGGCAGCAGTTTTTCCTCAAACTCGCCCGCGCAGGCAAGCACGTTGTCCTCGTCGGTGATGGCCACCGTCATGGCGCGCGTCTCGGGCAAAATGCGCCGGCACACCAAACGCGCCGACTCCTGCGTCAGACCGCCCTTAATGTCCTCGAGCATGGCCGAGGCCACCGAGAGCGTCTCCTCGGTGTACTGGGAGCGCACCGAATCGGGATTGAGCGTCAAAAAGATAAAGATGCACAAAAAGATGCACAGCAGCGCGCAGGCAATCACCGTGGCGATCGGCTCGATACCGGTCACCAAGGCAAAAATAAAGTACACCAGCACGCAAATGGCGCAGGCAACGGCAATGATGCGAAAGATTGATATTGAACTATCGCGCTGGGCGCGGCGGTCGATCATTCGGCCCCCTCCAGGATACTGGTCAGTTGTGCGTCACGCCAAAGCCCGTCCATAATCTTGGGCCAAAAGCTCTGGAAACGCAGATAGCTTGCAGCGTTTTGGCGCGCGTAGGTCTTTGCCTCGTCAATACCATGGCGCCAGATGCGCAGGTAGCCCTCATGCTCGCGGGTAAACACGCTGCGGACCATAGCGGTCTTACGCACGCGGTCGTCGAGCTCGCGCGAAATCCACGGGCCCGGGTAGGGCATGAGCGATGCCGCCGTAACGGGAATGAGCTCCTTTTGATGCGCGGCGAATGTCAACTTGGCCCGTTCGTAGTACCAACGGTATACATCCTGCATAAAGCGCGGTGAGCGCTTTTCGGACTCCGGAGGCAGATGGCGCACGGTCCACTCGTTATCGAACCACACGTCATAGCCAAACATGCGCATGTTAAAGAGGTAATCCAAGTCCTCGCCGCGAGTGATAAACGGGTCAAAGGCCACACGCGTAAAGGCGCGGGCGTGCAGGGCCATCAGGCCGCCGCACACGTAGTTGGAGCGCGAGATGCGGGTGCCCGAGAGCGCCTTTTTCATCCAACGGTTGAACTCGATGCGCTTGGTCCACCAACGATGGCAGATGCCCGCCTTGTCCGTGGGAGCCAGCGGCGAGCCGTCGCGATCGTAGAAATAGCCGCTCTTGACCAAGATCGGCAAGCCCTGACGCGTCTGCTGCCCCAACGCATAGGTCGCGCGCTTCATAAAGTCGGCGTCGATGACAGTCTCATCGTCATCCAAAAAGATAACCGCGTCATGCCCCAGCACAGCGGCACAAGCTAGCCCCATGTTGCGGATGGCACCGTAGCCTCGCAGGCTCACGCACTCGCCCGAACCCTTAGGCGCGATCTGAGCAACCCGGTCTGCGATGCGCGAGGCCTGGGTGTTGGTGACAACGGTGACCTTGAGCGTGGGATGCGCGTCGACAATCTCGTGCACGCGCAGCGACACATCGGCTGTAGCAGAAACGGGACAGACCACCAAAAGGATGATGCGCGGGATGTCGCGCACCTGTTCAAGCGAGGCCAGGCAGCGGTCGAGTTCGGGATTATCGGCGTTGAGTCGTGTCGAATGGTCATAGGTGCCAGGGGCGTTTGCGCGAGCGTCATCGCCCGCCCAATACGTTGGAATCACGACCGTGGCGTTCATGCCTTACCCTCCCTGCAACACAAAAACGGGACGCCGCCAAACACAGGCGACGCCCCGCGACCTAGCTGATTCCATCATACCCACTTGGGCTAAACATTGCTCGGAAGTCAGAATGATTTATGCGGCTACTTCCAAAAGAGTACTGCAGATAGGCACAATTGCTGTACTGAGCCCGGTTGCCTTACGCCGCCGCCTGAGCCATGCGGGACAGACGGACCAGCAGCACAAAGCCAACAACCAGCAGAACGCCAATAGAAAGGACGCCCAGCGACGGGTTGCCGGTCAGCGAGGTGACAACCGACACCAGGAAGGTGCCCATGACGCTTGCATAACGACCAAAGATGTCAAAGAAGCCATAGTACTCGTTGGATTTTTCTTTAGGGATAATGCGGCCAAAGTAGCTACGGCTGAGCGCTTGCACGCCGCCCTGGAACAGGCCGACCATAATGGCAAGCACCCAGAACTCAAAGGCGGTCTTTAGGAAGAACGCGGCGAACAGCACAATGCCCATGTAGGCGGCGACCGCCACCAGAATCATGTTGAGCGTGCCCGCGCGTCCGGCGAGCTTGCCGTAGATGATGGCGGACGGAAAGGCCACAAACTGCGTGACGAGCAGCGCCAGCACCAGCTGGGTCGAATCGATACCCAGAGCCGAGCCGTAGCTGGTTGCCATGGAAATGACCGTGTGCACACCATCGATGTAGAAGAAGAACGCGATCATGTAGACCAGCACGGTCTTGTTGTGGGCGATTTCGCGCATGGTATGTCCGACCTCGGAGAACACGCCGCCCACGATGTGGCCGATGGTGTCCTGGGGACCGCGCTCGCGACCGTACTTTTGCTTATAGGTGCGAATGAGCGGCAGGGTAAAGATGAGCCACCAGGCACCGGTGATGATAAACGACAGACGCGTTGCCAGCATGGTGGGGACGCCAAGAGCGGGGCCACCCATGATAAGCGCCAGGCAGATGATGAACGGCACGGTGGAACCGATGTAGCCCCAGGCATAGCCCGAGCTGGACACGGCGTCCATGCGCTCGTCGGTGGTAATGTCGGGCAGCATGGCGTCGTAGAACGTCATAGAAGAGTTAAGGCCGATGGTGCACAGCACGTACACGGTCAAAAATGCCATGGCGGACATGGGGATAGCCTGCGCCAGGCAAAGGACCAGGCCCGTGAGGAAGAAGCCCAAGAAGAACTTGATCTTGTTGCCGGCGTAATCGGCAAGCGCGCCCAGAATGGGCATGAGCATGGCAATGACTAGCGAGGCAATCGTCTGCGCGTTGCCCCAGGCGACCACCAGGTCTGCCGAGGAAGCACCGGTATTGATGGCGTTAAAGTAGATGGGCACCACCGAGGTATTGAGCAGCACGAGGGCCGAGTTGCCCACATCGTACATAACCCAGTTACGCTCGAGCTTGGTGTATTTCATGGACAGGGCCCCTTCGTATTCGCCCGATATACAGTTAGTTCATCGTACCCCAATTGCACAGAGGCACCGGTAAGGATTCGGCAAAGGGACAGGCACGGACCCTATTCCTCGCGGTCGAACTCCTCGTCGGCACCGAGCACGCGGCCGCTGTAGTTGACGTGACCGGTCACGGCTTCCATATCGCCGGTCTCGATAAAGCGGGCGACCGTGCACTCGTAATCGACCAGCGCGCGGTCAAAGACCTCGGGGAAACTCTCGTTCGAGACCTCGTCAGTAAAGGGGTTCTTCCATGCCAAGTGGCCCAGGTTGCCGGTACGCTCGGGCAGCTCGGTCGTCACACGGTGCGCAAGGCCGTCGAGCAGCGAATAATCGTGCACCAAGCCCTCGAGCAGGGCAATCGCGCGCGTCTTGGCCGAACCGGCCGGCTCGATAGTGCGGTAGAGCAGCTGCATGTCGGCTACGGCGCCGGCGTACTCCCCCGCCGGGATGTCGATACCGTACACGCGCCCGGCGACGTAGCTCATCAGCACACCGGCCACGCGATTGATGCGGTCGGTGGTGACGATCTCGCCCGCCGGCGGATAATCCTCGACCGTGGCCCCGTCACGTTTAAGCTGCAGCATCAGCACGTCCAGGTCGCTTTCGAGCACGGCGTGAACTTGACTGCCCGAAGCCTCGAGCTCGGGGTCGGACTCAACAATGCCAAACTGCTGCTCGTAGACAAAGGGGTGGGCATTGCGGTCGAGCACATAGTGCGACAGCAGGCCCAGCGCAAAGGCGCGGCCCAGATTGGCGTCGCGCGGCTGCAGGTGCGACACGCCGTCGCGCAGGCATGAGAACTGGCGCGACATGCGCGAGCGGTGCATGACCTGAGCAAGCAACGTACAGTCGGAAATGCGCGGCGTGAGCATGTGGAAGAAAAACGGGTCGGGACCTTGGTTTCCCAGGATAAAGGCGATGCGCTCCTCGTCGGACGTGATAACGCCCTGCGGAAGACGGTCGATACTTTCTTCGCCAAACAGATGATGCGTAATGAGCGCGGGCATAATGATCCTTTCGATTTCATTCGATGTCACCCATTATGCCCACCGTGCGGTCATGCCAAACCTGCGGCGATAAACGATGGCATGCAGACCGCCTACGCAAGTCCCAAGTGCGCCTTGACCTCGGCAGCGCGACGGCGGGACACGGGCACCGTCGAGCTCACGCGGTCGAGCCTGAGCTCCATCAGGCCCGTGGAGCCGATCTCGACATTATGCACGTCTTCCAAATTGACCAGATAACTGCGGTGGACACGAATAAAACCCTCGGAGGCCAGACGCCGCTCGAGCGAGGAAATCGACTCATTGATCAGGTATGTTCCCTCGGCACAGACCGCATTGCAAAAATCGGCGCGCGCCTCAAAGTAGCAGACATCCGCCACGGGAATGAACACCCTTTTGCCCCCGCGATCCACCGTCAGGCGCAAAGGCTGGCGCGGAGCATGGACGACACGGCGAGCACCCAGAGCAGTCTCGATCTTGTCGAGTGCCTTTGACAGGCGGGCATCCTCGACCGGTTTGACGACGTAATCGACGGCATCGAGGTTATAGGCATCGGCCGCGTACTCGGCAAATGCCGTCACAAACACCACGACCGGCGGCGTCTTTAGGTTCTGCAGCGTCTCGGCAAGCTCAATTCCCGAGCGACCGGGCATGGTAATGTCTAAAAACAGCACGTCGGGCTTGTTCGACAGAATCGACTCCACGGCTTCGGTAACATTGCCCGCCTCGGCAATCTGGCCCACACGCATATCCTTTTCCAACAGATAGCGTAGCTCAGCCCTAATTGGAGGCTCATCATCAACCACCAGGATGTTCCAGCCTTCGGACATATGCGCTTCCCCTCTTTTTCTCTCAATCCAACCGCGTGCTACACCGTTAGCGGCGCCGGCTCATGCGGCTCGCCGTTCAACTCAACGATGACCTGCGTTCCCACGCCCTCCTGGGACTTCACGCGCATGCCGGAATCTTCTCCGTAAAAGAAATGGATGCGCTGAAGCACGTTGAAGAGCGCCAGGCCGCAACCTCGCTTGACGGAGCCGTCGGCGGTAATGCTCTCGGGCTCCTCTCGGCGATGCTGCTCAAACAGATGCGCGCAGACTTCTTCGCTCATACCGATGCCGTCGTCTTCGACGATGATCTCCAAACCGTCATCGGTCTCGAAAGCCCTAACACGAATAGAAAGCGGCTCGGTCTCGCGCTGCGCGTGCTTGATACAGTTTTCGAGCAGCGGCTGCAAGATAAACGGCGGTACCAGGCTGTCGCGCACCTCAAAGTCGATGTCGACCGAGACGCGCAGACGGCCGTCGCCATACCGGGCCTGCATAAGATTGATATAACGAGTGCCCTGTTCCACCTCGTGCTCGAGCGTGGTGAGCGTATCGGAGTCAGAAAGCGTCTGACGATAGTAGTTGGAGAAGTCGATCAGCAGCGATCGTGCCTTGTCGGGCTCGGTTCGAACGAGCGACACGATGGTGCTGATGGTATTGAATAGAAAATGCGGGTCGACCTGCGACTGCAGGGCGCGAAGCTCCACGCGGGCCGTGAGCTCGTCCTGGCGCTCGAGCTCAAAGCTGGCGAGCTGCGTGGAAATGAGATCGGCAAAGCCCGAGGCCAACGCCGTCTGGCGCATATCGATGCTGCTCAGGCGGGGGTAATACAGCTCGAGCGTGCCCACGCAATGCCCGCGCACGGTCAGTGGCGCGACAATGCCGGCGCGCAGACGGGGAAAATAGCCGCCCGTCTCATTGGAGGCGTCACGCGAAAATACACTCTGTTCGCCGGACTCGATCACGTTGAGTGTGGTCTTGAGCACAACCGGGGTGCCGGCGGGACACTTTGTCGAATCCTCGCCCCAACTTGCCAACACCTGTTTGCCGTCGGTAAAGCAGATGGCCGACGCGATGGTCTCGGACAGGATGATTTTGGAAGCACCCAGTGCCGCTTCGGGCGTAAGGCCGCGCGACGTGTAGGCGAATATTTTAGATGCAATGGCGAGTGTACGGTCGGTTGCACTCGATGTGAGGTCGTCGGGGACCACAAAGACATACGAGAAAAAGAAGCACAGCATGACCAGGCCGGCAATAACGACAACGCCCGGAACGGGATTGGGATTATCGGTTAAATCCCAGATAAGCAGCAGGATAAGCGCCGGAACGACAATACCGAGCAGGATGGCCTGAACCACATGCTGGGCCGTACGAAAGACCTTGGTAGAGTTGTAGCTCTTGCCCAGAATCAGCCTGTTTAAATCCACCGTCATCCCCTCTTGTCCGTAGCACCCATAGCAATGGAGAGGGCCGCAAGCGACCCTCTCCATTGCATTATGCAATCAAAAACTGTGTTTTACATCAAGCCATCGACAAACGGTATCTTAGGCGCTGTATTTGTTAGCCTCACCAAAAGTGCCGGCCTCGACGATCCAGCCGTCCTTCATGATGACGTCCATGTTGTCGGTGTTGAGCACGTGGATGTCGGCGGCGACGTCACCGTTGACAACCAGCAGGTCGGCGCACTTGCCGGCCTCGATGGAACCGGTCTCGTCCTCGATGTGGCACATCTTGGCACCGTTGAGGGTGGCGCAGGTGATGGTCTCGACCGGAGTGAAGCCGATCTTGTCGACGAACTCGTACATCTCCTCGATGGAGCAGGTGCCGTACGGGGTGACGAAGGAGAAGGAGTCGGAGCCGATCGTCATGACGACGCCGCGCTTCTTGGCCTCGCGCAGGCAGTCGTAGTTGCGCTGCAGCTCCTTCTCGACCAGGGTGCCCTCGTACTTGTCGTGCAGCTCGGGGACGTAGACGGGCGGATAGGTGGCGTACCAGGTGGGCAGGAAGGCGATCGTCGGGGTGAAGAAGGTGCCCTGCTCGGCCATGAGGTCCATGGTGCGCTCATCGATATCGAAGCCGTGAATCAGCTGCTCGCAGCCAAAGCGAACGGAATCGTAGGCAGCGGCGTGGTTGTTGTAGCAGTGGCTCCACACGGGGATGCCGACCATCTTTGCCTCTTCGACCACGGCCTGGATCTCCTCGGAGCAATAGTGCTGGTCGCGACCGGAGTCCCAGCGCCAGATGCCGCCACCGGTAGCCCAGATCTTGATGGCATCGGGGTTCTCACGCAGGCGACGACGGACGGCCTTGCGCAGATCCCAAGGACCGTCGACCTGGTCGCCCCAGGGGTGGGATTCCTTGTTGAGCTCCTGGGTGCAGTGGTGGGAGTCACCGTGGCCGGCAACGCGGCAGAAGCCCAGACCGGTGGCCAGAACGCGCGGGCCCTTAAAGACGCCCTTGTCGATGCAGTCACGGATCTGGATACCAAAGCGGCCGATCTCGCAGACGGTGGTGAGGCCGTGGGTGAGGCAGTCGTAGGCCTGCTTGACGGCGACGGCCTGCTTCTCGAGGAGCGGCTGCATGACCCAATCGGTGTCATCGTCGGTCAGGTTGCCCGAGAAGTGCAGGTGGGTGTCGATCAGGCCGGGAAGGACGGTCTTGCCGGCGGCGTCGATAACCTCAACGCCCTCGGGAAGGTCCTGCATAGTGCCGGCGTACTCGATCTTGCCGTTGTCGTCGACGAGAACGAGGGAGTTCTCGACCGGCTCGGCACCGGTACCGTCGATGAGCTTGCCGCCAACGATTGCATACTTAGTGGACATGGTTCCTCCTTATGGATCCATATAGTGGGCGAGGCCGTGTTGGGTTAAGGCCTCACAAAACTACCCAAGTGGTGCCGGGTTCGGTGCGCGGGAGAGAGGATCCCGCGCACCCGATCCGCCCCGGCTAGGCGTTACTTTTTGCGGGAATTGGTGAAGGCCATGAGGGCCAGGCCAATGGCCAGCCAGCCGATCACGATGCTCCACTCCACCATGTTGAGGGAGGCGGGAGAGAACGGGATCACGAGCAGGCCGATGATGACGGCGCAGGCAGCGACAGCGAGGCAGATGCCAAACTTGCCGCCGGGCACCTCGTAGGGACGAGGCAGGTCGGGCTCGGTGAAGCGCATGCGCAGGCAAGCGAGGGCGACCATGCCGCAGGAGAAGATGAAGGCGAGGGCCGACACGTTGGTCAGAGGAATGAGCATGTTCTTGCCCAGGAACGGACCGATGACGGTGATGACGCCCAGGACGACGCAGGCGAGCTTGGGAGCGCCGGACTTGGGATCGACCTCGGCGAATTTCTCGGGCAGCTGGCCCTTGCGGCCCATGGCAAGCATGATGCGGCTCGTGGCGCCGTAGAAGGAGTTCATCGGGCCCATGGGTCCAAGCGTGGCGATTACGAGCATGGCCAGGTACAGAAGCATGTTGATGCCCTTGAGGCAGGCAAGCGCGGGAACCGGGCTCTTAACAAACTCATGCCAGTCGAGGATGGTGCCGAACGAGTAGATGCAGACCATGTAGAAGCCGCCTGCGGCCAGCAGGGCTAGGGAGATGATCTTGCCGAACTTGTTCCAGTTGAGGCCCTCGGCTGCTTCCTCAGCCTGCTGAGGAATGGTGTCGAAACCGGCGTAGAAGAACGGGGTCAGAACCAGGACCGACACGATGCCGGCGAACAGGCTGGTGCCCTCGGTAGCGGGCTTGCCGCCGCCAGCGCCGGTGACCTGGGAGAACACGGGCATGGCGTGTTCCGGCGAACCGGTGAACAGCGAGACGCCCATGGCGAGCAGCATGCCGCAGAGCAGGGCCTTGGTCAGGAAGGCCTGGAGCTTGGCGGCCGAGCTGGCACCGCGGAAGTTGAGGAAGATGACGTAGACTGCAAAGCCGAGCGCGATCAGCGTCGGGAACAGGTAAACGTCGGCGCCCAGGATGGTATAAAGCTTGACGGCACGCAGCCACTCAAGACCGGGCAGGCTGCCGAACATCTCGGACACGAGGGTCGAGATGGCGATTGCCTCCCACGGGCACAGGATACCGTTGCCCAGGGCCAGGAGCCAACCGGTGATGTAGCTCAGCGTACGGCCAAAGCTACGATCGACATACTCGACGATGCCGCCCGAGATGGGGATAGCAGCCGTGAGCTCACCGAAAACAGCTCCGACGGGCACGAGGAAGATTGCACCCAAGAGGAATGCGATCATAGCGGGAACGGGACCGCCGCCCACGACCATCCAGTCGCCGACCTGCAGAACCCAACCGGTACCGATGATGGCACCGAAACCGATGGTGAAGAAGTTCCAGAGCGAAAGCGTTTTCTTCATGCCACCGTTACCTTCGACTGCAACTTCTGCGTTCTTGTCCGCCATTGTTCCCCTCCTTTCCTTATTGACGCCTCTTTGGCGTCACCCCTTGCGCGGTCTGTTTTGCCGCGCGCTTTTATTTCGTGGCTTTAAGATACGGCCTTGGCACAGCAGCGCCGCTTGTGGCTCGACCGAAGGCAGAACTGCAAAACGAACGGCGCCGTTTTTGGGACGAACGGCGAGGGGCGTCACTCGGTGCGAGCGTCCGTTTTGATGGCGCGATTCAATCGCTCGCGGAGGGCGTCGTTTTATGGCGCCAGGCTCGCTCCCGTCCATGCCGCTTACCGAGGTTTTGGCGTATGTCCTCATTTGCTGCACGTCTTTTTTGTAGGATGGACGGGTTATACATGAGACGAGGCGGTACAAATGGCATACGAATACAATGACGGCGAACGGCAGCGAAACGTTCGCCTTGCCGGGCGTACCACGCCGACGCCCAGAAGTGCCACGAGCAGCAATCCGCAACGCCCTCAAGAGCAACCCAAGCCTTCGTCTCGGCAGCAGACAAACAGAACACGGCAGAGTGGCCGTCCGAGCACGGGCACAAGCGCACAGCAAGATAGCCGCTTGGGCGCGCGCACTCGACAGCGCCAAGCCGAGGTTCCGCAACTGCGCCGCAACGGCGCACGTCAGCCCGGAAGCCATATCAACCGCTTCTTTTCGCATCCCCAAGGCGGACGCGACGGCAAGCCCTACCGCTCGACATCGTTCGTGAATGCCCCCGCCCTGCCGGCTCGTCGGCTTTGCCTCGCACTGTGCTCTATCCTCATCTGTCTGGTCTTTGTGCTTATGAGCTCCTGTATGTCCCACGGCTCGGCCGGTCTCGAGCCCACCGCCGAGGACAAGCTGCTCAAGGCCCCCGTCGCGCCCGGTTATTCTTTCGCCTTTTCGACCCCGCGCTCGCAATGGCAAGCCGGCACGATGCCCCATATCTATCAGATCGACCCTGCATGGTCGGAGCTGCCTTACGCCGGCGGTACCATCCGCCAAAATGCTTGCGGGCCTACGTGCCTCACCATGGTCTATATCTTTAAGACGGGACGCACCGATATGACTCCCGTCGATATGTGCGCGCTTTCCGAGGCAGGCAATTACGCCCCCACCGGTGCAACCGAATGGTCGTTTATGACGAGCGGTGCGTGGCAGTTGGGACTTAACGGAACGGAGCTTCATAACGATCGCGACTCGATGACTCAGGTGCTGCGTTCGGGAGCGCCCGTCATCGCCGCCGTTCGGCCGGGCACCTTTACCAACGTGGGCCACTACATTGTACTTTACGGTATTGACGACGCCGACCAGATTGAAGTCTTCGATCCCAACTCGGCCAGCCGCAGCGCCCGCCGCTGGGGCGTCGTAGAGGTCCTCAACGAAGTCGAAGCCATGTGGGCCTACTACTAGTCATTGGGCACTCATTGGGGACAGACTTAAATGAGTGGTCGTCGAGGACAGTCTTACGGACGCCGGCCGAGAGCAGACGAAAAGGGCCATCCCGAACTGCTTGGAACTGCCAGCACGGAAAGCGCATCCTGCTTTGGGGCCCAATAGCGGGATGCGCTTTCCGTTAGCGGCCCGTTTGGGAAACTAGGGACCGCTTTTCGACAAAAATCCGGGATGCATTTTCCGATTGAGGGCCTCAAGGGAAACCGCACCCCATGTTGGACGCTCATTCTGGGATGTGCTTTCCGCAGTTGATCGATGCGGCCTTTAAGGACTGTCCCAAACTGCCGGCAGGAAAGGAACGTCCCCAAGTGCCGGGTTTCCGCAGCCTGCAATGCTCCTCATGAACAGCCGCCTCAATAACAAAAGCCCCCGCGGCCGAAACGGGCCACGGGGGCAGCAGGCTTGCAAGGGTTAACTCAAGTCCTCGCCATTTGATGCAATGACCTTTTGATACCAGCAGAAGCTGTCCTTTCGGTAGCGATCGAACGTGCCTTTGCCCGTATCATCGGCATCGACATAAACAAAGCCATAGCGCTTCTTCATCTGCCCCGTCGAGGCCGACACCAAATCGATACAGCCCCACGGCGTGTATCCCATCAGGTCAACACCGTCCTCGACAATTGCATCGCGCAGCGCAAGAATATGCCTGCGCAGGTAATCAATATGATACGCATCGTGGACTTTGCCGTCTTCCAGCGCATCGAGTCCGCCCACACCGTTCTCGGCGATAAAGAGCGGAAGATGGTAACGATCGTGGTAGCCGGCAAGCGTCACGCGCAAACCCAGCGCATCGATCTGCCATTTCCAGGCAGTCTCTTTATCCTTGAGGTACGGATTGCGCAGCGTCGGGAACACGTTGCCCTCCGCCTTCTCAGCGATCACCTGGTCATCGGCGCACACCAAGCGCGAGCAATAGTACGAGAACGAAATGAAGTCGACGGTATGCTCGGCCAGATACTCCGCATCGCCCGGCTCAAAGGGCACGTGAACACCCTCTTTCTCGAGCGCACGCAGCTTCCAAGTAGGATAGGCGCCCGCAGCCATCACGTCAGTGTAGAAGTAGCGGCCGCGGTCCTCCTCATACGCAAGCCATACGTCCTCGGGCGCACAACGGTACGGATAGGTCGCACCGGCAGCGATCATGCAACCCACCTTGTTTGCGGGATCGATCTTGTGCAGGATCTCGACAGCGCGAGCGCTCGCCATAAACATATGGTGCGAGAACGCCGCGGTCACGGCTGCACGGTCACGCTCATCCTCGAGCGTGACGCCCGCGTTGAGATAGGACAGCGCCACGCTGTTGATCTCGTTGAAGGTG
>JAHYYL010000004.1:14611-18198 GCA_019424965.1 Collinsella sp.
CAATAACGCACGAGGCCCTGGTACGCACGTCCGACGGTCTCGACGTAGTGCGCATACCGCTCGATCATCTCTCGGCTTTGCCATCCACCATAACGCTCGACCAGAGCCAACGGATAGTCGTAGTGCGACAGCGTCACGAGCGGCTCGATTCCGTGCTCGCGCAGCGCCTCGAATACCTGACGGTAAAACTCCAAGCCCTCACCGTTGGGCTCGGCCTCCATCCCTGTGGGAAAAATACGGCTCCAACAAATTGAAAGACGCAGGCACTTAAAGCCCATCTCGGCAAAGAACTCGACGTCCTCGCGCCAATGATGGAAGAAGTCGTTGCCCCAACGGCATGGATACAGCCTGTCCGGATCATCCACGGGCTTTTGCCTGCCAAACATCACATCCCAGCGGTCGGGACCCTGTGGAATCAGGTCGGAGTGCGACATACCGCGGCCGCCCTCGTTCCAGCCCCCTTCGGCCTGGTTGGCAGCGAGCGCGCCGCCCCACAAAAAGCCCTCGGGCATACCGGCAGCAGACGTTCTGTCAAAGTAACCCATGCTACTCAGTATCCTTGGCAGAAGCTGCCGCGGCGTTCTCCTGCTCCTGTGCCAGGAGCTGGTTGTCGTACACCTTAAAGAACGGGTACCAGACCACAGCCATGACCACGATCAAAACGATCGTAAATACCCAGATACGCGGGTCGAGGCACTGGATAAAGCCCTGAACGAAGATGGGGAACGTGCCGCTCACCAAGATGTAGAAGTTAGAGACAAGACCCAGTGAGATTGCACCCCAATACAGCAGGGCCGAAATCATACCGCCCAGCACAAACGGAATCATGAGGATCGGGTTGAAGATGATGGGTGCGCCAAAGATCGCGGGCTCGGAGATACGGAAGAAGCTCGGCACGATCGATGCCTTGCCAAATGCCTTGAGCTGCTGCGACTTTGCCTTAAACGCGCAGAGCGCCACAAAAGAGAACGTATTGCCCGTGCCGCCGATGAGGTTGATGACCATCGACATGAGTACCGGGTGGAACTCAAGCGGCTGCCCAGCAGCGTAGAGCGAGGCGTTGGCAGCAAAGGCGGCAAGCGTGACCGGGGCGGTGATGGGCATCACGATCATGTTGCCGTGGACGCCAAAGCACCAAAACAGCAGCGTCATGAAGCAGATAAGCAGTGCGCCGGGCACAGAGTCAACTGCGACGGAAAGCGGGGCAGCGAGCAGCTTCTCGATAACCGAGGGGATGGACAGCGTGGGATCAATCATCTGGATCAGCAGGTTGCCACCAAAGAAGATGAGGATGTTGGCGAGCATAGGCACGATGGCGCCAAAGGTTTCGGACAAAAACGGCGGCACGCCATCGGGCATCTTGATGGTGATGCCCTTGGTCTGGCAGAAGCGCGTGGCCTCGACGGAGACCAGGGCAACGATGATGGCGGTAAACAGGCCCTGCGCACCCAGATAGGTGCAGGGGACCGCCTGGAGCACGGACTCGTCGGCAAGCTGGTAGTAGGACGACGGCGCCGCGGCGATCAGGAACATCACCAGCGAGGTCATACCGGCGTTAAGCTTGGGCATCTTGTAGGTGCCCGCCAGGTTATAGGCGATTGCGAACGTCACGATCACCGACAGTATGCCCATCGTCATGTTGAACGGGATGAGCAGCGTGAGCTTATTGGCCGTGGCAAAATCGAGCCAAGGGCCAAAGACGGACCAGAACCCGCCCTGCGCCACCAGGTCGGCCGTGACCGGCGGGTTGGCGATGATCATAAAGACGGCAGAGACCAAGATGAAGCTGATCGCGCTCATAAAGCCCTTTTGCATGGAGGCAAAGTGGCGCTCGGTGCCGCAGAAATTGGCAATAGGGGTCAGTTTTTCCTGAAGCAGGGTCATGAACTTTTCCATGGTCGCCTCCTAGCCCAACAGCGACTGGGCGAGTGCCAGCACGTTGGCGGCGTTGCCCATGCCGTAGTCCTGTGCGGGGATGACCGCGGTCGGCTTACCGCTCCCCTGCTTGACGGTGTTGAGCTGGTAGGACACCTGCGGCCCCAAGAGCAGCACGTCATAATCGGCGCAGGTCTCCTGATACTCGCCGATACCCACCGCATCGATATCGAGCTCGATGCCGTTTTGCTCCGCGTATTTCTCAAGTTTCTTCATCAGAATGCTTGTAGACAGGCCAGCTGCGCAAACAAGAAGGATCTTCATAAGGGATTCCCTTCGCATTGATTGGTTGGATAGTCGCCGCACGCCGTTAGGCGTTCTTGACTGCAGTGCGCTCATACAGGCAGATCAGCTCCTGCACGAGCTCCTGAGCAAGCATGGAGCACATGAGGTGGTCCTGAGCATGGACCAGCAACACATCCACCGACAGATGCTCGCCCGCCGCCTCGGTCGAAAGCAGCTGCGTTTGGATGTGGTGAGCCTTGATTCCCGCATCCTTTGACTGCTTCATGAGTTTGGCGGCAGCGTCAAAATCCCCCGCCTTTGCCTTTTCAAGGGCTTCGAAGGCAAGGCTGCGTGCCTCTCCCGCTGCAGCGACCAGCTGAAACGAAACCATCTCGGTTCCCTGATCGTCCATAACGATCTCCTCTCCCGTGATGTTTGGTTTGTACTTGAATATTCGAAACACCTATCTCCCGCCCGCAATCCTCGAGGTTTATTGCAGGTAGATTGACAGGGTCATCGACAAAAGAAGTCTTAAGCCGTATGCGCTTGCACAAGCGCCATCAGCTCATGCCAGGACCGGCGCTCGCGTAAGCGCTCGACCCCCTGGCGGTCCATAAAGATCTCAGCGAGCAGCGAGCTCAAGATCCGCGCCTCATCGCCGCCCGACCGGGCAAACGACACCATAAAGACGATATCGACCTCATGGCCGTATTCGTCCCAAAGAATGGGATGTTCGAGCAGGCCCACGGTAACAAAGGCCTCGGCGCTCAAAGGATGCATCCCATGGGGCATGGCCACCCCATTGCCAAACGAGGTGGCACTCGCGCTCTCGCGCTCGGCAACCTCTTGGGCAAACTGGGCATCGACACGGCCGCTCTCGACGGCGCGCTCGGAGAGATATCGGAGAACGGCCTGCTTCGACGACGCCTCAACGCGGTTGAAGAACAGGGCACGGCTAAAGAAAGCGCTCAGGGAGTCCGATTGCGCAGCGTCATCACTCAGCACCTTGCGGATAGCGTTGACATCGCTCGTCTCCAAGAAGAAATCGACCTCGCGGACGGGCACAGGCAACTTGACGTTGAGCGGCACCGTTGTGAACACGTAGTCGATGTGCGAAAAGTCGAGCGTTCCCACGCGGGCGACGTCGCATGTCTCAATCGACTCGATATACATACCAAACTGCTTGCGGTACTGGTGCTCGAGCATACGGGCGCTTCCCGCTCCCGAGGCGCACACGATCAGGATGCGTTTGCGACGCGGCTGGTCGGCTTGCTGCTCGAGGGCCAGGGCAAATGCCATGGCGATGTAGCCGAGCTCCTCATCAGAGGGCTGGCTGCCAAAATGACGCTCGAGTACCTGCGAGGTGCCGGCCGCCATCGAATAGGCCAACGGAAACCTCGTCTTGATATCGGGCAGCATGGGGTTAT